>NZ_JBFUHZ010000015.1:0-63104 GCF_056402135.1 Rhodococcus sp. P4_C10 | reverse complement strand
GAGCACCGCGACGGTGAGGTCGCGGCGCAGGGGCGCGCCGACCTCGGCGCGCAGGCGCACCCGCTGGCCCGGCAGCAGGCCGCGCCAGCCCTCCGCCGGGGCGAACAGCACCACCGCGCCGCCCACCTCCACCTCGGCGCCGCCGATCTCCATCGAGCGCAGTGTCGCCCGGATCAGCACCGTGTCCCCGGACGGCGAACGCACCGGACGCGGGTCCTCCACGGGAGCGAGGGTGACGTCGGCGTGACCGCCGCGCGCCGAGACCGCCGCGAGTGGATGTGCTGCCGCCGCGTGCTCCCGGGCCGCGACCGCGACCGCGAAGCCCGCCCCGACCAGCAGCGCGGCGAGCACTCCCGCCGACACGGTCACCCGCACACCGGACCCGCTCCCAGCGGCGCGGCCACCGGCCGGGCCTGGATCCTCGCGCCGAAGACGGTCACCAACTCCCGCCCGGACACCGATCCCCGCCACCAGCACCGCGACGGCGGCCATCCCGACCGCCAGCCACAGCGCCGCCCGCCACCCGAACTGGATCCCGAACAGCGTTGCGGCCCAGCACATCAGCGCCGACGGAAGCAACCGCAGGTCCAGGGCGCGCGCCTCCGGGGTGGTCATCTACACGGCGACGAGGTCGCGGAGCTTCTCCAGCCGCGCCGGGCCGATGCCGTCCACCTCGCCGAGTTGCTCGACATCCGTGAACCTCCCGTTGGCCGTGCGCCAGGCGAGGATTGCGGCGGCGGTCACCGGCCCCACCCCCGGCAGCGCGTCGAGTTGCTCGGCCGTCGCGGTGTTCAGGTCCACCTTCCCTCCGGGGCCACCGCCGCCGGCAACGCCGCCCCCGGACGCCCCCGGCCCGGCCTCCCCCACCCCTGCCTGGCCCGCTGCGCCCGAGCCGACGGCGCCCGCGCTGACCGTGCCGCTGCCTGCGGTGACGGGTCGCCCGTCGGCGGGTGCCACCCCGACCAGGATCTGGTCGCCGTCCGCGACGCGCTGGGCCATGTTCAGCCCGAGCAGGTCGGCGCCCTCGCGGGGCCCGCCCGCCGCGGCCAGGGCGTCCGCGATCCGGGACCCGTCGGGCAGGTGGACCAGGCCCGACGTCTGCACCAGTCCGACCACGCTGACCACCAGGTCTGTGGGCACAGCGGGCACGGAGGTCGGTCCCGGTGCGGTCGGTGGGTCGGGCGGGCCCGTTCCGGCCGTCGGGTCCGCGGCGGCGAGCCCCCCGTCGGTCCGCGCCTGCGGCAGCGGGGCCACCGCCTGGGCCGAGGGGCGGTCCCGCCAGGCGCCCACCAGTCCGACGCCGGCCGCGACGACACCGACCACCACGAGCGCGATCACGCCGCCGCGGCCCGGGGCGAACCTCGCGCGTGGCCGGGGCGGTTCGTCCGCGGCGCCGTCGGACTCCAGCCAGCCGGGCTGCCGCATCCCGTCGTCGTCCGGATTCGACCCGTCGGCCGATGAGCCGGCCCGGACCCCCGGGGCGCCGCCGGTGAGCGCGTCCAGTCGCTGCCTGATCCGGTCCCTCGCCTCGTCGGTGCTGCGCATGCCGATGACGTTAGGTCCGAGCGGGCGAAGGCCCCGCGGCGCGACCTGGAGAAACAACTCGCCTGTGGATCGACCGCGGGGCTGTGGATATCGCCGAGCCGGAGAAGTCAGCCCAGGTCAGACCGAGAGAGCGCAGGCCAGGACAAAGCGACGGCGCCGCATTCACCCAAGCGTGGATGCAGTGCCCGAAGCAAGAACTGCGGGCTCATGCGGCCCAGCCGACGAGGCAACGCCGCGGGCAGATTTCGTGCCTGTGCAGTCAGCCCTGGTCGTCCACGTCGGCCCAGTCTCCCGCGCCCGCACCGCCGGGGAACACCAGCACACCGATCGCGCCGGGCCCGACGTGCGCGCCGAGCACCATGCCGAACTCGCCGACCACCACCTCGGTGATGCCCTCGATCCGGGCCTGCAGCGCCGCCGCGACCTCCTCGGCGCGCTCGGGTGCCTGCAGGTGGTGCACGGCCACCGCGGCCTCGCCCCCGGCCGCCAGGTCCACCGCGCTGTCGACGAGTCGGGCCAGCGCCTTGGTCATGGTGCGGGTCTTCTCCTTGAGCACCAGCTTGCCGTCCACCAGGTGCAGCACCGGCTTGACCGCCAGCGCGGTCCCGAGCAGCGCCGCGGCGGTGCCGATGCGCCCGCCCCGGCGCAGCTGTTCGAGGCGGTCCACCATGATCAGGGCCTTGCCTCGGCTGGCCACGTCGACGGCCCGCTGGTACACGGCCTTGAGTCCGCCGCCGGCCTGCGAGACGCGGGCGGCGGCCAGCGCCGGGTAGCCGGTTCCCATTGCGGTGGACTGGGAGTCGACGATCCGGACCATGCCGTCGAAGGCCTGCGCGGCCTGACGGCCGGCCTCCCAGGTGCCGGACAGCTGCCGGGAGAGGTGCACCGCCAGCACGCCGTCGCCCTCACTGTCCTCGAGCGCGCGGGCGTAGGCCTCGGCGAGTTCGCCAGGCGAGGCACCCGAGGTGGTGACCAGCGCGCCGGACGACAGGTCCGCGGGCATCTCGTCCACGCCCTCGCGCAGGTCGTGGCCGTCCACCAGCAGGTGCATCGGCACCACCCGGATGCCGTGTGCGCGCGCCAGTTCCGGCGCCAGGCACGCCGAGGAGTCGGTGACGACGACGACGGGCACGGCGGGCTACCGGGCGCCGTCGGCCGAGGGCAGGGACTCTGAAGGAAGCGGCTCTGAAGGAGCAGGCACCGCGTCGGCGGGCATCGCCGACCGGATCGCCACGAGCATCGCCGCGGCCACCCGCTCGTGTCCCTCCCAGCCCCAGTGGATGCCGTCCGGGTTGCCCTGGTCGGAGAAGACGTTCTCGCGCACCGCCTCGCCGAGGTCGACGAGCGGCACCTGCTTCTCCGCTCCCCACGCCTGCAGGGCCCGGACCGCACCGGCACGGCCGGCGTGGACGCTCGCGTAGGCGTCGCTGCGGTGCACGGACGGCAGCGCGCCGATCACCGGCAGCTCCGGTCGCATGTACTCGAGCGCGGCGCGGGAACTCTCCAGGTACTCGACGCTCAGCTTCGGGGGGAGCGCGACCGGCCAGCCGAGCGGCGCGAGGCGCGGCTGCAGCCACTGGTAGCCGGAGCGGACCACCCGGCGCAGCGCGGGCGGCCGGACGTACCGGATCTGCTCACGCAGCGCGGTGGGGATCGGCGACGGCAGCGAGTCCATGCCGCCGACGGCGAAGACCACGGCGGCCGCGCGCGGCACCGTCGCCCACACCCGCGGGTCCTGGATCAACGCCCAGTAGGCGTCGCGGCTCGTCCAGCCGATCCGGGCGACGAGCTCCACGTCCCACCCGAGTTCGGCCGCAACAAGGTTCGGCCAGATCCGTGGGTGGTCGGCGGGCAGCCCGCCCTTCGGCCCGAAGTACGACAGCGAGTCGGCGAGCACCAGAAGAACCGGGCGGGCGGCGTCGGACGCCGGCGAGGAATCTAGTTCAGAGGACATCGCTGGCTACGTTAGCCGACGCGTTCCACACGTCCAGCCGCCAGCCGAGTGCATCGGGTTCGCCGTGTCCGCTCAGCTGCACCCAACTGGTGTTGCCCAGGCCCCCGAGCACGGCCCAGCGGTCCACCGGCAGGTCCAGGAGCGCGGCGGTCAGCGCGGCGATCAGTCCGCCGTGCGCCACCAGGACGAGGGGCGCCTCGCCCCACTCCGGACGCTGCGCGACCAGTTCGGCGACCACGGGGGCGGACCGCCGCGCGACGTCGATCCGGCTCTCGCCGCCGGGCGGGGCCCAGCGTGCGTCGGCGCGCCAGGCCGCCCGGGCACCGGGGTCGCGCTCGTCGACCTGGGTGTGGGTCAGCCCCTGCCACTCACCGAGATGCGTCTCGCGGAGCCGCTCGTCGGTGCTCACGGTCAGCCCCGACTGCTCGGCGAGCGCGGTCGCGGTGTCCAGCGCGCGCCGCAGGTCCGAGGAGACGACCTCGGCGGGCCGGCGCTCGGCCAGGGCCCGCGCCGCGGACTTGGCCTGAAACCGGCCCAGCTCGGACAGGTCGGTGTCGAGCTGACCCTGCATCCGGTCGCCGGCGTTGTACTCGGTCTGCCCGTGGCGGAGCAGGATCAGCCGCCGGACCGGGACACCGTGCGAGGGGCGTGCTGTCACTGCGTGGGCTCGTCGCGGTCGTTGAGGTTCGCGTTCTCCTCGTCGTCGACGGCGGGTCGCGGGGTGGCCTCGATGCCCTCGACGGGGACGACCGGGCAGTCCTTCCACAGCCGCTCGAGGCCGTAGAACTCGCGCTCGTCGCTGTGCTGGATGTGCACGACCATGTCGATGTAGTCGAGCAGCGCCCAGCGGCCCTCGCGGGTGCCCTCCTTGCGGACCGGCTTGTGCCCGGCCTCGCGGAGCTTCTCCTCCACGTTGTCGACGATCGAGTTGACCTGACGCTCGTTCGACGCCGAGGCGATGACGAAGCAGTCGGTGATGACGAGCTGCTCCGAGACGTCGAGAACGACCACCTCGGTGGCCAGCTTCTCGTCGGCTGCCAGCGCGGCGATGCGCGACATTTCGGTGGCTTCGGCGGATGCGCTCACTTAAGTGTTCTCCAGGTTCTGCGGTTGGGGGTGGATCTTGTGCGGTGCCGGTTGCGACACCGTGACGGCCCCGTCGAGCCGCTCTGCGTCGAGCGGTCGGTAGAGGTTGCGTTTGGAGATGTACTGGACCACCCCGTCGGGCACCAGGTACCAGACGGGTCGGTTCTCGCTGGCCCGGAGCCGGCACTCGGTCGAGGAGATCGCCAGCGCGGGCACCTCGACGAGCGTCAGCGCGCCCTTCGGCAGATCGGCCAAGTGGTCGGCGAGATGCTCGATGCCGAGCTCGAAACCGGGCCGGGACACGCCGACGAACCTCGCCAGCTGGAACAGCTCCTCCCAATTCTGCCAGGAAAGGATGTTTTCCAGCGCATCCGCACCGGTGATGAAGTACAACTCGGCGTCCGGATGCTGCGCCCGCAGGTCCCGCAGGGTGTCGACGGTGTAGGTCGCCTTCTCCCGGTCCACGTCGACGCGGCTGACGGAAAACCCCGGGTTGGAGGCGGTTGCGATGACCGTCATCAGGTAGCGGTCCTCGGCCGGGCTGACGCTGCGCGCCTCCTTCTGCCAGGGCTGGCCGGTGGGGACGAAGATCACTTCGTCGAGCCCGAATCGGTCCGAGACCTCACTGGCCGCCACGAGGTGTCCGTGGTGGATGGGGTCGAAGGTGCCGCCCATGACGCCGAGCCGCCTCGGCTTTGCCGCACCGGTCCGCCTCGGCTCCGCCGCACCAGGCGACAACGGCTCCGCCGCACGAGGCTGCGGCGTCGTCGCCGAGCCGCTCTTCGTCGCACCCACTTCGTCCTGCACGAGTGACCAGCTTACTGGTCGGTGCGTCGCCGCCTCCCGCTCGCGTGGTCAGACCGGCAGCAGTCGCTCGACCACCGTGGCCAGCTGGCTCGCCGAGCGGCACTCGTGCATCGTCACCGCGTCGGCGTACACCAGCGCGGCCGAGTCGCCGCTGCCCCACTGCCCGGTCGGCTCCGGGTTCAGCCAGTGCGTGTGCTTGGCGACCGCGGCCAGGTGGGTCAGCGCCGTCAGGTTCGGGTCCCGGTAGTTGTTCCGCGCGTCGCCCAGGATCAACAGCGACGACTTGCTGGTGAGGCTGTGCGCGAACCGCTCGGCGAACACCCCGAGCGCGTTGCCGTAGTCCGAGTGCCCGTCGTACGTGATCAGGTCGGCCTCGCGGATCATCCGGGACATCGCCGAGCCGAGGTCGGCGCCGGCGTCGAAGAACCGGGTGACCTCGTCGGTGGTGTCGATGAACGCGAACACCCGCACCCGGGAGAACTGCTCGCGCAGCGCGTGCACCAGCAGCAGCGTGAAGTTGCTGAAGCCGGCGACCGAACCGGACACGTCGCACAGCACCACCAGCTCCGGGCGGGCGGGCCGCGGCTTGCGCTGGACCAGGTCGATCGGGACGCCACCGGTGGACATCGACTTGCGCAGCGTCTTGCGCAGGTCGATGGCGCCGGCGCGGCTGCGCTTGCGGCGGGCGGCCAGCCGGCTGGCGAGCTTGCGGGCGAGCGGGGTGACGGTGCGGCGCAACGCGACGAGCTCGGAGTCGGACGCCCGCAGGAAGTCGACCTCCTCGGCGAGCCGCGGCACCCCGTAGGTGGCCACCCGTTCCTTGCCGAGCTGCTCGGCGGAGCGCCGCCGGGTCTCCTGCTCGACCAGCTTCCGGAAGTCCGCGACCCGCTGCGCGGCGGTGCGACGGGCCACCTCGGTGGCGTAGTCGCCCGCGTCGTGCTCGCCTTGCACGCGGTTGCCGAGCAGCCCGTCGAGGATCCGCTCGACCAGCGTCTCCGGCGCCACGTCCCGCAACGCCTGGTACGCCGAGAACGACGGGCCCTTCGACGACTGGTACTGGCCGAGCTGCTCGACCATCTGCGCGGTCAGCTTCTCGGTGAGTTCCAGCGACTCCGCGGAGCCGTCCGCCAGCAGCCCGGCGATCAGCTCACGCAGCGCGTCGAAATCCACGGTGCCGTCGGGCCGCCGCGGAATCTGCAGGTCCACGGCGCCGCCGTCGCGCACCCCGACCGCGGCCGGGAACCACAGGTCGAACAGCGCGTCGAAGGTGGCGCGGTGCGTCGGCCGGCGCAGCAACGAGCAGGCCAGGCCCTCGCGCAGGGCCTCGCGATCCAGCAGGTCGAGCACCGACATCACCTGACCGGCGTCCACCGTCTCCGACGGGCCGACGGGAATCCCGCGTCGACGCAGCGCCTCGACGAAGTCCACGAGGTGCCCGGGCAGGCCGTACGGGGCGGCGGGTCCGCCCGAGGCGGCGGCGGTGACGGCCATGCGGGGCTCCTACGTCAGTTCAGTCGCAGTTCGGCGGCGGCGCGCTGCTGGTCGGATCGGTGCTTGAGGATCACTCCCATGGTGGCACGGACCGCGTCGTCGTCGAGGGTGTCCATCCCCAGCGCCAGCAGGGTGCGGCCCCAGTCGATGGTCTCGGCGACCGACGGCAGCTTCTTGAGCTGCATGCCGCGCAGCACCCGGACGGTGTTGACGAGCTGCTCGGCCACCGCCTCCGGCAGCTCGGGGACCCGGCTGGCCAGGATGCGGCGCTCGAGCTCCGCGTCCGGGAAGTCCAGGTGCAGGAACAGGCAGCGGCGCTTGAGCGCCTCGGACAGCTCCCGCGTCGCGTTGGAGGTGAGCACGGCGAACGGCTTGCGGGTCGCGACGATGGTGCCGAGTTCCGGCACCGTGACCGCGAAGTCGCTGAGCACCTCGAGCAGCAGGCCCTCGATCTCGACGTCGGCCTTGTCCACCTCGTCGATGAGCAGGACGGTCGGGTCCTCGCGGCGGATCGCGGTGAGCAGCGGCCGCGGCAGCAGGAACTCCTCGGAGAAGACGTCCAGCTTGGTGGCGTCCCAGCTGGCGGCGTCCCCGGCCGCCGCACCGGCCCCGCCGGCCTGGATCCGCAGGATCTGCTTGGCGTGGTTCCACTCGTAGAGGGCCCGCGACTCGTCGACGCCCTCGTAGCACTGCAGCCGCACCAGTTCGGCGCCCGCGGTCTGCGCGACGGCCCGCGACAGCTCGGTCTTGCCCACGCCGGCCGGGCCCTCGATCAGCAGCGGCTTGCCGAGCCGGTCGGCCAGGTACACCGCGGTCGCGGTCGCCTTGTCGGCCAGGTACCCGGTCTCGGCGAGCCGGGTGATCACCTCGTCGACGCTCGCGAAGATCGGCGGCGTCATCGGCAGGGCGCGGTCCACACTGGCTCCTCAGGTTTGGTCGATCAAGGTCGGGTGGTGCTCGGTTCAGACCGGGCGGACGTGCCCGTCGCCCCACACGGTCCACTTGGTGGAGGTGAGTTCGCCGAGACCCATCGGTCCGCGGGCGTGCAGCTTCTGGGTGGAGATGCCGATCTCCGCGCCGAAGCCGAACTGCTCGCCGTCGGTGAACGCGGTCGAGGCGTTGACCATCACCGCGGCGGCGTCCACCCGGGCGGTGAACTCCCGGGCCGCGGCCAGGTCGGCGGTGACGATGGCCTCGGTGTGGCCGGTGCCGTAGCGGTCGATGTGCTCGACCGCCTCGTCCAGCCCGTCGACCACCTTGAGCGCGACGTCGAGCGTCAGGTACTCCTCGGACCAGTCGGCCTCGGTGGCGGGCACCTGGCCGGGCAGGTCGCCGTGGATGACGACGCTGTGCGCCTGCAGCGCCTGGGTCAGGGCCGGCACCGCCACGTCGGCGATGGCCCGGTCCACCAGGATGGTCTCGGCGGTGTTGCACACGCTGGGCCGGCGGGTCTTGGCGTTGATCACGATCTTCTCGGCCATCGCCAGGTCCGCCGCGGCGTGCACGTAGACGTGGCAGTTGCCGACACCGGTCTCGATGGTCGGCACGGTCGCGTCCCGCACCACGGCGTTGATCAGGCCGGCGCCGCCGCGCGGGATCACCACGTCCACCAGGCCGCGGGCCTGGATCAGGTGCGTGACGCTGGATCGGTCCTCGCTGGGCAGCAACTGCACCGCGTCGGCGGGCAGACCCTGTGCGGTCAGCGCGCCGCGGAGCACCTCGACGAGCGCGGCGTTCGAGTGCGCCGCCGACGACGAACCGCGGAGCAGGGCCGCGTTGCCGGACTTGAGGGCGAGGCCGAACGCGTCGACGGTGACGTTGGGCCGAGCCTCGTAGACCATCCCGACCACCCCGAGCGGCACCCGCACCTGACGGATCTCCAGACCGTTCGGCAGCGTCGAGCCGCGGACCAGCTCGCCGACCGGGTCGGCCAGACCGGCGACCTGACGCAGCCCGGACGCGATGCCCTCGACCCGGTCCGCGGTCAGCCGCAGCCGGTCGAGCAGGCTCTCCTCGGTGCCGCCGTCCCGCGCGACGTCGATGTCGCGGGCGTTGGCGGCGAGCACCGCGTCGGTCGCGGCGAGCAGCGCGTCGGCGGCTGCGCCCAGCGCGCGGTCCTTCTCCGCGGTCGTGAGAAGGGCGAGCACGCGGGACGCCACACGGGCGCGACGCGCGGCCTCGTGCACGGCCTCACGGACGTCGCTGGTCACCTGCAGAGGTTCGTTCACCGCGGTCATGAATACAGGGTAACGACCCGACCGGCGCATAATCGACCGGCCCAACGCTCCACGCACCAACGAAGGCAGCCCATGACACAGACAACCGACGAGGCGCTCCGCGCCGACGAGTCCGAGGGCTACAGCCGCGGGTTGAACTCGCGCACCATCCAGATGATCGCCATCGGCGGCGCCATCGGAACGGGCCTGTTCTACGGCTCTGGCGCCGCCATCGAGTCGGCCGGCCCGTCGCTGATCCTGGCCTACCTCGCGGCCGGCCTGGCGGTGTTCGTGATCATGCGCGCGCTGGGCGAACTGCTCACCTACCGCGCGGTCTCGGGCAGCTTCGGCGAGTACGCGGAGGAGTTCCTCGGCCGGTTCTTCGGGTTCGTCACCGGCTGGACGTACTGGGCGGTGTGGGTCGCGACCTGCATGGCCGAGATCACCGTCGCCGGCAAGTACGTGGAGTTCTGGTTTCCGGCGGTCCCCACCTGGCTGACGGCACTGGTGGTGCTGGTGCTGCTGTTCGGCGCCAACCTGATCTCGGTGAAACTGTTCGGCGAGGCCGAGTTCTGGTTCGCGGCGATCAAGATCACCGCGATCATCGGCATGATCCTGATTGGCATCGGCGTGCTCACCCTGGGCTTCGGCCACGCCACCAATCCGACCGTGACGAACCTGTGGGCGGACGGCGGCGTGTTCCCCAACGGGTTCGGCGCCGCGCTGATGAGCCTGCAGATCGTGATGTTCGCCTACGTCGGCGTGGAGCTGATCGGGGTCACCGCGGGCGMGGCCCGCGACCCCAAGCCGACGCTGCGCAAGGCGATCAACTCGCTGCCGCTGCGGATCGGGCTGTTCTACATCGGGTCGCTGCTGGTGATCATGTCGGTGGCCAGCTGGCGCGACTTCCATGCCGGGATCAGCCCGTTCGTGGAGGTGCTGCAGCAGATCGGCATCCCGGCCGCTGCCGGGATCATGAACTTCGTGCTGCTCACCGCGGCGCTGTCGTCGTGCAACTCGGGCATCTACTCCACCGGCCGGATGCTGCGCAGCCTGTCCCTGCGCCAGGAGGCCCCGGCGGCGCTGAGCGGGCTCAGCGGACGGTCGGTGCCGCTGCCCGGCATCGCCCTGTCGGCGGGCGTGATGCTGATCGGCGTGGTGGTCAACGTGATCTCCCCGAACCGGGCCTTCCTCTACATCACGTCGGTCTCCACCGTCGGGATCATCTTCGTTTGGGGCACCATCCTGGTCTGTCACCTGCGGTACCGGAACGAGGTGCGGGCCGGCCGCCTGCCCGCGGTGGACTACCGACTGCCGGGCGCGCCGGTGACGAACTGGCTGGCGCTGGCCTTCCTCGCGGGGGTCCTGGTACTCCTGTTCTTCAGTTCCGCCGGCCGCACCGCACTGCTCGTCGGCGCGGTCTTCGCGGTGATCGTCTGCGGCGGTTACCTCCTGCTCCGGTCCCGCGAGGAGAAGGCGACGACGGCGGTCTGAGCCGTTCCCCAGCCGCCTCCCGGCAAGCCGGTCAGCCCCTGATCAGGTCGAGGAACTCGCGCCGGGCGGCCGGGTTCTCGCGCAGCGTGCCGCGCACCGCCGAGGTGACGGTCCGGGTCCCGGCGGCCTGCACGCCGCGCACCGACATGCACATGTGCTCGGCCTCGATCACCACGCCGATGCCGCGGGGCTGCAGGTGCTCGCCGAGCCAGTCCGCCACCTGCATCGTCAGCCGCTCCTGCACCTGCAGGTCCCGCGCGAACAGCTCCACCACCCGCGCCAGCTTGGACAGGCCGAGGATGCGTCCGCCCGGCAGGTAACCGACGTGGGCGACCCCGCGGAACGGCAGCAGGTGGTGCTCGCACAGCGAGATCATCGGGATGTCCCGGGCCAGCACCAGTTCGTCGTACCCCGCGTCGTTGGGGAACGTTGTCAGGTCGAAGTCGCGCGGGGTGAGCATCTCCTCGTACGACGCCGCCACCCGGCGCGGGGTGTCCGAGAGGTGGACGCCGTCGGGGTCACGCCCCAGCGCGCGGAGCAGGTCCGCGACCGCGCGCTCGGCGGCGGGCAGGTCCACGGCGGGACGTAGCCGTCCCGCCCGGACCTGCGTCGGCGGCGCGACCTCGAGGTCGAGCGCGGCACTCACCGGGTTGCCCCGTGCCCGCCGGCGTACTTGACCGCAAGGCGACCGAGTGCGGCGGCCGCGACCAGCAGGCCGAAGTCGCGCAGTGCCACGTCGTAGTAGCCGGGCATGGGTCAGCAGGTTGACGATGATCCCGGCGAGCCAGGCCACCACCAGCCAGGCACCGACCCTGGGCGCGATCGCCACGACGAGTCCGGCGGCCACCTCGACCGCCGCCACCCGTGTCGTCGTGCTCGGCAGCATCAACATGGACCTGGTCGCCGTCACCACCCGGCTCCCCCAGCCCGGCGAGACGGTGCTGGGCCAGTCCCTGCACACCGGACCCGGCGGGAAGGGTGGCAACCAGGCAGTCGCCGCGGCCCGCGCGGGCGCGGCGGTGAGCTTCCTCGGCGCGGTCGGCGACGACACCTTCGCCCTGCAACTGCGTCAGCACCTCGTCGACGCGGAGGTCGACGCCCGGCTGCTGCGGGAGACCCGCGGGCCCAGCGGCGTCGCCCTGATCACCGTCGACGCCCACGGGGAGAACAGCATCGTCGTGGTGAGCGGCGCGAACGCCACGATGACCGAACTCGACGCCGGCGAGCTCGACGCGGTCTCGGCGGCCGACCTACTGCTGTGCCAACTGGAACTGCCCATTCCAACGGTCGTCGCCGCCTGCCGCCACGCCCACGAGCACGCCGTCACCGTGATCCTCAACCCGTCCCCCGCGCAGCCGCTCCCGGCGGAACTGCTCGACTGCGTGGACGTGCTGGTGGTCAACGAGACGGAGGCCGATCAGCTCGGCGACGCCGTCCTCGGCCGGGTGCCGCACCTGGTCACCACCTTCGGCGGCCGGGGCGCGTCGCACCACGGACCCGGCGGCGCGCACGTGCACGCCGATCCGCCGGCCGTGGAGGTGCTCGACACCACCGGCGCCGGCGACGCCTTCACTGGAGAACTGGCGGCCTCGTGGCGGCTGGGGCCCGCAGTCGCCGTTCGCCGTGCGGTCGCGGCCGGTGCGCTGGCCACCACCCGGCACGGCGCGGACGCCGCACCGACGAGAGCCGAGGTCGACGCAGCACTCGAAGCGACCTGACTCCGCTGCCTCACGCACATGCCAGCCGGACTCGACAACCCGGAGCCGGCGTGGGATCAGTTTGCGGCGTGCTCCACGCTGCAATCCACGCCGGGGAACATCAGTGCCTCGTGGCCGTCGTCGAAACGCACTTGATACGGCGGCGCGCCGTCGGCACCGTGGACCTCGGTCACCTCGCCGACCTGCTCGGGTCTGCCGGTGGTCGCGCTGTGCACATGAAGTTTGTCCCCAACTGCTGCCTTCATGGTCCCAGTATGCGACCACCCGGCGTGGCTGCGCCAGGGCAGAACCACTTCTCGTCGGTTCCCGCCGGGGGCACGGGACACCCCGGAATGCGGCCGTTGGGAGCGCCGCGGAGTTAGCATCCCCACTATGCGGCCCACCGGCAGCAGGTGGTCGCACCGGGACGACGGGAGCACCTGACCGATGTACCAGACGATCGCAGGAAAAACGCTCGCAGACCTTGTTTTTCGCGCCGCCGAGGCCTACGGTGACCGGCCCGCCGCGAGGTTCCAGAGCACGCCCGACCAGTGGGACGAGATCAGCTACCGCGAGCTCGCCGAGCGGGTCACGGAGTTCGGCGCCGGACTGATCGACCTGGGTCTCGAGGTGGGCGACCGGGTGGCGGTGCTGGGCACTACCCGCCCGGACTGGTCGGTCGCGCACCTCGCCATCGTCGCCGCCGGCGCCGTGCACGTGTCGGTCTACCCGACCAACTCCGCGGACGAGTGCGCGTGGGTGGTCGGCAACTCGGAGGCCCGCGCGATCATCTGCGAGGACGCCGCGCAGGTGGCGAAGATCGCCGCCGTCCGCGACCGGTTGCCGGCGCTGGAACGGGTGGTGATCCTCGACGGCGAGGCGGACGGCACCATCCCCGCATCAGAAATACGTCGCCGGGGAAGGGAACTCGGCGCCGAGGAGCTGCGACGGCGGGCCGCGGCCGTGGCCCCGTCCGATCCGTACGTGTTCATGTACACCTCCGGGACCACCGGGCCGCCGAAGGGCTGCGTCCTCTCGCACGGCAACTACCGCGCGATCATGGAGGCGAACACCGCACTCGACGCGCGGGACAACCCGGACCCCGAGACCGACATGGTCGCGTACCTGTTCCTGCCGCTGGCGCACGCGTTCGCGCTGCTGTTCCAGTTGCTCACCTTCGACCGCGGTGGCGTCATCGCGTACTGGGGTGGCGACCCCACCAGGATCGTGCCGGAGGTGATGGCGACCCGTCCGACCCACCTGCCCTCGGTGCCCCGGGTGTTCGAGAAGATCTACACCCTGGCCGTGGGGTCCAAACCGGCTGACGAGCGCGAGCGGATGCTGGCCGCCGCGGCGGTCGGGGTCCGGGTGCGCGACCTACAGGCGCGCGGCGAGCCCGTCCCGGCGGAACTGCAGCAGCCATTCGACGCCGCCGAGGCCGCCCTGTTCCAGGGCGTGCGTGCGTTGTTCGGCGGCAACCTGAAGCTCGCCACCACCGGCGCGGCTCCCATCGCCAAGGAGATTCTGGAGTTCTTCTACGGCTGCGGGGTTCCGGTGATGGAGGGGTTCGGCATGACCGAGACCTCGACCGGCGCGACCGTCAACACCGTGCTCAACCACCGCTTCGGCACCGTGGGCCGGCCGGTGCCGGGCCTCGAGGCGCGCGTCGACGAG
Source organism: Rhodococcus sp. P4_C10 (assembly GCF_056402135.1). Lineage (NCBI taxonomy): Bacteria > Bacillati > Actinomycetota > Actinomycetes > Mycobacteriales > Nocardiaceae > Rhodococcus > Rhodococcus sp. P4_C10. Next base: position 49,140 of record NZ_JBFUHZ010000015.1, on the reverse strand, counting down.
GACGGCGAACTGCTTCTGCGCGGCGGCAACATCTTTCAGGGCTACTACAAGATGGAGGACGCCTCGTTCGGCGCCGTGGAGGACGGCTGGCTGCGCACCGGCGACCTCGCGAGCATCGACGAGGACGGGTACGTCTCGATCATCGGGCGCAAGAAGGACATCATCGTCACCTCCGGCGGGAAGAACCTCACCCCGGCGAACCTGGAGAACGACCTCAAGCGCTCGCCCTGGATCAGCCAGGCCGTGATGCACGGCGACCGCCGGCCCTACCCCGTCGTGCTGGTGACACTGGATCCCGAGACGGTGCTGCCGTGGGCGCAGGCGCAGGGTCTGCCGGACTCGATCGCCGAACTGTCCCGGCACCCGGAGGTGATCGGGATGGTCCAGCAGGCCGTCGACGCGGCCAACGCCAAGCTCGCGACGCCGGAGCAGGCGAAGAAGTTCTTCATCGCCGACCGCGACCTCTCGCAGGAGACCGGGGAGCTGACGCCGACGCTGAAGATCAAGCGGAAGGTGGTGGGCGAGAACTTCCGAGCCCACTTCGACGCCTTGTACTACGACTGAGACCCGCCGGGCGGGTCACGTTCGGCACGGCAACGACCCGCGCACACCCGGAGCGGCGCGTCGAGAGGGCAGCCATGCCCGCGACGCACCGGACCGGCCGTGCGCATTCACCGGCGTCGTCGTCAGCTCCCAGCCCGGCCGGCGGCATGAGCACCCGACACCCGCCCGAATGCCAGCGCGTCGGCGATGTGGAAGCCGCCGTCCTTGGTCCAGCTGTAGGTGGCACTGGCCTCGCCGGCCGCGTACAGGCCCTCGATCACGTCGCCGCGGGTGTCCAGTACCCGAGAGTGCCCGTCGCGCCGCGGGCCGCCGTCACTCCAACCGAGCAGCGGGACCACGCGTAGCGAGTAGAACGGCCCCTCCGACACCGGCGCGAGCGTCTCCGGGGCGCGGCCGAAGTGGTCGTCCCGGCCCACCTCGCACGCGGCGTTGTAGTCGTCGACACTGCGCTCGAGGGTTTCCGGGTCGACGCCGATTGCCGCCGCCAACTCACGCAGCGTGTCCGCGCGTTGGATCTGCCCGTTCGCCACCTCGGCCGAGTTGTCCACGGACCAGGCAAAGTTCTCCATCAACAGCTTCCAGCCGACCGGCAGGACAGCGCTGGTCGGGCTCAACGGTCCTGCTACGCGCAGCTTTTCGTCGAAGACAATGTGGAACGGGCGGAGCGGGAACAGCTCCTCGGCCCCGTTCCGCTGCACGTGTCCGTGACGGTTGCCCTTGGTCTCGTCCGTGAATCGGCGCCCGTCCGGAGCGATGAACACGTAGTCGTGCCCGCCCCACAACGCGAGGAACAGTCCGGTCGTGTCACCGACGTCGATGCCGGTGATCGTCATCATGTTGCCCATGTGCCACATGTCCGCGCCCACCCGCTGGGCCATCCGGTGCCCGTCACCCGTGTTGTGCGGCGAGCCCCACAACACGTACTCGTCGAGTGGCAGGTAGTCCTGGACCATCCCGGGGTTCGCGGCGAATCCGCCCGTTGCCAGGACAACGCCGCCGCGCGCCCCCAGCGTCGACTCCCCGGCCGGACCTTCGACCCGGACCCCGCGGACGGCTCCGTCGACGACCGTCAATTCCTGTGCTTGGGTTTCGAATCGGATCTCGATTCCCCGCTCGGCGAGGGCCCCGACGAGGAATTCGTAGAGGAGGAACTGACCCATCTCACCGTTGATCGTGTTCATGCCGGCGTAGCAGTCGGCGCCGTCGACCTCGGAGAACTCCGCTTCGGTGTGGTAGGCGCCGGTCGGCCTGACGGTGGCCCCGAGGCCGGCCAACCAGTCCGAGTTCTTCGCAGTCTCCGATGCCCACATCTGTACGACGTCTTCCGCGACGGTGCGGGATCCGTTGAGCGCCCGCAAGAACACCGCCGCTCGCTCCGGGTTGCTGTTGATGAACCAGCCGCTTCCCGACACTCGGGTGTTGCCACCGGCGCACTCAGGCGGGCACTTCTCGACCACCACGACGCTCGCGCCGCGTTCGTGTGCACTGAGAGCGGCCGCCGCTCCGGCCGCACCGACGCCGATGACGACAACGTCGAACTGCTCGTCAAATTCATTGTGTTCCATGGAAACTCCCGGTGCATTCACGTGAGACGAGCCGTAGTTCGCTCAACCCTGGGGTCGGCCGGCGCCCGTGCACATGGGTCGTCCCACCAAGCGGGACAACAGGTCCGGCCCGGCGCGCGCCTCGCCGGTTCCCTCACGTTGCTCAGTCGAGCCACTCCACCGCCGCCGCCACCAGCGCCGCGACCGTCCGACTCGACCCCGGCGCGTCGTTGACGGTCAACGGGAAGCTGGTGAGTTCGGTGATCTCGGGCGGTCGCGGCGCCCGGGACGCCGCCGACTCCGCGTTCGCGATCCAGCTGATGCCCTCGACGAGTCGCTCCGCGACGTGGGTGTCGAACGAGCGGGTGTTGATCTTCCGCACAGCTTCGTCAGGGATCACGTTCTCCTTGGTCCCCGCCCGGAACGACCCGACCGTCACCACCGCGGGTGGGGGCCGGCGAGATCTCCCGCGACACCAGGGTGCGCCACCAGGGTGCCCGCCAGTGCCCGCTCCCCCGCGTCAGCAGGTCCGCGGCGACCAGCAGGCAGGTCACGTGCATGTCGTGCCCGCAGGCATGCATCACCGGAACCTCCTCGTCTGGCAGCCCGATGCCGCGAGCCGCTCGGCGACGATGGCCGCGGTCGCATGCTCCTGATGGACAGCTCGGGATGTGCGTGCAGGTGCCGGCACAGCGACTCGAGGTCGGCAGCGGGATCGAGATCGCCCATGTCGATTCCTCTCGGCGGAGACGGCTGGCTGCTGTCAGGCCTGCCACAGCGGATCCTCACAACGGGTTCGATGTCGGCGCGGACGGGCATGATGGCAGGCATGAGCGCGAACACCACCACCGCCGACCCCACCACCGGCGCGGACCTGCGCGCCGAGGCCGAGGGCCTGCTGCGTGAACTCGCCGGACCCGAGGCCCGACTGCGGGAGGACCAGTGGACGGCGATCGAGGCGCTGGTCGTCCAGCGCCGACGCGCACTGGTGGTCCAGCGGACCGGCTGGGGCAAGTCCGCCGTCTACTTCATCGCCGCCAAGCTGCTGAGGGCCCGCGGGCACGGACCCACCGTGATCGTCTCGCCGCTGCTCGCACTGATGCGCAACCAGGTGTCCTCGGCGGAGCGGGCCGGGGTCCGCGCGGCGACCATCAACTCCGGCAACGTCACGGAGTGGGACGAGATCCACCGCCAGATCGCCGACGGCGACGTCGATGTGCTGCTGGTCAGCCCCGAGCGACTGAACAACCCCGACTTCCGCGACCAGGTACTGCCCTCGCTCGCCGCCGACGCCGGCCTCGTGGTCGTCGACGAGGCGCACTGCGTCTCCGACTGGGGCCACGACTTCCGTCCCGACTACCGCCGGATCCGGACGCTGATCGGCGAGCTCGGCGAGGGCATCCCGGTGCTGGCCACGACCGCGACGGCGAACGACCGGGTAGTCGCCGACGTCTCCGCCCAGCTCGGGGTCGGGGGCGCCGAGACGCTGGTGCTGCGCGGCGGTCTCGAACGCGAGTCGCTGCGGATGTCCGTCGTCCAGATCGACGAGGCCACCAAGCGCGCGGCGTGGCTCGGCCAGCAACTGAACCGGCTGCCCGGCTCCGGCATCATCTACACCCTCACGGTGTCCGCCGCACGAGACCTGGCCGGCCTGCTCTCCGACCAGGGGCACGCCGTCGCCGCGTACACCGGGCAAACCGATCCCGCCGAGCGCGAGTCGCTCGAGGCCGACCTGCTCGGCAACCGGGTCAAGGCGCTCGTCGCGACCTCCGCGCTCGGCATGGGTTTCGACAAGCCGGACCTGGGGTTCGTGGTGCACCTCGGCGCACCGTCCTCGCCGATCTCCTACTACCAGCAGGTCGGTCGCGCCGGCCGCTCCACGGACAGCGCGGAGGTGGTGCTGCTCCCCGGCCACGAGGACCGGCAGATCTGGAGCTACTTCGCCAGCGTCGCGTTCCCGCGCGAACACGTGGTGCGCCGGGTGATCGAGGTGCTCGACACCGAGCGGCCGCAGTCCACGCAGGCACTCGAGCCGCAGGTGGAGCTCAACCGGTCCCGGCTCGAGATGGTGCTCAAGGTCCTCGACGTGGACGGCGCGGTCCGCCGGGTCCGCGGCGGCTGGGTCGGCACCGGTCAGCCGTGGGAGTACGACGCGCCGCGCTACGAACGGCTCGAACAGGCCCGTGCGTCCGAGCAGCAGGCCATGGTCGACTACCAGCGCACCACCATGTGCCGGATGGAGTTCCTGCGCCGCCAACTCGACGACCCGGGCCTCACCGCGGAACCGCAGCCGTGCGGGCGGTGCGACAACTGTGCCGGTCCCACCCTCACCGCCGACGTCGACGAGCAGGCGCTCTCGCAGGCCCGCGCCCGACTGGACCGCCCGGGCGTCGACCTGCTGCCGCGCAAGCAGTGGCCGACCGGTCTCGCCAAGCTCGGGGTACCGCTGTCCGGCAAGATCACCGACGGTCCGCAGCCGGGTCGGGTGCTCGGCCGCCTCACCGACCTCGGCTGGGGCCAGCGGCTGCGGGCGCTGTTCGACGGACCCGACGGACCGGTCCCGGACGCGGTCGTCGACGCGTGCGTCAAGGTCCTCGCCGCCTGGGACTGGGACCAGCGGCCCACGTCGGTGCTGGCCATGGAGTCCGCAACCCGTCCGCAGCTGGTGGGCTCGCTCGCCCGCCGACTGGCCGAGGTGGGACGGCTCACCGACCTGGGCTCGCTCGCCCGGACGCCGGGCCATCCCCCGGTGTCCGCCGCCAATTCCGCCTACCGGGTGGCGGGCCTCGCCGGGGCGTGGTTGGCACCGGAGCTCGGCCATCTCGACGGCCCGGTGCTGCTGCTCGACGACCTCACCGACACCGGCTGGACATTGACGATGGCGGCGCGAGAACTGCGTGCCGTGGGCGCTCCGGCGGTTCTGCCGTTTGCCCTGGCGAGCGTCAACTGAGCACGCCGATGTGACCAGGCTCACACTGCTGCGCTCACCAGTGCCGACGCCGGGTTCTCGGGTGGACCCGGCGGCAGGAAGCTGAAATCCGTTGGGCCCATTGTTACGTTCGTTTGACCAATGACGCCCGTTACAGAAAGTGCGACCCCAATTTCAGTTCCCCCCACGGGGACCCGACAACGACACGGCGCAAAGCGCCCCGACGAGCACGGCGCAGTGCGCCCAGACCTACCCGGCGCGGTGCGCCAAGAAGAGCCCGGCGCGGTGCGCCCGGAACACCCCGGCGCGACGAGCCCGAACGACACGCCGACCCTGCGTCGGCCCGCAGTCTCCGACGCGGCCCGACTGTGGGAGATCGCCCGCGACACCGAGGTCCTCGACCTGAACTCGAGCTACTCCTACCTGCTGTGGTGCAGGGACTTTGCGGAAACCTCCGTGGTGGCCGAGCACGACGGCCGGGTCGGGGGCTTCGTCACCGGATTCGTCCGGCCGACGGACCCGACGACCGTCTTCGTGTGGCAGGTTGCCGTCGACGACGCCCTGCGCGGCCGCGGCGTCGCCTCCGCGATGCTGAACTTCCTTCTCGATCACCTTGCACATCAAGGTGTCTCAACGCTGGAGACGACGATCAGTCCCGACAACACCGGATCGCAGGCGCTCTTCGCCTCGGTCGCGCGCAGTCGGTACACCAGCATCTCAACCCGTAAATTGTTCGACTCCAACGACTTTCCCGACCAGCACGAACCCGAAGAGCTTTACGTCATCGGCGACGACAGCAACAGAGGAGAGCAGTGAACACCCTCGAAGAGACCAACATCTTCGCCAGCCTGGAGTCCGAGGTCCGCAGCTACAGCAGGTCGTGGCCGGCGGTCTTCAGTTCCGCCTCCGGATCCTGGATCCGTTCCGAGGACGGCCGCGACTACCTCGACTTCTTCGCAGGCGCAGGCGCGCTGAACTACGGACACAACAACCCGGTGATGAAGGAGGCGCTGCTCGACTACCTGATCGGCGACGGAATCACCCACGGCCTCGACATGAACACCGTCGCCAAGCGCCGGTTCCTCGAGACCTTCCAGCGCAACATCCTCGAACCGCGGGGCCTGGACTACAAGGTGCAGTTCCCCGGACCCACCGGCACCAACGCCGTCGAGGCTGCCCTCAAGCTGGCCCGTAAGGTCACCGGCCGCGAGTCGATCATCAACTTCACCAATGCCTTTCACGGAATGACCCTCGGGTCGCTCTCGGTCACCGGCAACTCGATGAAGCGGGCCGGGGCCGGCGTCCCGCTGGTCCACGCCACCCCGATGCCGTTCGACAACTACTTCAACGGCGTCACCGAGGACTTCCACTGGTTCGAGCGGGTCCTCGACGACTCCGGCAGCGGACTCAACCGACCCGCCGCCGTGATCGTCGAGACGGTCCAGGGCGAGGGTGGCGTCAACGTGGCCCGGCCCGAGTGGCTGCGGGCGCTCGCCGACCTGTGCTCGAGCCGCGGGATCCTGCTGATCGTCGACGACGTGCAGATGGGCTGCGGCCGCACCGGCCCGTTCTTCTCGTTCGAGGTCGCCGGCATCACCCCCGACATCGTGACGCTGTCGAAGTCGATCGGCGGCTACGGCCTGCCGATGGCGCTGACCCTGATGCGGCCCGAACTCGACGTCTGGGCCCCTGGCGAGCACAACGGCACCTTCCGAGGCAACAACCCTGCCTTCGTCACGGCGACCGCAGCGCTCGACCACTACTGGTCCGACGACGCGCTCAGCCGCTCGACCGCCGCCAAGGGCAAGCGCATCCACGAGATCTTCGCGAACCTGTCGGACCGCTTCGCCGGGGTGTCCACCCGCGGGCGTGGCATGGTGCAGGGCCTGGTCTTCGACGACCCGGGGCACGCGGTCAAGGTCTGCGGGCTCGCCTACGACGAGGGCCTGCTCGCCGAGACCTCCGGGCCGTCCGACGAGGTGGTCAAGCTGCTGCCGCCGCTGACCGTCACCGACGCCGAACTCGACCACGGACTGAGCATTCTCGCCGAGGCCACCGCCAAGGTCTGCGCCTGAACCGCGAAGGAGCAACCCCATGATCGTGCGCACCACCGAAGAGATCACCGGCACCGACCGGGACGTCACCAGCGCCGACGGCAACTGGCGCAGCAAGCGCATCGTCCTCGGCGGGGACGGCGTGGGATTCTCGTTCCACGAGACCACCATCCGCGCCGGCTCGGTCAACGAGTTCCACTACGCCAACCACGTCGAGGCGGTCTGGCTGATCGAGGGCGACGGCATCCTCACCGACCTCGACAACGGCGAGGTCCACGAGCTGCGTCCCGGCTCGATGTACCTGCTCGACGGCCACGAGCGGCACCGGGTCGAGCCGGTCACCCAGATGCGGATGCTGTGCGTCTTCAACCCCCCGGTTACCGGACGCGAGGTGCACGACGAGAACGGGGTGTACCCGCTGGTCGAGGTGCCGAGCCGGGTCTGACGCCTCGGGCCCGGGAACTCGGCGACGAGCTTGGCCCCGGGAACTCGGCGGCGAACTTGGCCCCGGGAACTCGGCGGAGAGCTTGGCCCCGGCGACCGCACGGGCATGCCCACCCGGGACACGGCTAACCTGGTGGGCATGTCCGTTTCGGCCCTGGAACCCGAGACCGGGTTCGCCCGGCTCGCCGCACTGGTGGACGGCCGGCGGGTGGTTGCGTTGACCGGCGCCGGCATGTCCACCGACTCGGGAATTCCCGACTACCGCGGCCCGGACTCGCCGCCGCGGAACCCGATGACGTACCAGCAGTTCATGGGCGACGCCTCGTTCCGGCGGCACTACTGGGCGCGCAACCACCTGGGCTGGCGGTTCATGGACGCCACCGTGCCCAACTCCGGCCACCGCGCACTCGCCGCCCTCGAACGGTCCGGGACGGTCACCGGGGTGCTCACCCAGAACGTGGACCTGCTGCACACCAAGGCCGGCAGCCGCGCGGTCGTCGACCTGCACGGCAGCTACGCGCAGGTGCGCTGCATGACCTGCGAGCACCGGGTCTCCCGCATCTCGCTGGCCGAGCGGCTCACCGCGGCCAACCCCGGCTTCGCCGAATCCGTCTCCGCGGCAACGGGAGTCGAGATCGCCCCGGACGCCGACGCGGTGATCGAGGAGACCGCGCACTTCCGGGTGGTGGACTGCGACCGCTGCGGCGGCATCCTCAAACCAGACATCGTGTACTTCGGCGAGAGCGTGCCGAAGCCACGGGTGGCGGCGGCCTACGCGATGGTCGACGCCGCCGACCTGGTGCTGGTACTCGGCTCGTCGCTGACCGTGATGTCCGGGCTGCGGTTCGTCCGGCACGCGGCCAAGCACGGCACACCGGTCGCGATCGTGAACCGGGGCGCCACCCGCGGCGACGAGTTCGCCACGGTCAAACTGGATGCCGGGTGCTCGCAGACCCTCGCCGCCCTGGGCGCACATCCGTAGACTCCGGGCATGTCGAAGTTCAGCGACAAGGTGAAATCACTCTTCAGCAGGCGCAAACCTGTCACCCCCGAGGATGCCGCCGACATCTCCGAATGGGTGAACGAGGGCGGCGCACTGCACCCCGAAGGACCACCCAAGGTCGTCGGCGACCCGCAGGACAAGCCGCCGAAGGCTCCTGACCGCTAGAGCGGCACCAGGTCGTCCGCATGCACGACCGGACGCTGCAGCTCCGACGGCAACTCCAGGGTGGACCGGCCGAGCATCTCGCCGAGCTCGTCGAAGTCGTACGCCACCACCCCGCGCGCCACCGGGACGGCGTCCGGACCGACCAGCGACACCACGTCGCCGCCGTGGAACCGCCCGACCACACCGGTGATGCCGGCGGGCAACAGCGAGCGCCGGCGATCCACCACGGCCCGGACCGCACCCGCGTCCAGCTCCAGCGCGCCCTGGGTGTCGGCCGCGTGCCGCACCCAGAACTTGCGTGCCGACATCCGATTCGGGCGTGCCGCGAAGGCCGTGCCGACGCCCGCGGTGGTCAGCGCCGCCGCGGCATCGGTGGCGGCGGCGAGCAGCACCGGCACCCCCGAGTCCGCCGCGAGCCGGGCCGCGGACAGCTTCGAGGCCATGCCGCCGGTGCCGAGCGCTCCCCCGGAGCCCGCGACCACGCCGTCGAGGTCCTCGGGGCTGGTCACCTCCGGGATCAGGGTGGCGCCGCCGCGACGGGGGTCACCGTCGTAGAGCCCGTCGACGTCCGAGAGCAGCACCAGCGCGTCGGCCTGCACCAGGTGCGCGACCATCGCGGCCAGCCGGTCGTTGTCGCCGAACCGCAGCTCGGTGGTCGCCACCGTGTCGTTCTCGTTCACGATCGCCACCGCGTGCAGCACCCGCAGCCGGTCCAGGGTCCGCTGCGCGTTGCGGTGCTGGGTGCGTCGGGCCAGGTCGTCGGCGGTGAGCAGCACCTGCCCGACCGTGCGCCCGTACCGCCCGAAGGAGGTCCCCCAGGCATGCGCCAGGGCCAACTGGCCGACGCTGGCCGCGGCCTGCTTGGTGGCCAGGTCCCGCGGCCGCTTGGACAGTCCCAGCGGGGCGATGCCCGCGCCCACCGCACCCGAGGAGACCACCACGACGTCGGAGCCGGCGCGCATCCGCGCCTCGATCGCGTCCGCGAGGGTGTCGAGTGCCGCGTGGTCGAGCCCCTCCTCGAGGCTGGTCAGCGCCGAGGACCCGATCTTCACGACGATGCTGCGCGCCGTGGCGATCGCCGACCTGGTGTCCGAGGCGGCCGCGGTCGCCGTCACTGCTCTTCGGGGTCCAGGCCCTCGAGCCCACGCCGGATCCGGTGCGCATGCTTGCGCTCGGACGCGCCGATGCGCTCCACCTGGTCGAGCCGTGCGTCGGTGCCGCGGCCGGTGCGGGTCAGGTCGACGCCCGCCGGGGTCTGCGGCTCCCAGTCGAAGCTCACGTCCCCGATGGTCACCGAGCAACCCGGCTGCGCACCGTGCTTGACCAGCGCGGCCTCCACGCCGAGCCGGGCGAGCCGGTCCGCGAGGTAGCCGACGGCCTCGTCGTTGTCGAACGCGGTCTGACGAACCCAGCGTTCCGGCCGGATTCCGCGCACGATGAATCCACCGGGCGACTCGGGGTCCGCGATCACGGTGAAGTCGGCCTGGTTGGCCGCCACCGGACGGAGGATCTGACGCTTCGGCTCCGGCTTCGGATGCGCCTCGCGGTAGTCTGCAACCATCTTGGCAAGCGCAAAGGTCAACGGGCGCAAGCCGTCCCGGCTGACGGCCGAGATGGTGAAGACCGGCCAACCACGCTTCTCGAAGTCGGGGGTGACCATCTCGGCCAGTTCCGCCGCCTCGGGCACGTCGGCCTTGTTGAGGATCACGATTCGCGGCCGGTTGGCGAGGTCACCGAGGCTGACGTCCTCCGACAGGGCCGGCTTGTACGCCGCCAGCTCCGCCTCGAGGGCGTCGACGTCGGAGACCGGGTCGCGGCCGGGCTCGAGGGTCGCGCAGTCCACCACATGGGCGAGCACCGCGGTGCGCTCGATGTGCCGCAGGAAGTCCAGGCCCAGGCCTCGGCCCTCGCTGGCGCCGGGGATCAGGCCGGGGACGTCGGCGATGGTGAAGGTGGTGTCGCCGCTGGACACCACGCCCAGGTTCGGACGCAGCGTGGTGAACGGGTAGTCGGCGATCTTCGGCTTGGCGGCCGAGAGCACGGACACCAGCGACGACTTGCCCGCGGACGGGAAGCCGACCAGGCCGACGTCGGCGACCGACTTGAGCTCCAGGACGAGGTCGCGTTCGACACCGTCCTCGCCGAGCAGCGCGAAACCGGGCGCCTTGCGGGCCCGCGAGGAGAGCGCGGCGTTGCCGAGCCCACCACGGCCGCCGGGCGCAGCGGCGAACCGGGTGCCGGCACCGATGAGGTCGGCGATGACATTGCCCTCGCTGTCCAGCACGACGGTGCCGTCGGGCACCCGCAGGATCAGGTCCTCGCCGTTGGCACCCTCACGGTTGCTGCCGGCGCCCTGCTTGCCGTTGCCGGCCTTGGCGTGGGGGTGGAAGTGGAAGTCCAGCAGCGTGTGCACGTTGGGGTCGACCTCGAGCACGACGTCACCGCCACGGCCTCCGTTGCCACCGTCGGGTCCGCCTAGCGGCTTGAACTTCTCGCGGTGAACGGAGGCGCAGCCATTGCCGCCATTTCCGGCGCTGACGTGCAGCACCACGCGGTCAATGAATCGGGACATGACTGCCGGATCCTTCCTCAGTCTGTAAATAGCAGTAGGGGCGGGCTGGGTATGAGACCCTGGCCCGCCCCTACTGGGAGCTTAGCGTCACTCCGCGACATCAGTCGCGAGGCGATATTCGCAGCAGAATCAGGCCTCTGCCGCGGCCGGAACGATGTTGACGGTCTTGCGGCCACGCTTGGTGCCGAACTCGACCGCACCCGCGGAGAGCGCGAACAGCGTGTCGTCGCCGCCACGTCCGACGTTCACGCCGGGGTGGAAGTGGGTTCCGCGCTGACGCACCAGGATCTCGCCGGCGCTGACGGACTGACCGCCGAAGCGCTTCACGCCGAGTCGCTGTGCGTTCGAATCGCGACCGTTACGGGAGCTGGATGCACCCTTCTTATGTGCCATGTTGTTGACCCTCCTCGGGCAAACTAAGTCTAGAAGAACTAGTTGTTGATACCGGTGACCTTGAGGACCGTCAGCTTCTGACGGTGACCCTGGCGCTTGTGGTAGCCGGTCTTGTTCTTGAACTTGTGGATGCGGATCTTCGGACCCTTGGTGTGCTCGACGACCTCGCCGGTGACCGTGACCTTGGCCAGCTTGTCGGCGTCGGTGGTCAGCTCGGATCCGTCGACGACGAGGACCGGGGCCAGCGAGACAGAAGTGCCGGGCTCACCCTCGATCTTCTCGACCTTGACGAGGTCACCAACAGCGACCTTGTACTGCTTTCCGCCGGTCTTGACGATCGCGTACGTTGCCATCGGAGGGCTACCCCTTGCTTCTTCGAACGTGCTCGCGCGGCTTGAGCCGAGCGACTGGTCTGGTGTGCTTGCTACCTCAGGCGCGCCCGCCGCTGCCCTGTTGGGCGCAGCCGAGCGTTATCGCCGAGTAGCGACCGGTCAAGATTACGGGATGGCGGCGGCCAGGGTCAAACTGGCTCCGCCACCCCGAACTCGTCCGGCCTACGCGTCCGCCGGCGGACCCGCGGGACGTGCCGACGCACGGCGACGGGGACGGCGCGCGGGCGCCTTGACCTCGCCGTCGGACTTCACCGGTGCGGCGGCCTCGGGCTCCGCGACAACCGGCTCGACGACCGTCTCGACGACTACGGGCTCGGCGACAACCGGCGCCTCGACGACGGACGCCGCGACCGGCTCCGGCGTCGGGACCACCAGCACCGCAACGGCATCCGACTCCTCGGCCACCGGGGCCGCAGCGGACCGGCTGGACCGCCGCGAACGACGACGTCCCCGCGTGGGCGCGGAGACCTCTGCCGCCGGCTTCTCGGCGACCTCTGCCTCGGCAACCTCGGACTCGGCGACCTCAGCCGCGACCTCGACAACCGGAGCTTCGACAACCGGGGCCTCGAGCACTGCGACCTCTGCCACGGCGGGCGCCTCGTCGACCTTCACGTCGGAGGCACCGGCCTCGGCCGCCGCCTCGGCCGCCTTCGGCTCGGCCTCATGACCCTGCTCGGCCTCATGACCCTGCTCGTCGTCGTGGAGGTGCGAGGCCATCGCCAGCGCGACCGGATGCGCACGCTTGACCGTCGCGTCCGCGTCGTGCACGTCCTCGTGACCGTTCTTGGCCTCCGGCGCCTCGGGCTGCGTGGCCGCCTTCTCGCCACGTCCACGCCGCTTACGGGTGCCGGACTCGCCCTTCGACGCAGCGGCCCGCGAGCCGTCGTCGCCGGACTTCTCCTCGATCGGGTCGGCGTGGACGATGATGCCGCGTCCATGGCAGTGCTCACAGGTGGTGGAGAACGCCTCGACCAGCCCCGTGCCCAGCTTCTTACGGGTCATCTGGACCAGGCCGAGCGAGGTGACCTCGGAGACCTGATGACGCGTCCGGTCGCGACCGAGCGCCTCGGTGAGCCGGCGCAGGACCAGGTCCCGGTTCGACTCGAGCACCATGTCGATGAAGTCGACGACGATCATGCCGCCGATGTCCCGCAGGCGCATCTGCCGCACGATCTCCTCGGCCGCCTCCAGGTTGTTCCGGGTGACGGTCTCCTCGAGGTTGCCGCCGGCGCCGGTGAACTTGCCGGTGTTGACGTCGACCACGGTCATCGCCTCGGTGCGGTCGATCACCAGGGTGCCGCCCGAGGGCAGCCACACCTTGCGGTCGAGCGCCTTGGCGAGCTGCTCGTCGATCCGCTTGACCTCGAACACGTCGGGGCCGCCGGCGGACGGCGAGTAGCGCTCGACCCGCGGCAGCAGGTCGGGTGCCACGGCAGCGATGTAGTTCTGCACCGTCGACCAGGACTTCTCGCCCTCGATGACGATCTTGGCGAAGTCCTCGTTGAACAGGTCACGGACGACCTTGACCAGCATGTCCGGCTCTTCGTACAGCGCCTTCGGGCTGCTCGACTTGCTCTTGTCCGCGTCGGCGGCCTGCTTCTCGATGTCCGCCCACTGGCTCTGCAGCCGGGTGACGTCACGCGCGAGCTCTTCCGCACTGACTCCCTCGGAGGCGGTGCGGATGATGACGCCTGCCTCCGGCGGCACGATCTCGCGCAGGATCTCCTTGAGACGCTTGCGCTCGGTGTCGGGCAGCTTGCGGCTGATGCCGGTGGAGCTGCCGCCTGGCACGTACACGAGGAAGCGACCGGCCAGCGAGATCTGCGTGGTCAGGCGGGCACCCTTGTGGCCGACCGGGTCCTTGCTGACCTGGACGAGCACCTGGTCGCCCGGACGCAGCGCCTGCTCGATCTTGCGGCTGTTGCCGCCGAGGCCGGCGGCCTCCCAGTTGACCTCGCCGGCGTACAGCACACCGTTGCGGCCGCGGCCGATGTCGATGAACGCGGCCTCCATGGAGGGCAGCACGTTCTGGACGCGGCCGAGGTAGACGTTGCCGACCATCGACGCGGACGCCGAACTGGTGACGAAGTGCTCGACGAGGATGCCGTCCTCGAGGACCGCGACCTGGGTCAGTCCGGACTGGTGCCCGGCGCCGGTCTTCTCGCGGACCACCATCACCCGGTCGACGGACTCACGGCGGGCCAGGAACTCGGACTCGGTCAGGATCGGCGGCCGACGACGGCCGGCGTCGCGACCGTCGCGGCGACGCTGACGCTTCGCCTCGAGCCGGGTGGAGCCGGAAATGCCCTGGACCTCGTCCTTGACGCGGGCCTTGGTACGCGGCTCGCGCTCGTGCACGACCGTGGCGACGCCGTCTTCCTCGGATCCGGCCTCGGCGCCCTCACCGCTGCCCTTGCGGCGGCGGCGACGACGACGGCGACGGCTCGAACCGTCTCCGGCCTCCTCGGCCTCCTCCGACTCGCCTGCCTCGGACTCCGGCTCCGCGACCTCGACAGCTGCCTCGGCCTCGGCCTCGGCCGCTGCGACCTCGGTGCGCTCGTCGGTCGTCGCCTCCTCGGCGGACTCCTCCTCGGTCGTCGGCTGCTCGTCGCCGCCCTGCTCGCCACGGCCACGGCCGCGGCCACGACGGCCACGACGGCGACGACGGCTCTGCGCGTCGCCCTCCTCGTCGGACTCGGCGGCGTGCTGATCCTCGACCACGGCGGTGTCGGCCGCGGGGGCCTCGACTGCGGCGGTGTCCTCCTCGGTCGGCGCCGGGGCCTCGACCTCGGTGACCGCCATCGACGGCTCGACGGTGGTGACCTCGATGGGAGCGTTCTCGTCCGGTGCCGCGGCCTCGCGGCGGGCACGGCGTCGACGCGGGGCGGGCTCCGCCTCGGGCTGCAGGAACAGCGGCGCCTGGAACACAGGTGCGCTCTCGGCCGCGGCCGGCACGTGCGCATGCGGCTTGTCGAGGTTCGTGAACAGCCCCTGCTGGGCCTCGGCCGCGGGGGCCGCGACCTCGGGCACCTCGGCGGCCGGGACCTCGGCAACGGGCGCCTCGGCCTGGGGTGCCTCGGACTTCGCGGCCTTGGCCCGGGAGGCCCGACGCCTGGGCGCCTTGGCCTTGGGCTCCTCGGCAACCGGGGTCTCGACCTCGGCGGCCGGGGTCTCGACCGCGACGACCTCGGTCGACGGGGCTGCCGTCTCCGCGGCGCCGCTCAGCGCCGCGTGAACCTGCTCGGCGAGCGAACGATCGACGCTGGACTGCGCGCTGCGCAGCTCCGAGCCGAGCTCGGCGACCTGGGCAAGCACCTGCTTGCTGGTCACACCGAGCAGTTTCGCCAGTGCGTGCACCCGGATCTTGTCCGGGAAGGTCGGTGCCGCATCTGCTGCGGCGGAAGTCTGTGATTCGAGCGGCGCTTTGTCGGCCACGTAAGTCTCCTCGGGCCCCCGGGCGCGTCCACCTTGACTTTCCGGGTGTGACGCGGCCACGCGAGGGCACTGCTATGTGTACCCACGACGGTGGACGTGGGATTGTCTGGTTCTCGCCCCGCGCGGTTGGCAGTGAACCGTTGTTCACTGCCAGTTCGTGCGACGCCTGGCTGGATGGCGGTGCTCCGTGATCCGCGCGCCTGATCATCCAGCGTGCCGTGGTGTACGGGGTGTCCGCACACCGTGGCAGCGATGAGGGCATCGAACCGTGGTGTCATCCGGCCGGACCCGCGTGTTGCAAATGTGAGTCCGACCGATACCAGTATCCCACACCGCAACGACCGGCCGCGCCAAGGCGCACCGGTGGGGCCCGCCTCGCCCGACCACTCGGTCGGCCCGGTGTGACTGCCGGGGCGTTTGGATGACACGGCCCGAGGTTGGGTGCGGGTACCAGTTCGCCCCGCCGGCTGTCACCGACGGGGCGAGAGGGGGTGTACGAAAAGGAAACTAGCCGCGGGCCAGGTGCGGGAACCAGAGCGCGATCTCCCGCTCGGCCGACTCGACGGAGTCGGAGCCGTGCACCAGGTTCTGCTGGCCGTCCAATGCCAGGTCGGCGCGGATGGAACCCGGGACGGCCTTCTCGACCGGGTCGGTGCCGCCCGCGAGCTGCCGGAACGCCGCGATCGCCCGCGGGCCCTCGAGCACCGCCGCGACCAGCGGCCCGGAGGTGATGAACTCCAGCAGTCCCGGGTAGAAGGGCCTGCCTTCGTGCTCGGCGTAGTGCGTGGCGGCGATCGCCTCGTCCGCGGTCTTGAGCTCGAGGGCTGTGATGGACAGCCCCTTGCGCTCGACACGGCCGAGGATCTCGCCGACGAAACGCCGGGCCACTCCGTCGGGCTTGATCAGTACCAGGGTCCGCTCAGTCACAGCACTCAGCCTAGAACGTCAGTCCCGTTGACCCGGAAGCAGTCCCTTTTCCATCCGGTCCAGGATGTCGCGGCGCAGGTACAGCAGGTACGCCCAGACCGACGAGAACACCAGTCCCATCACGCCGATCGAGATGTGCACGGCGAAGCCGGCCACCAGCGCGACCTGCAGCACGATGTTGAACGCCATCCCCCACGACCGGCCCTGCACACCCGCCCCGAGGATCATCAGCAGCGCGAGCACGACGAGGTAGGTCCCGCTGGCCGCGGTCAGTCCCCCGCCGACGGTCGCGACCACCGGGATCGCCAGCAGCACAACGATTGCCTCCAGGATCAGCGTGCCCGCGCAGACCCCGCGGAAGCTCTTCCACGGGTCCTTCGTCGGCGGCTTGAAGCCCGTTCCCTCAGCCGGCGCATGTCCCTCGACGTGCGGTTGCCCCTCGCCGCCCCCTTCGGGTGCGGTCGAGTTGTCAGGTGTGCTCACGCCGGTTCCTTTCCGAACAGGGTGCGGGCCATGCCCGCGGTGACGACGGATCCGGTGACCACGACGCCGGCGCCGGAGACGGACTCACCGGGTTCGGCGACCTCCTCGGCCAGCTCGATGGCGGTCTCGAGCGCGTCGGGCAGCGTCGACGCCACCACCACGCGCTCGTCGCCGAACCGCGCGACCGCGATGTTCGCCAACTCCTCGACGTCCATCCCGCGCGGCGAGCCGTTGTGGGTCACCACGATCTCGTCGAAGACGGGCTCGAACGCGGTCAGCAGACCCTCGACGTCCTTGTCCGCCATCACCGCGACGACGCCGACGAGCTTGCGGAAGTCGAACTCGTCGGCCAGCGCGGTGGCCAGCGCGCGAGCGCCGTCCGGGTTGTGCGCGGCGTCGAGGAACACCGTCGGTGCGCTGCGGACACGCTCGAGTCGACCCGGATTCGTCAGGGAGGCAAAGCCTTCCCGGACCGCGTCGATGTCGAGCTGGCGGTCCGCACCCGCCCCGAAGAACGCCTCCACCGCGGCCAGCGCCAGCGCGGCGTTGCGGGCCTGGTGCTCGCCGTGCATGGGCAGGAAGATGTCGGTGTACACGCCGCCGAGGCCCTGCAGTTCGAGCTGCTGGCCGCCGACCGCGATCCGGCGGGCGAGCACCCGGAACTCCGAGTTCTCGCGCGCCACCGCGGCATCGGCCTCGACCGCGCGCCGCAGCAGCACCTCCGCGACCTCCGGGGTCTGCTCGGCGAGGATCGCGACGGTGTCGCGTGGCACCAGCGACTCCGGCGCCTTCTTGATGATCCCGGCCTTCTCCGCCGCGATGCCGGCGAGGTCGCTGCCGAGGAACTCGACGTGGTCGAGGCTGATCGGGGTGATCACCGCGACCTGACCGTCGATCACGTTGGTGGCGTCCCACTTCCCGCCGAGCCCGACCTCGATGACGGCGACGTCAACCGGGGCTTCGGCGAAGGCCGCGAACGCCATCGCGGTGAGCACCTCGAACTTGCTCATCGCCGGCCCGCCCGCCGCCTGCGACTGGGCGTCGACCATGCCGATGTACGGCTCGAGCTCCCGGTAGGTGTCGACGTAGAGCCGCGGCGAGATGGGCTTGCCGTCGATGCTGATGCGCTCGGTGGCGATCTGCAGGTGCGGGCTGGTGGTCCGGCCCACCCGCCGGTGCATCCGGGTGAGCAGCGCATCGATCATCCGGGTCACCGACGTCTTGCCGTTGGTGCCGGCGACATGGATCGCCGGGTAGCCGTGCTGCGGCGAACCCAGCAGGTCCATCAGGGCAGCGATCCGGGTGAGCGACGGCTCGATCTTCGTCTCGGGCCAACGCTTGTCGAGTTCGGCCTCGACCTGCGCGAGCTCGGCGAGGTCCACCGCCGCGGACTCGGAGCCGGGCATGCTCACGCCTTCCCCAGATCCTCGAGCCGGGCGGTGATCCGCGCGACTTCCTCGGTGGCGAAACTCTGGCGCCCGCGGATCTTGTCGACGACGGCGTCGGGCGCCTTCGCCAGGAAGGCCTCGTTGCCGAGCTTGGCGGCGGTGCCGGCCAGCTCCTTCTCCGCTGCGGCCAGGTCCTTCTCGAGCCGCTTGCGCTCGGCGACCAGGTCGACGGTGCCGGAGGTGTCGAGCTCGACGGTGACGGTGCCCGCGCTCAGCCGGACTTCGAGTGAAGCTGTGGCGGTGAAGTCGTCGGCGGGCTCGGTGAGCTTGCCCAGCGACGCCACCGACGACTGCTGTCCGTCCAGGTCTGCCGTGGCGATGCCGGTCAGCCGGGCCGCGACCTTCTGGCCCGGGTTCAGGCCCTGGTCACTGCGGAAGCGCCGGATCTCGGTGACGAGGCGCTGCACGTCCGCGATCCGCTGCGCGGCGACGCCGTCGACGGCCTCGCCGGACGCCTCCGGCCAGCTCGCGACGACGACGGACTCGCCGCCGGCGAGCACCTTCCACAGGCTCTCGGTGACGAACGGCATGACCGGGTGCAGCATCCGCAGCAGCGCGTCCAGCACGTTGCCGAGCACCGCGCGGGTGGCCTCGGCCTGCTCCCCCGCGAACTGCACCTTGGCCAGCTCGAGGTACCAGTCGCAGACCTCGTCCCAGGCGAAGTGGTACAGCGCCTCGCAGGCCTTGCCGAACTCGTACCGGTCGAAGGCGCCGTCGACCTCCGCGCGCACCTGGTCGAGCCGGTCGAGGATCCAGCGGTCAGCGTCGGTGAGTTCGTCGCGGGCCGGCAGCGGGGCCGGCGCGGCGCCGTTCATCAGCGCGAACTTGGTGGCGTTGAACAGCTTGGTGGCGAAGCTGCGGGAGGACTTCGCGTGGTCCTCGCCGACGGACAGGTCGCTGCCCGGGTTGGCGCCGCGGGCCAGCGTGAATCGCAGTGCGTCGGCACCGAATTCGCGGACCCAGTCCAGCGGGTCGATGCCGTTGCCCTTGGACTTCGACATCTTCTTGCCGAACTCGTCGCGGACCAGGCCGTGCAGGAAGACGTCCTTGAACGGCATCTGCGGCCCGGACTTGCCCTCGCCGGCGGTGATCGCCTCGTCCTGCGAGACGAAGGTGCCGAACATCATCATCCGCGCCACCCAGAAGAACAGGATGTCGTAGCCGGTGACGAGAACGCTGGTGGGATAGAACTTCTCGAGCTCCGGGGTCTTGTCCGGCCAGCCCATCGTGGAGAAGGGCCACAGGCCGGAGGAGAACCAGGTGTCGAGGACGTCGGGGTCCTGCGTCCAGCCCTCGGGTGCGGTCTCGTCGGGTCCGACGCAGCGGACCTCGCCGTCCGGGCCGTACCAGATCGGGATGCGGTGGCCCCACCACAGCTGACGCGAGATGCACCAGTCGTGCATGTTGTCGACCCAGCCGAACCAGCGCGGCTCCAGGCTGGCGGGGTGAATCGTGGTGTCGCCGTTACGGACCGCGTCACCGGCGGCCTTGGCGAGGGTGTCCACCTTGACCCACCACTGCAGCGACAGCCGCGGCTCGATGGACTCACCGCTGCGCTCGGAGTGCCCGACGCTGTGCAGGTACGGACGCTTCTCGGCGACGACGCGGCCCTGCTCGGCCAGCGCCTCGCGGACCTTGACCCGCGCCTCGAACCGGTCCATGCCGTCGAACGGCGTTCCGGTGTCGGCGATCCTGCCGGTCTTGTCCATGATGGTCGGCATCGGCAGGTTGTGCCGCATGCCCATCTCGAAGTCGTTCGGGTCGTGCGCGGGGGTGATCTTCACGGCGCCGGTGCCGAACTCGGGGTCGACGTAGTCGTCGGCGACGATCGGGATCTGGCGACCGGTGATCGGGTGCTCGAGCGTGGTGCCGAGCAGGTGCTTGTAGCGCTCGTCCTCGGGGTGCACGGCGACCGCGGTGTCGCCCAGCATCGTCTCCACACGCGTGGTGGCGACGATGACGTGCGGCTCGTCGTCGTTCAGGGAGCCGTAGCGCAGCGAGACCAGTTCGCCCTCGACGTCCTCGAACTTGACCTCGATGTCGGAGATGGCGGTCTGCAGCACCGGCGACCAGTTGACCAGCCGCTCGGCGCGGTAGATCAGGCCGGCGTCGTACATCCGCTTGAAGATGGTCTGGACGGCGCGGGAGAGACCGTCGTCCATGGTGAACCGGTCGCGGCTCCAGTCCACGCCGTCGCCGAGGCTGCGCATCTGGCCGCCGATGGTGCCGCCGGACTCACGCTTCCAGTCCCACACCCGCTCGATGAACGCCTCGCGGCCGAGGTCTTCCTTCTTCTTGCCCTCGGCGGCCAGCTGCTTCTCCACCACGTTCTGGGTGGCGATGCCCGCGTGGTCCATGCCCGGAAGCCACAGCACCTCGAAGCCCTGCATCCGCTTGCGGCGGGAGAGCACGTCCATCAGGGTGTGGTCGAGAGCGTGGCCCATGTGCAGGCTGCCCGTGACGTTCGGGGGCGGCAGCACGATCGAGTAGCCGGGCTTGTCGCTGGCAGGGTCCGGGGTGAAGTAGCCGGCCGCCACCCAGCCCTCGTACAGCTCCTGCTCCACGGTGCTGGGGTCCCAGCTCTTGGGGAGGGCGTCGGCGGCGGTCTTGGGGTCTTGCGGCGCGGCACTGGTCACCCAGTGATTCTAGAGAACGCGGCTACCGCGCCGCCCGCCACATGGTCCACAGCGTCGGACCGCCGCCCGGGAGCACGATCTCGTCGGTCGCCTCGAGGCCGAAGCGCTGGTGGTAGGGCACATTCTCCTGTTTGCCCGACTCCAGGCAGGCGGGGGCGTGCTCGCGGTCACAGCGCTCGAGCCGCTAGTTCATCGACGCCCTGCCGTGGCCCGCGCCCCGCGCCGAGGGCAGGGTGCCGATGGTGCTCGGGCACCGGTGCGGCTCCGCCGGATGCACCCGCTCCATCACCTCGGACACGGCCCCGCGGCGCCCCCACGGAAAACCGGTGGCGTCGACCGGCACCGGCGGCCAGACTGACCGGCCATGGAACCTGCCGAGTACGCCGACCACGACGCGGTCGGGCTGCGCGCCCTGATCGTCGCCGGCAAGGTGAGCGCCGCCGAGGTCGAGGCCGCGGCCCGGCGGGCTCTGGACTCGGTGAACCCGGACCTGAACGCGCTGACGCTGCCGCTGTTCGAGCCGGCGCTGACCCCGACGGCCCGCTGGCGGGTGTGCCGCTGGTCGTCAAGGACAGCGGCCCGATGGCCCGCGGGGTGCCGTTCACCCTCGGCAGCCGCGCCCTCCGCGTCGCGGTCGCGGGCGTCGACCACGAACTGATGACCCGGTTCCGGGCGGCGGGACTGGTGACGCTGGGCCAGAGCACCGCACCGGAGTTCGGGCTGAACTTCGCGACCGAGTCCCGGCGGTACGGGCCGACCCGCAACCCGTGGGACCTGCGCCGCGGGGTGGGCGGGTCGAGCGGCGGGGCGGCCGCGCTGGTCGCCGCCGGGGCGGTGCCGCTCGCGCACGCCAACGACGCGGGCGGGTCGATTCGGGTGCCGGCGTCGTGCTGCGGGCTGGTCGGTCTGAAGCCGGGGCGCGGGCGCACCCCGTCCGGTCCGCTCGTCGGGGAGGCCGGGTTCGGGCAGATCGCCGAGTTCGGGCTCACCCGGACCGTCCGGGACGCCGCCCACCTCCTCGACGCCGTCTCAGGGCCGATCGTCGGCGAGAAGTACGCGGCGGCCCCGCCGTCGCGCCCGTACGCGGAGTCGATCCGCGCGGACCCCGGGCGGCTGCGGGTGGCCGTGACCACCGACGCCTGGTCCGGGGTCCCGGTGGACCCGCAGGTCCGGGACGCCACGGTCGCCGCGGCGCAGGTGCTCGAGTGGATCGGGCACACGGTGACGCCGGCGAGCCCCGGCCTGGCCGCCGAGGACGTGGTGGAGGCGGCGATGCTGGTGGTGGTCTCGACGGGGGCCGCGATCCTGCGCGCGCCCCGCCGACCGGACCCGAACCTGCTCGAGGCCACGTCCCGGCGGGTCCTGTCCGAGACGCAGGTGTTCACCGCGCTCGAGGTGATGGCCGCGCTCGACGCCCAACACCGGGTGACCCGTGCCGTCGGACTGTTCCTCACCGGCTACGACCTGCTGGTGACGCCGACCGTCGGGCAGCTGCCGCCGCCGCACGGCACGCTCGACTACGACGACGACGCCCCCGGGCAGTCGGCACGATCCTGGATCCGGCGGATCTTCGAGGTGGGGCCGTTCACCGCGGCGTTCAACGTCTCCGGGAACCCGGCGGTCAGCCTGCCGCTCGGGCAGAGCCGCGAGGGCCTGCCGATCGGGGTGCAGTTGGTGGCCGCCCACGGCCGGGAGGACCTGCTGCTTCGGGTGGCGGCGCAGCTCGAGCAGGCGGTGCCGTGGTCCGGGCGGCGGCCGTCGATCTCTGTGTAGCCGCGCGTGGTTCCGCCGTCGGGCGGGAGTGCCGCCGATGACCGGCCGCGACGGCCGCGCACGGCTACCCTCCACAACATGCGCGCAGTGGTGATCACCCGGCACGGCGAGGCCGACGTCCTCCAGGTCCAGCAACGGCCCTCCCCGACGCTCGCGCCCGGCGGTCTGCGCATCGAGGTCCGTGCTGCCGGGGTCAACTTCGCCGACGTGATGGCCCGACTTGGGCTGTATGCCGACGCCCCTCCCCTGCCCAGCGTCGTCGGTTACGAGGTGTCGGGCATCGTCACCGAGATCGCCTCGGACGTCACCGATTTCGCCGTCGGCGACCGCGTCTTCGCCGGCACCCGGTTCGGCGGCTACGCCGAGGAGGTCTGCGTTCGGCAGCAGGACGCGGTGCCGCTGCCGACCGCACTGAGCTTCGAGCAGGGCGCGGCCATCCCGGTCAACTACGCGACCGCGTGGGCCGGCCTGATCGGCTACGGCAACCTGCAGGCAGGCGAGCGGGTGCTGATCCACGCGGCCGCGGGCGGCGTCGGCATCGCGTCCACGCAGATCGCCGCCCGACACGGCGCGCAGGTGTACGGCACCTCGTCACCCGGAAAGCACGACGCCATCCGAGGTTTCGGCGTCGAGGTGGCCCTGGACTACAGAAAGCGGGGCTGGGAGAAAAACCTTCCGCCGATGGACGTGGTGATGGACGCGCTCGGCGGCGCGTCGCTGCGCCGCAGCTACCGACTGCTGCGGCCGGGCGGACGACTGGTCGCGTTCGGCGCCAGTTCGGTGGTCTCCGGCGACAAGCGCAATCTGCTCAAGGCCCTGCCCCAGGCGCTGAACATGATCCGTGGGTTCAACGCCATGGACCAGATGACCGAGTCCAAGGCGGTGATCGGGCTGAACATGCTGCGGCTGTGGGACGACCGCGGCACCCTCGAGCCGTGGATCACCCCGCTGAGGGCCCTGATCGACGACGGCACCGTCGCGCCGGTGGTCTCCGACGTGGTCCCATTCGACCGGGCGGCCGAGGCACACCGCATCCTCACCGAGCGTCGCAACGTCGGCAAGGTGGTGCTGGTGCCGTGAGCATTCCAAGCATCGGCGCCACGCTGGTGACGTCCCGCTCTTTCGAGGAGTACGTGGCGATGTTCGCGCTGGACAGCGACGACCTGTCCGGCACGGTGCTCGACTGCCCCGCCGGGGCGTCGTCGTTCACCGCGACCGCGCACGAGGCGGGCACGCGAGCCACCGCCTGCGACAGCGCATACGGGGACCGGCAGTCGCTCCTGGACTCGGTGCGCCCCGAGGTCGAGCGCGGCAACCGCTACATCGCGGAGCACCACGAGGGCTTCTCCGACCGGTTCTTCGCCACCCCGGACGAGCACCTCGGCCACCGGCTCACCGCGGCCGACGTGTTCGTCCGGGACTTCGTCGACCGCCCCGGGTCGTACGTTCACGCCGCGCTGCCGGAACTGCCCTTCGGCGACCGGTCCTTCGACCTGGTGCTGTCCTCGCACCTGCTCTTCAGCTACGCCGACCGCCTCGACCTCGACACCCATCTCGCGTACCTGACCGAACTGGTCCGGGTGGCCCGCGACCAGGTCCGCGTCTTCCCGCTGGTGCCGACGGGCAGCACGGCCCGCTACCCGCACCTGGGCGAGCTCCGCGACCGACTCGCCGCCCGCGGCGTCGACACGACCGTCACCGCCGTCGACTACGAGTTCCAGCGCGGCGCCGACGAAATGCTGGTGTGCCGGCGCCCCTGACAGCAGCGGCACACCAGCGTCGTGGTCGCTACTTGGCGAGCAGCGGCGCGATCCGCGGCGGGATCTGGTCGAGCGCGTACGGCAACGACAGCACCGTGCTCCAGGTCATCGCCTCGGCGGCCTCGTCCTCGAGGATGATGGCGCGGCCGTCCTTGACGACCTCCAGTTCCTGGTAGACCGGCGTCGCCGCCAGCTCGGCGCGCAGCTTGTCGCCGTATCCGCCGCCCGCGTACCAGACGAGAAGGTCCGCGTCGGCCAGTGAGAGCTGCTCGGTACTGATCGGCGCGAAGTTGGTGGTGGTGATCTGCTGGGTGACCGGCGGGTTCACGAAGCCGAGCTCGGTGAAGAAGCGGACCTTCGGGTCCTCCGGGCCGTAGACACCGAACTGGCCGGGGCCCTTGAGCGCGCCGACGATGACGGTCTTGCCCTTGAACGACGGGTTCGCGGCCGCGACGGAGGCGAACTTGTCCTGCACCCCCGTGACCAGTTCCTCCGCCTTGTCCGAACGGCCCAGCGCCTTGCCGACGATCCGGGTCTGGTCCTGCCACGGCACGCCGTAGTCCGCGTAGTCCGCGGGCTGGGCGACGGTGGGCGCGAGGGCACTGAGCTTGTCGTACTCGCTCTTCGTGATGCCGGAGTAGGTGCCGACGATCAGGTCCGGGTTGGTGGCCGCGACCTTCTCGATGTTGATGCCGGTGCTGGCGGTGCCGACGATCGCGGGAGTGGCGCCGGCGAGCAGGTCGTGGGCCCACGGCCACACCGCGTCGGGCTGGTTGCCGTACCAGTCGAAGACACCGACGGGCACCGTGCCGAGCGCGAGGATCGCGTCCTGGTCGTTGTAGCCGACGCTCGCCACCCGCTGGGGGTCGGCGCCGACCTCGGTCTGCCCGTACTTGTTGGTCAGGGTCGCCCCGGACCCGCCGGCGGAACCGCCGTCACCGTCACCGCTGCTGCTGCAGGCGGCGGCGAACGCGAGCAGCGCACCGGACGTCCCGATCAGAAATCCCCGACGCGTCAACCGTCCAACGTCTGCCATCGACTCTCCTCCGTCGTGCCACAAAACCCTCCGGTCCTCACCGAAGCGAGGTAAGGCTAGCCGAAATGAGGGGCCATTTGTCGCGGTCCGTGTCCGGCCGTTCACCGGCGAGTCCACTATGGACGCATGACGCGCAAGGGACCCGACGCCGACATCGACGAATCCGACCTGGTGATCACCCCACACATGGACCACGCGGCCGGTGTGCCGGCGGTGCTGGTCTCGCTGCAGCGCTCCGTCGAGCAGATGGGTGTGGTGCGCACCGCGCAGACCCTCACCCGGCTCAACCAGCGACACGGATTCGACTGCCCCGGCTGCGCCTGGCCCGAGACGCCCGGCCACCGCCGGCCCGCCGAGTTCTGCGAGAACGGCGCCAAGGCCGTTGCCGAGGAGGCCACCCTGCGCCGCGTCGGACCCGAGTTCTTCGCCGAGCACTCGGTGGCCGAACTCGCCACCAAGACCGACTTCTGGCTCGGCCAGCAGGGTCGGCTGGCGGAGCCGATGGTGCTGCGCGAGGGCGCGACGCACTACGCCCCGATCGGCTGGAACGACGCGTACCGGATGATCGCCGACGAACTGCGGGCGCTGCCCAGCCCGGACGGCGCCGTCTTCTACACCTCGGGACGCACCAGCAACGAGGCGGCGTTCCTGTACCAGTTGATGATTCGCAGTTTCGGCACCAACAACATGCCGGACTGCTCGAACATGTGCCACGAGTCCTCCGGCAGCGCGCTCACCGAGTCCATCGGCATCGGCAAGGGCTCGGTCACCGTGCCGGACCTCGAGTTCGCCGACCTCATCCTCGTCGCCGGCCAGAACCCCGGCACCAACCACCCGCGGATGCTCTCCACCCTGGAGGCCGCGAAGCGCAACGGCGCCAAGATCATCGCGATCAACCCGCTGCGGGAGGCCGGGCTGCGCCGGTTCAAGGACCCGCAGCGGGTCGGCGGCGTCGTCGGCCGCGGCACCGACATCGCCGACGAGTTCCTGCAGATCCGGCTCGGCGGCGACATGGCGCTGTTCCAGGGACTCGGGCGGCTGCTGCTGGAGGCCGACGACGCCGCCCCCGGCACCGTGGTCGATCGCGAGTTCGTCGCGCGGCACTGCGCCGGATTCGACGAGTACGAGAAGCGGGTCCGCGCGGTCGATCTCGACGTCGTGCTCGAGGCGACCGGTCTGACGTCGGCGCAGCTGCACGAGACGGCGGCCGCGATGGCCCGGTCCGAACGGACCATCGCCTGCTGGGCGATGGGCCTGACCCAGCAGACCCACGGGGTGGCGACCATCCAGGAGATCACCAACCTGCTGCTCATGCGCGGCATGATGGGCAAGCCCGGCGCCGGCGTCTGCCCGGTCCGCGGCCACTCCAACGTCCAGGGCGACCGCACCATGGGCATCTGGGAGCGGATGCCCGACGCCTTCCTCGACGCCCTCGACCGCGAGTTCTCCATCACCAGTCCCCGGGCTCACGGCTGGGACACCGTCGAGGCGATTCGCGGCATGCGCGACGGCAGGGCCGGCGTGTTCATGGCCATGGGCGGCAACTTCACCCGCGCGACCCCGGACACGGCGGCCACCGAGGACGCGCTGCGCCGCTGCGCCCTGACGGTGCAGGTGTCCACCAAGCTGAATCGCTCGCACGTGGTCACCGGGCGCACCGCGCTGATCCTGCCGACCCTCGGACGCACCGACAAGGACATCCAGGCCGGCGGGAAACAACTTGTCTCCGTAGAGGACTCGATGTCGATGGTGCACCTGTCCCGCGGCAACCTCACGCCGGTCAGCGAGCACCTCCGCAGCGAAGTCTCGATCGTCTGCGATCTCGCCCAGGAGCTGCTCGGCCCCGGTCACCCGGTCCCGTGGGCCACGTTCACCGCCGACTACGACCGGGTCCGCGACTCGATCTCACGGGTGGTGCCGGGCTGCGAGAACTACAACGAACGGGTGCGCAGGCCGGACGGCTTCCAGTTGCCGCACCCGCCGCGCGACCGGCGCGAGTTCCCCACCCGCACCGGCAAGGCGAACTTCGCCAGCAACGAACTGCGCTGGGTGCCCACTCCCCCCGGCCGGCTGATCCTGCAGACCCTGCGCAGCCACGACCAGTACAACACCACCATCTACGGCCTCGACGACCGCTACCGCGGCGTCAAGGGCGGCCGCCGGGTGATCTTCGTGTCCGCCGCCGACCTCGCCGAACTGGGCCTGACCGACGGCGCCGCCGTGGACATCGTCTCGGAGTGGACGGCGGCCGACGGTACCGTCGAGGAGCGCCGGGTCAGCGACTTCCGGGTGGTCGAGTACGACACCCCGAAGGGCAACGCCGCCGCCTACTACCCGGAGACCAACCCACTGGTGCCGCTCGATCACGTTGCCGCCAAGTCGAACACCCCCGTGTCCAAGGCCGTGCTGGTGCGCCTCGAACCCGCCGGGAGCCGATGATGGGCCGCGTCACCGCGCGACGGTCGGTGCTGCGCGTGAGCGCCACCGGGACCGTCCGGCGTCCGGACAGCCTCGCCGTCGAGGAGCCGCTGGAGATCCGGATCGGCGGGCGGTCGCTGTCCGTCACCATGCGCACCCCGGGCCACGACATCGACCTGGTCCACGGCTTCCTCCTCGGCGAGGGCATCATCACCTCGGCGCAGGACGTCTCGGTGATCCGGTACTGCGACGGGGTGGACGCCGACGGCGCCAACACCTACAACGTGCTCGACGTGGCGCTCGCCCCGGGAACGCCGGAACCCGTTGTCGCGGAGCGGAACTTCTTGACCACCTCGGCGTGCGGGGTGTGCGGCAAGGCCTCGCTCGAGGCGGTGCGGGTGCGCGCGCCGTACGACCTCACCGCCTCGACGCTCACCGTCGCCACCGCGGTGCTGGCGTCGATGCCGCCGACCATGCGGACCCGGCAACAGGTCTTCGAGCGCACCGGCGGCCTGCACGCCGCCGGCCTGTTCACCGCGGACGGCGCGCTGCTGGCGGTCCGCGAGGACGTCGGCAGGCACAACGCCGTCGACAAGGTGCTCGGCTGGGCGCTCACCGCGGGCGGCGTCCCGCTGTCCGAGGCGGTGCTGGTGGTCAGCGGTCGCGCCTCGTTCGAACTGGTGCAGAAGGCCGTCGTGGCCGGGGTCCCGATGCTGGCCGCGGTGTCTGCGCCGTCCTCGCTGGCCGTCGACCTCGCCGCGGAGTCCGGCCTGACCCTGGTCGGGTTCCTCCGCGGCGAGACGATGAACATCTACACCGGCGAGCAGCGCATCAAGCTGGCGTGAGGTCCCGAGTCCGGCCGATCATGGCCCCCACCCCTCGGGAGGCCGCATCGGGTCCTGCGGCGCTGCCAAACCTCGCGAGGTCAGGCCGGCGAGAGCTTGAGCGACGGCACGGCAGCCGCCGGTCCGTCCCCCCACAGCAGGGCAGACCTGCGGTGGTAACCCGGTCCGAAACCGTGCAGGAGTACGAAGCGGGGAACGGCGGGGATCACGCCCATGATCACCTCGCGGTCCTCCGGCGAGAGTCCGTCGACGATCCAGGGCGCTTCGGCTCCCAGTTCCCTGAAGCCCTTCGGCTTGACGAAGTACTCCTTCTCGACGGCGAGGTACTCGTCGGTCGTCAGTGCGGCTCCGACGACTGGCATCGTCTCCCGTTCTTCACGCCTCAGATGTGGCAGAAGGACGTCGCCGAGTCCGGCGAGCGCCGCAAGCACGCCTTCCCGCGTGGACCCGTCGTCGCGGTAGGCCCGTGCGGCCTCCTCCACCCGGCGCATCGCGGGAGCGATCCGCTTGTGGTCGGCATCCATTTCGTCGAGCAGTGCACCCGCCGACGGATTCTTGACCCGGATCAGCGGCCACAACCCGACGTCCTCTGCGGTGTGGTGCAGGTGCAGGACGTTCATCACCCACAGGACGTGCAATGCCAGCGCTCGACGGCGTCTCCGCTCCGGGTACGGCTGAGTCTCGAGTGTGAGGCGGATTCGTTCCAGGTCGCGGCGCAGCGCGCTGTGAATGATCCCCATGTTTCGCATCTTGGCGGCGGTGCGCAGATCGGTATCACGGCGATCCCCTCTCCTCGCCCTCATGGCACACTCCTTCCCTTCGTCCGCGCCGAACGATCAAAGGCGAATCGAATGCGTCCCGACCCCGCCCTGTTGACCACGTTCTCGAAGGCGCACCGGACATCACGGCCATAGCGGTCGACCCCGCTGAAAGAGACGGGTCGACCAGTGGAATGACGTGGCATTCGGGATTACGTATATTGAGTTCCACTAGGTTGCACCTAAAGTATGGGAGCGGTAATGGCCGACGTCAAGAGGCGCTACGACGCATCCGGCAGGCAGCGGCAGTCTCGCGACAGACGGCGCGCGGTGGTAGTCGCCGCACGGGAGTTGTTCGAGCGTGACGGCTTCCGGGCCACCACAATGGCTGCGGTCGCCGATCGGGCGGGCGTCTCGGTGAAGGGCCTGTACAAAGCTTTCGGGAGCAAGGCTTCGCTGGCGAAGGCGGTGTTCGATCTCGCGATCGCCGGTGACGACGAGCCGGTGTCTGTCGCGGACCGACCCGAGCAGCAGGCGATGTTCGCCGAGCCGGATGTGCGCCGCAAGATCGAGATGTTCGTCCACGGTCTGGCACGGCGCCAGCAGCGGTCCGCCAAGGTGCTGATCCTGATTCGCGACGGACGGCACGTGGACGACTCGCTGATCCCGGTCTGGCAGCAACTGAACGATGAAGGCCTGACCGGAATGGAGATGCTCGGACGTCACCTGCTGGCGACCGGCCGACTTCGCCCCGGCATCGAAGTCGACGAGGTGCGCGATGTGCTGTGGATCTACCTCGCGATCGACATCTACGAGCGGCTCGTCCTCGAAAGGGGATGGACGCTCAACAGGTATGCGGACTGGATGACACGAACGGTCATCGCCGCCATCTGCCCGTAGCCGTGTTCGCATCGCCGGGCACCGTGAGGGCCGGACCCGCCACCGCCGTTCTGACGGTCGACGTGCCGCCGCCGGTGCACAGCACTGGCGGCGGCACATTCGCGTCAGTTGCCGCGGGCGATCCACTCCTCGAGGTGCGGGGCCTCGGTGCCGATGGTGGTGCCGTCGCCGTGCCCGGTCCGCACCGTCGTCTCGGCCGGCAGGGCGAAAAGCCGGTCCCGGATCGAGCCGATGATCGTCGGGAAGTCCGAGTAGGAGCGGCCGGTGGCGCCGGGTCCGCCGGAGAACAGCGTGTCGCCGGAGAACAACTCCCCCGCCTCCGGCAGGTACAGGCAGGTCGAGCCCGGCGAGTGACCGGGCGTGTGGATCGCCTGGATCTCGGTGCCCGCCACCGCGATCCGCTGCCCGTCCTCGAGCGACCGGTGCGTGACCTCGGGGTGCGTCATTCGCCAGAGCACGTCGTCGGCCGGGTGCAGCAGGATCGGGGCGTCGAGCCGCTCCGCCAGTTCCGGTGCGACGGTGACGTGGTCGTTGTGGCCGTGGGTGCAGACGATCGCGACCACCTTCCGCCCACCGACCGCGTCGACGATCGGCTGCGCGGTGTGGGCGGCGTCGACGATCACCACCTCCGAGTCGTCACCGATCAGCCAGATGTTGTTGTCCACCTCCCAGGTTCCGCCGTCGAGTTCGAACGTCCCGGAGGTGACGACGCGGTCCACCCGCAGTGCGCCACTCACAGCACGACCACCGAACGCAGCACCTCGCCGCGGTGCATGGACTCGAACGCCTGCTCCACCTGGTCCAGCGCGATCCGCTCGGTGACGAACTTCTCCAGCGGCAGCCGACCCTGCTGGTAGAGGTCGACGAGCATCGGGAAGTCGCGCTCGGGCAGGCAGTCTCCGTACCAGGACGACTTGAGCGAGCCGCCGCGGGAGAAGAAGTCGACCAGCGGCATCTCGAGCGTCATGTCGGGGGTGGGCACGCCGACCAGGACGACGGTGCCGGCGAGGTCGCGGGCGTAGAACGCCTGCTTCCAGGTCTCCGGGCGGCCGACCGCGTCGACGACGACGTCGGCGCCGAATCCGCCGGTGAGCTCCTGCACGGCCTCGACGACGTCCTCGACCTCGGAGGCGTTGATCGTGTGGGTGGCACCGAGTTCCGTCGCCCACTCGAGCTTGCGGGGGTCACGGTCGATCGCGATGATCGTGCCCGCGCCCGCCAGTCGCGAGCCCATGATCGCCGCGTCGCCGACGCCGCCGCAGCCGATCACGGCCACCGAGTCGCCGCGGCCGACGTTGCCGGTGTTCATCGCCGCGCCCATGCCCGCCATCACGCCGCAGCCGAGCAGTCCGACGACGGCCGGGTCCGCGGACGGGTCGACCTTGGTGCACTGTCCCGCGTGGACGAGGGTCTTGTCCGCGAACGCGCCGATCCCCAGCGCGGGCGAGAGCTCGGTGCCGTCCTCGAGCGTCATCTTCTGCGTCGCGTTGAAGGTGTCGAAACAGTACTGCGGGCGGCCGCGCTTGCACGCCCGGCACTGACCGCACACGGCCCGCCAGTTGAGCACGACGAAATCGCCGACCTCGACGGAATCGACTCCCTCACCGATGCTTTCGACGACTCCCGCGGCCTCGTGACCGAGCAGGAAGGGGTACTCGTCGTTGATCCCGCCGTCGCGGTAGGTCAGGTCGGTGTGGCACACGCCGCACGAGGCGACGGCGACGACGACCTCGCCCGGGCCTGGATCGGGAATCGTGATCTCCGCGATCTCCACCGGTGCGCCCTTGGCGCGCGCGATCACTCCCCGTACCTGCTGCGGCATGGCCTGGTCTCCTCAATTGTCGACGGCGCGAGTGCGCACATTGCGATACCCGCATGTCGACCGTAACGCGGCCGGCATGCCCCGACGACCTGACCGAAAGGACGGTGTCGCCTGACCGAACTGCGGGGTGGACGGGTCCGGTTTGTCGAGTCGGGTCAGGGCGCCGGGCGGACCCCGGCCTCCACCGCGACCGCCGCCGCCTCGCCCCGGGTACCCACGTCGAGCTTGCGGAGCACCGCCGCGACGTGGAACTTGACGGTGCTCTCGCTGACCTGAAGCCGCTCCGCGATCACCCGGTTGCGCCGGCCCGCGACGAGATGCTCGAGTACCTCCACCTCGCGCGGCCCCAGTACCGACAGCGTGTGCCGGCTCCCCGCCTCCGGCGGATCCAGCGGCAGCACCGCCGACAGTCGTGACCCCCACCCGGGCGTCGATTCCGACTCGTACGTGCCGCCGAGGGTGTCGATGCGGGGCCGCAGCTGCCTGTCCAACTCAGCGAGGTCCGCGACGCCGCGGCCGTCGTCGCGGACATCGATCAGCAGGCTCGCGCCGTCGCAGCCCCACGACACCCGCAGCCGACGCAGCTCGGGCTGTACCACCAGACCCAGCACAGCGCCCCGCACCACCGCGCGGGCGGCGTGGGCGACCTCCCCGGGAAGGCCCCGGCCGCCCACCGGTGGTTCCACCAGCTCGACGTCGACACCCTCCGGAACCAGCCCACGCAGTTCGCCGCGCAGCCGGGCGAACGCGGTGGTCGCCGCCTCCTCCGCCAGCTCCCGATGCCGATCGACCGCCGAACGCAGCCCGATCAGCGCCGACGTCGCGGACTCTCGCGCGGTGACCCGGGCCCGGGCATCGTCGAGGTCGGGCGAGCGCAGCGTCGCAAGAATCGTCTCGAGCGTCGCCGCATGCGCCCCGGTGAGTTCGGCGATGGTGCGGGCTCGCTCGGCCGACGCCGCCCGCGACTCGGCGAGGTAGGCGGGGCTCGCGTGCCCGACCTGGAGGGTGATGCCGAGCGCGACGACCGCGAACAGCGACGCCAGCAGGTCCGTGTCCGTGTCCGTATCGGTGTCCGCGACGTCGCCCGGCACGATCACGAGGAGGGTGTCGGTGCGGTCGAGAATCGCGAGCGTCGGGTGTTCGCGCCCGGCGAGGACCGCGCCCCCGCGCCGTGCCCGCGACGAATCCCGCTGCGCCGGACCGAGTTCGGTCCGTAGCCGATCCAGCTCGGCGACCGTCACCCGCCCGGTGATCCGCGGATCACCCGCCACCTTGCGGGGCCGGCCGGTGCACTCGCGGGTGAAGATCACCAGCGCCGAGTGCGGGAACAGTGGCGCCAGCAGCATCGAGAACCGGCGACCGATCTCCGGCAGCGGGCCGACGAGAACACTGCGCAGCCCGTCGAGGAGGGGCTTCTCGGCGCTCCACGTCGCGTTGATCCCGGTCGTACTGCTCACGCGCTGCACCCTATCGGCAGCCGCCCCTCAGCCTGTCCGGTGCACCGACTGCGGCGTCAGGTAGGCACCCAGGCCCTCGATCCCGAACTCGACCCCGAGCCCGGAGTCCCCGCGACCACCGAAGGGGGCGCTGTGGTTGGAGGCGAAGAAGTTGATGCCGATCGACCCGGTGTCGACGCGGCGCGCCACCGCCATCGCGGCGCCGGTGTCTCGCCCGAACACGATGCCGCCCAGACCGAATTCGGTGTCGTTGGCCAGGGCCACCGCCTCGTCCACGGTGTCGTAACGCGTGACGGTGACGACGGGTCCGAAGATCTCCTCGCGGGCCACACGCATGTCTGGGGTCACATCGGCGAGTACGGTCGGCACGACGAACCAGCCGCGCTCGGTCTCTGCCTTCGTGCCACCGGTCGTGACCCGAGCGCCCTCCACACGCGCCGACTCCAGGAGTCCGAGCACGATCTCGTGCTGGTCCGCGGTCGCGGACGGGCCGAACTCGGTGTCCTCGTCGAACGGGTCGCCCTGCTTCGCGGCCGCCACGGTGCGGGTGACCATGTCCACCACCTCGTCGTAGCGCTGCGCCGGCGCGAGGATGCGCGTGGCGATGTAGCAGGTCTGGCCGGTGTTGCGCATGCAGGACCGGATCAACACCTTCGACATCGCGTCGAGATCGGCGTCCGGGAGCACGATCGCCGACGATTTCCCGCCGAGCTCGAGGGTCACCGGGCGCAGCAGTTCACCGCACGCGGCCGCGATCCGGCGGCCGACCGCGGTGGAACCGGTGAACGCCACCTTGCGCACCTTCGGGTGCCGCACCAGCAGGTCGCCGGTCCGTCCCGCCCCCGTGACGAGGTTGATCACTCCGGCCGGAATCCCGGCGGCCAGCGCGGCGTCCACCACGAAGCGGATCGACAACGGCGTGGTCTGCGCCGGCTTGATCACGACCGTGCACCCGGCGATCAGGGCCGGCGCCAGCTTCGCGACGACCAGGTTGATCGGGAAGTTCCACGGCGCGATCAGTGCGCACACCCCGACCGGATCACGATGGACGACGGTCTCCCCCGGCCGGTTCGGGTACGGACGGACATCCGGGGCCTCGAGGAACGGCGCCAGCGACGCGAAGTAGCGCAGGATCCCCGCCGCGTTCGCCGCCGCGCCGCCGGTCTCCGCGATCGGGCTGCCGTTCTCGCGGGTGTTGGTCCAGGACAACGGTTCCGCGCGCTTGACCACCTCGTCGGCGAAACGCCGCAGGTACTCCGCCCGCGCCGACGGCGCGAGGTCGGACCACCCGGCGCCGCGGAACGCGCGGTCCGCGGCGTCGACCGCGCGGTCCACGTCCTCCGCGGAGGCGTCGGGCACCGAGCCCCACACCTCCTCGGTGGCCGGGTCGACGACGTCGATGCGCTCGCCGCCGCTCACCCGCACCCACTCCCCGTCGACGAAGATGTCGTCGACGCGGGTGTACGGCAGGTCCAACGAGTCGCGCTTCACCGCAGCACCCTTCACCGCAGTACCTCCGTCTTGAGCAGTGCCCGCGAGCGGTCCAGGTCCGCCGCCGCGATCGCGACCGCGGCCTCGGTCTTGAACTCCGGAACGATCTCGCTCTCGAGCCGATCGCAGTAGCGGGCGGGGGTCAGCGCGAACCACGACGACGCCAGCGCGATTCCCGTGGAGCAGAACCGCCACAACCGGTCCGCGTCCCGCACCAGTGCGTCCTCGAGCGACTTCGCGTCGGGACGGGTGTCGTGACCGTCGACTATCGCACAGACCCGGCCGACGAAGTCGGCGTCGTAGCCGAGTGGAGGCAGCACCTCCTCGGCGATGAGGCAGCCCTGCCGCTCGTGCTCGAAGCGGATCTCGGCCTTGCGCCAGTCACCGCTGAATCCCTCGGAGATGATGCGTGATTCGTCGACGCGGCCCCAGCCTGTGTCGTGCAGCAGGATCGACACCCGCACCAGGAGTGCGTCCGCCTCCGGATGGGCGGCGCAGAGCCGTTCGGCGTAGGCGAGCGAGATCGGAAGGTGAATGTCGTTGCCGCGCGCGCGGGTCTCGGGAATCACCGACTTCCAGATCCGGTCGAGGTCGGTGCCGGCCGCCGCGGACAGCTCGATCGGCGAGGTGTCGACGGGACGGTTGGTGGTGATGAGCATGGTGTTCCTCGGTTCTCGTGGCCGGTGGGCCAGGTGCGATCAGGCCGCGGTCGTGACGGCCTTCAGGGCAGTGGTGGAGTCGGCGGCCAGGCCGGCGGGAATGTTCCCGCGCTTGGCCAGGGCGTTCTTGACCGCCATGAAGTCGAGCGGGTGGTTCACGCAGTCCGCGGCGACGATCTGCCCGGACCGGTAGTAGAGGACGGAGAACTTGCCCTTGGTGTCGTCGCGGCGGACCACGGTGTGGTCGTATCCCGTCGACAGCCCGGCGATCTGCAGCTTCAGGTCGGCCTGGTTCGACCAGAACCACGGAATCCCCGCGTATTCCGACCTCCGCCCGGTGAGCGAGTAGGCCGCGACCTTGGCGTGCTCGATCGCGTTGTTGACGCTCTCGATGCGGATCCGGTCGCCCGCCGGCGCGCCGGGCACCGGGTTCGGCATGTTCGCGCAGTCCCCGACCGCGACGGTCACGCCGTCGGAGGCCAGCGCGTACTCGTCGACACGAATTCCGTTGTCGCACAGCAGTCCGAGCGACTGTGCCAGCTCGACGTTGGGAATCACCCCGATGCCCACGAGCACGATCTGCGCCGCGATGACCCGGCCGTCGGCCATCCGGACCGCGGTGACGGCGCCGTCGACACCCTCGACGGCCGCGATCTGCGCGTCCAGTTCGATGTCGAGGCCCCGCCGGCGGTGCGCGTCGAGGAAGAACTCGGAGGTCTCCGGGCCGACGGCGCGCCCCACCAGCCGCGGTCCGGCCTCCAGAACGGTGACCCGCTTGCCCATCTTCAGTGCGCTCGCGGCCGCCTCGAGCCCGATGAACCCGCCGCCGATCACGACGACGTCGGTCGCGCCCGGCATGAGCGCCTTCAGTGCCAGCGCGTCGTCGGCGTTGCGCAGGTACACGACCCCGGACAGCTCGCTGCCCTCGAGGTCCAGGTGCCGGGCGCGCGCACCGACCGTCAGGGCCAGGCGGTCGAACGGGAAGCGCGCCCCCGATGCGGCCGTGGCGACGCCCGAACCGTCCGACTCCCTGTCGATCGCCGTGATCCGCTCGCCCTTGACGAGGCGGATCCGGTGCTCCTCCCAGTACTCGGCCGTCCGGAAGATCAGCGACTCCGAATCCACCGTGCCCTGCAGGAAGTCCTTGGACAGCGCCGGACGCTGGTAGGGACGGTGGTCCTCCTCGCCGAGCAGGGTGATCGGCGGCTCGTAGCCGAGGGCCCGCAGTGAACCCGCCAACTGCACGCCCGCCTGGCTGGCGCCGATGATCAGCAGGCCGGTGTTCGACTTCTCCGTAGTGGTGTCCATTTCTACACTTGCGTTTCCGGCGTGCTCACGTGCAGATCCGAGTCCGCGGTGAGCTTGATCTGGCAGGACAGGCGGGAGCAGTCCTCCCGGTCGATCGCGGTGCCGTAGAGCATCTCGTCCTCCATCTCGTCCAACGCGGGGAGCCCGGCGAAGTCGTCCTCGCGGACGAAGACGTGGCAGGTGGCGCAGGACAGCGAACCACCGCACTCGGCGACGATTCCCGGGATCCCGTTCTTCATCGCGAGCTCCATCACGGATTCGCCGACGTTGCCGTCGACCACGCGGGTGGCGCCGCCGTGATCGGTGAAGGTGACCTTGGGCATGGGTGTCTCACTCCTAGATGAACTGGCGTCCGCCGTCGACGACGAGGGTCTGCCCGGTGATGTACTTGCTGTCGGGACCGGCGAGAAAAAGTGCGGCACCGACGATGTCGTCCGGCTGGCTCGCACGCTTCAGTGCGCCCCGCTCGACGCCGTAGTTCTCGGCGCCCTCGATCAGGCCGTGGCTGGCCTCGGTGAGGGTGAAGCCGGGGGCGATGACGTTGACGGTGATCGACCGGCGGCCGAGCTCCTTGGCCATCACCCGCGTCAGCGCCACCACCCCGCCCTTCGAGGCGACGTAGTGCATCCACTGCTCCGAACCGCTGAGGATCGTCGCCGACGAGACGTTGACGACGGCCCCGCCTTCGCGCAGGTACGGACTGCACGCTCGCGCACACATCCACGGCCCCTTGAGGTTCACCGCCATCACCCGGTCCCATTCGGCGGGGTCGATCTGCTCGAACGGACTGCGGGTCACCGCGGCGTAGATGGCGGCGTTGTTGACGAGCACGTCGATCCCGCCGCCGCCGAACTCGGCGACCTCCGACGCCATCTCGTCCGTGGACTCGACCGAGATGACGTCGACGGTCACCGCGACGGCGTCCGCGCCGCGGTCGGCGACCAGGCCGGCCGTCTCCCTCGCGCCGGCGCCGTCGATGTCCGCGACCGCCACCCGGTATCCCCGCTCCGCGAAGCCCAGGGCGAACGCCCGCCCCAATCCGCCTGCGGCGCCGGTGATCAGCACGGTCCTCACGTCGTCCGACATCACGACTCCAGGATCGTGACGACGCCGGTGCCGCCGTCGACGCGCAGCAGCTGACCGGTCACGATCTGCGTCGACGCCGAGCCGGTGCCGGTGACGGCGGGCAGCCCGTACTCGCGGCAGACGATCGCGGCGTGGCTCATCATGCCGCCGATGTCGGTGACCGTCGCCCTGATCTTGCCGAAGATCGGCCCCCAGGACGGGGCGGTGATCGGCGCGACGAGGATCTCGCCCTCCTGGACCTCGGACAGCTCGTCCGCGCTGGTCACCACGCGGGCGACACCCTCGACGACACCGGGCGAGGCGGCCATGCCGCGCAACCCGCCGGAGGTGTCCTCGTCGTCGCTGAGCCACTGCTGCACCTGCTCGGTGGTGATCCCGTACAGCATGCTGGTGAACGGTTCGGTGATGAACTCCGGCGGCGTGTTCAACGCCGGCTCGGGTCGCCGCGACTTCAGCGCGTCGACGATCCCGCGTCGGCGCTCGATCTCCCGGGGCCAGTAGCTCGGACCGATCGGGGCCGCGCCCACGCCCCAGCCGGTGGCGAGGTCGAACAGCGCCTCGCGGACCTCACCGCGGCTCAGGTACAGCAGGTCGTCCGGCTGCTCCCAGAAGCCCTCCTCGTGCATCATCCGCGACAGTTCGCGGACCTTGCGCCAGAACACCCCCATCGTCCAGTGCTCGATGTAGAAGTTGTGGTTCTCCACGTACGGGTATGCGGTGCGCGCCAATTCGAGCTTGGCGTCGAACGTGTCCCGGTCCTCGCCGCTCAGCAGGTCGCGGTACTCGGCGGCGACTCGGACCCGCTCCGCCGCCAGCTGCTCGACCGGCCGCATG
Source organism: Rhodococcus sp. P4_C10 (assembly GCF_056402135.1). Classification (NCBI taxonomy): domain Bacteria; kingdom Bacillati; phylum Actinomycetota; class Actinomycetes; order Mycobacteriales; family Nocardiaceae; genus Rhodococcus; species Rhodococcus sp. P4_C10. The sequence goes on along the minus strand of NZ_JBFUHZ010000015.1, from coordinate 10,004 downwards.
ATGTCCTGCCCGGCCAGCAGCCGGCGAATGTAGTCGGCGATGTAGGCGAGGGGGATGTCCTGGTGCTCGATCCAGTACTTGTCGTGGCCGTAGAAGCCGTTGCCGACAGTGAAGTTGAACCACGGGTCCTGCGCGGCCCGGTAGGTGGCGAGCCACTTCTCGCCATTCGCCGCGGCCGCGATCCGGCCGAGGGTGCCGTCGACATCGCTCGGGTCGTCGAACAACCCGTCCAGACCGAGCTCGACGGCCAGCGTCGCCAGCGTCTTCAGCTCGTCGTCGGGCCGGAACAGCTCCATGTCCACGCCCTGCACCATCATTGCGATCGCCTGATCCGGGATGTTCGGGAACACCTCCTTGCAGAAGCCGAAGAAGTCGAGATACGCGATGTACCCGAGGTTGAGGAACTCGAAGTGGTACTGCCAGTTCTGGTAGCACAGCTGGATCAGCCGGTCGAAGTTCTCCAGCAGCACCTCGCTGCCGTCCTTCGCCTTGCCGGACGTGATGTCCTCCATCGGCACCATGTCGGGCAGCTTCGCGAACTCCAGCCCGGCCATCTCGTCGATGGTGGTGCGCACCTTCTTGTGCCACTCCTCGAGCAGTCGCTCCCAGTTCTGGTAGTAGTACGCCGCCCGCGCCTCGAAATGCGGTACCCGCGCCTCGAACTCCTCCTCGGGCGCCGGGATCGGCGACATGTACAGGTAGCCCAGATGAATGCGGAACTCGATGCCGTTCGAGTTCGGGATCAACAGGTGCCGAGTGTTGTACTGGCCCAGGCACTTGACGGCGAACTCGCCGCCGATGGTCTCGAACGGCTTGAACACCGTCGGCCAGTGCTGACTGTCGCAGAACCAGAACTTCTTGTCCTCGGCCTCCTTCAGGCTGTCCTGGAAGACCATGTTGTACGGGTACAGCTCCTGCCACCCCTGCGCGCCCTCGGGCGTCTCGAGGTCGAAGGGGCTGGGGAAGGACTTCATCGACATGGGATGTTCCTCAGGGTTCTCGGGATTGGGTGTGGGTCAGCGATGGGAGTGGGGGCGGGCCATCGACCTGGTGATACCGGACATGACCAAGCCGGCTCGCGGCTTCGCCGGAGCGTCCGTGGGCGGGGTCGCCGACGCAACGGACACGGCGGGCTTCGACGACCAGACCGTCTCCGGGCGGGACTGCAGCAGCAGCAGGTTCTCGCCGTCGGGCAGGTCCGCGTCGAGGGCCCATTCGATGTCCTGCGGGCACCCGTAGTGCTTCTCGGCGCGCTTGGCGATCGTCGCCACCGTCCGCAGGTCGGCATCGGACATGCACCGGCACTCACGGCGCCGCGGTTCCACCTCCCGCTCGATCAGACTGTGGGACTCGGCATCCGGGATCAGCTCGGCGTGCTTGGCGCCGACCGTCTCGGCCACCACGGTGAGCATCACCTTGTCCAGGACGATGTTGTCCGGGGTGACCAGACCGGAGACCACCATCTCCCCGACGCCGTAGGAGGCGTCGACGACGATCTTCGACCGGTCGCCGTTGGTGGGGTCGAGGGTCATCGCGACACCGGCGACCTTGGCGTTGACCATCTTCTGCACGGCGACCGCCATCGACAGGCCCTCGTCCGGGATGTTGTTCTTCAGTCGGTAGGTGATCGCGCGGCTCGTGTACAGCGACGCCCAGCACCGGCGGATGTGCTCGGCCACCGACTCGCGGTCGGTCAACCACAGGTAGGTGTCCTGCTGGCCGGCGAAGCTCGCGTCGGGCAGGTCCTCGGCGGTCGCGGAGGATCGCACCGCCACCGGAACGGGCTCGTCGAAATGCGACTGCAGGCGCTCGTAGGCCTCGATCGTCGACTGTCGCAGACGGTCCGGGACCGGTCGCGAGGTGATCGCGTCGCGGATCCGGGCCGAGACCGCGTCCACCTGCGCGACGTCGTCCGGGTCGAGATCTGCCAGCAGTCGCGCGATACCGTCGCCGATACCGGATTCGGCGACGAAGTCGTCGTACAGTGCGGTGGTGACCGCGAACCCGGGCGGGACCGGCATGCCGGCCTGAGTCATCGACACCAGCGATGCGCACTTGCCGCCGAGCAACTCGTGCCGCGGCGCGGTGTCGTCGTCGAAGAACTGGATGTAGGGACGCTCGTCCGTTCCGTCCCACCGCACCGGCACCGCGGTGGGCACCCGGAACGACAGGTTGTCGCCGAACGTGATTGCCTCGGGATCGACAAGCTCGAGGTCCGGGGCCAGCGTCAGCACCTGCTCCACCGCGATCCGCGCCTGCAGCTTGGCGAGCATGTTGCCGAGGCAGTAGTGGATGCCGAAGCCGAACGCCAGGTGCTCACGTGCGTTGCCGCGGGAGATGTCGAAGACCTCCGGGTCCTCGAAACGGGCGTCGTCCCGGTTCGCGGACCCCATCAACAGCAGCACGTTCGCGCCCTCTGGGATCGTGGTCCCCCCGATCCCGCTGTTCCGCAGCGCCTTCCGTCGCCACCCGACGATGGACGGGCTGAACCGCAGCACCTCGTCGATGGCGGCGGGGATTCGCTTCGGGTCCGCCGCGAGCGCCTCCCACTGGTCGCGGTGCGCGAGCAGCAGGCGCAGCGTGTTGGAGATCAGCGTCGTCGTGGTCTCGTGGCCGGCGAACAGCAGGCTGTAGCAGACCGACGCGATCTCGTGGTCGCTGATCGGATCTCCGTCCTGCTGTGCACGCACCAGGTCCGCGACCAGGCTGTCGCCGCCGTGCGCATGCGCCTGCGCCACGAGCCGCAAGCACTCCTGCCAGTACTCGACGAGGTTGTGCGCGTGTGGGATCTGCTCCTCGTCGGTCAGGTCGCCCCACGTCATCGCGGCCCGCGAGTCGGACCAGCGCTTGAAGGTGTCCACCTTGCCCGTGTCCGCGCCGATCAGCGTCAGGATGGTGACGGTCGGCACCTCGTAGGCGAGGTCCCGCAGCAGGTCACCACGCCGCTCCGGTCGCGCGAGCATCGCCCGCAACTGGGTGTCGACGTTGTCGCGGATGAACGGTTCGAGGGCCTTGTACCGGCGCGGGGTGAACGCCTTCGACACCACCTTGCGGATCCGGGTGTGCTCCGGGGGAATCCGCGCCGACAGACCGGAGTACGCGGTGAATCCCCCGTCCTCCATGATCTTTCGTGCCTGCGGACCGCGCTCTCGGACCGGCGCCTGGGCGTTCTCACTGCTGAAGGTCTCCCAGTCGTCGAAGACAGCCTTGACGTCCTCGTACCGGGTGACCACCCAGCAGTCGATCCGCTCGTCGTACATCACCGGTTCGTCGGCGCGCAGCTGGGCGTAGGCGGGGAAGGGGTCGGTCATCGAGAACGGCTCGTAGCCGTGGTGAGCGACGGGGCAACCGACGGCGGGCTCGTGATCGGTCGGGGCAGACATGCGAACTCCTGAAATCGGGTCGGGTACGACACGTGCGATGGACGTGGCGAAAGTCATTGCAGGACAACCTCTTCGAGGAACGTCACTGCGGGGAGAGGTCGATCGGGGCGATCCGAGCGAGGCTCACGCCATCGCTCGGGCCGGCTCGGCGTAGAGGCGCTCCTGGGTCCGGGCAGCGGTTGGTCGCGGGGCCCGGTCGGACCCGAGGCCCAACCAGCGCTGCACCGTCGCGAGCCCGTGTGGGGTGAGCGCGATGCCGAACGCGCACACGTCACGGCCGAGCGGTCCGAAGTCGGCGACCGACCCCGCCGCCGTGATGTTTCTCTCCATGCAAGCCTCCTTGTGATGACCACCACTGTGGCCTGAGGAGGGTCACTCACCAAGCAAATGATTCCGTTCAACGGAAGGGCCGAGCCAGAAGCTACGTATTGCCTGTTCAACAGACTGCGGCAGGCCACAGAAGAGCTTCTCGATGCGGGTCGCCGTGCCGCGCATCGCCGGAAGGAATCGGGGAGTCTCGGCGAACCGCGCGCTCGGCAACACGATTCCGAGCGACGCGACGACGTCTCCCTGAGGGGCGTGCACCGGCACCGCGACCGAACACAGACCCAGCGCGATCTCCTCCTGCGTCTGCGCATAGCCGAGCTCGCGCACGGACTCCAGTTCGCGCGCCAGCCTGCGCGAATCGGTGATGGTGTAACGGGACCTCCGTTCGAGGACCGTCGAGAGGTAGGCCTGCCGGAACCAGTCGTCCTCGTGCGCGAGCAGGACCTTCCCGACCGCGGTGGGGTGCAGCGGCAGCCTGCCCCCGACCCGCGCGATCCGCGGCACCCGCCGGCTGCCGTAGATCCGGTCCACATAGATGACTTCGGTGCCGCGCCGGACCGCGAAGTGGACGGTCTCGTGCGTCAGGTCGAACAGGTCCTGGAGCGGCGAGTGGACGATGTCTCGCAGCCGCCGGCCGGCGTTCTGGCCGATCTCCCACAGCCGGATGCCCACCTGATAGCGCCCGTCCGGACCGCGCTGAAGTGCACCCCACTGCTCGAGCTCGGCGACGAGGCGGTGCACCGTGCTCAGCGGCAGTCCCGCAGTAGTCGCGATGTCGGTCAGCTGCAGCGGCCCCGGCGCGGATTCGAAGGTCCCGAGGATCGCCAGCACACGGGAGGTCGTGGTCCGCCCCGGCTCGCGTGGTTGTCCGGCCATTGTCACCTCTGTCCTGTCGACTGATCTGCGTCAGCCGTTCCGTCGTTATCCTGTCGCGGGTCCGGACCCGCCGACGACGGCGCCCCGGCAGAGTGGCCGAGGCGCCGCGCGCGGAGGTCGTGGACCGGTGTCGGCAAGCAGATGACCCGCTGCGAGCCGTGCACCAGCCCATGGATCGTCGCGAGTCACGCTACGGCCTCGAGACCATGTGCATCGGTGGCGGGCAGGGCCTTGCCCCCGTCTTCGAGAGCCTGGTTGCAAGAAGGAACACCGAAGGCCCCCACTCGATCGAGTGGGGGCCTTCGGCGGCAGTTCGACCTACGCCGACTTGTCGCGACGCTCGCGTTCCGGCTTGCGCGGCACGATCGTCGGCAGCACGTTGTCGTTGACCGTCTCCGCGGTGACGACCACCTTGGCGACGTCGTCGCGGCTCGGGATGTCGTACATCACCGGCAGCAGGACCTCTTCCATGATGGCCCGCAGCCCACGGGCACCGGTGCCGCGCAGGATCGCCTGGTCGGCGATCGCCTCGAGCGCGTCGGAGGAGAACTCGAGTTCCACCCCGTCCATCTCGAACAGCCGCATGTACTGCTTGACCAGTGCGTTCTTCGGCTCCGACAGGATCTGGACCAGCGAGTCCTTGTCGAGGTTGGTCACCGAGGCCAGCACCGGCAGACGCCCGATGAACTCGGGGATCAGACCGAACTTGATCAGGTCCTCCGGCATCACCTCGGCGAAGCGGTCCTGGGTGTCGAGCTCCGCCTTCGAGTGCACCTCGGCGCCGAATCCGATGCCGCGCTTGCCCACTCGGTCCGAGACGATCTTCTCGAGACCCGCGAACGCACCCGCCACGATGAACAGCACGTTGGTGGTGTCGATCTGGATGAACTCCTGGTGCGGGTGCTTGCGTCCGCCCTGCGGCGGCACGCTGGCCTGAGTGCCCTCGAGGATCTTCAGCAGCGCCTGCTGGACACCCTCGCCGGACACGTCCCGGGTGATGGACGGGTTCTCGCTCTTGCGGGCGATCTTGTCGACCTCGTCGATGTAGATGATGCCGGTCTCGGCGCGCTTGACGTCGTAGTCGGCGGCCTGGATCAGCTTGAGCAGGATGTTCTCGACGTCCTCGCCGACGTAGCCGGCCTCGGTCAGCGCCGTCGCATCGGCGATCGCGAACGGGACGTTGAGCATCTTCGCCAGCGTCTGCGCGAGGTACGTCTTGCCGCAGCCGGTGGGGCCCAACATCAGGATGTTCGACTTCGCCAGCTCGACGGTCTCGCCCCGCACCTCCCGGCCCTTGTCCCCGGCCTGGATGCGCTTGTAGTGGTTGTAGACCGCGACCGCGAGGGTCCGCTTGGCCGCGTCCTGGCCGATCACGTAGTTCTCGAGGAAGTCCCGGATCTCGGCCGGTTTGGGCAGCTCGTCGAGCTTGACCTCACTCGACTCGGCGAGCTCTTCCTCGATGATCTCGTTGCACAGGTCGATGCACTCGTCGCAGATGTACACACCCGGCCCCGCGATGAGCTTCTTCACTTGCTTCTGGCTCTTGCCACAGAAAGAGCATTTCAGCAGGTCGCCGCCGTCACCGATGCGTGCCATCTCGTCAGGTCCCTACTTCCTTCTCAGCTGCACTAGCTACGGAGCCCGCCGGACTCCGCGAGCGGACGGGTCTCGAATCCCGGACCCTCCGCGGGCGAATGCCCCTCATGTGACGGTACCCGCACTCCGGGAACCAGGTCACTTCTTGGCGGGGTTTCGCGCCGCCTGTCGCGGCGGCGCGCGCCCCSGACCCGTGACGGGKCCGGGCGGCGCGGACGACTACTTCTGCGCGGATAGCTTCCGGTACTCGAGCACGTCGTCGATGATTCCGTACTCCTTGGCCTGCGCGGCCGTGAGGATCTTGTCGCGGTCGGTGTCCTTGCGGATCACCTCGGCGTCCTTGCCGGTGTGCCGGGCGAGGGTGTCCTCCATCAGGCGACGCATGCGCTCGATCTCGGCGGCCTGGATCTCGAGATCCGAAACCTGACCCTGGATTCCGCCGCTCGACGGCTGATGGATCAGCACGCGGGCGTTCGGCAGGGCCAGGCGCTTGCCGGGGGTACCGGCCGCCAGCAGCACCGCGGCCGCGGACGCCGCCTGGCCGAGGCAGACGGTGGTGATGTCGGCGCGCACGTACTGCATCGTGTCGTAGATCGCCATCAGCGAGGTGAACGAGCCACCGGGCGAGTTGATGTACATGGTGATGTCGCGGTCGGGATCGAGCGACTCGAGCACCAGCAGCTGCGCCATCACGTCGTTCGCGGAGGCGTCGTCAACCTGCACGCCGAGGAAGATGATGCGCTCCTCGAACAGCTTGTTGTACGGGTTGGACTCCTTGACGCCGTAGCTGGAGTGCTCGATGAACGACGGCAGGATGTAACGGGACTGCGGCGCGGCCGGTGCCTGGCCGCCTAGAGCGCGGGGATCGAAGAGGTTGCTCATCAGTTCTCCAATGGATGAAGTGGACGCAGGACGGGGCGGGCCGGCTCAGTTGCCGGCGCCACCGGCCTCGCGTGCGCGGGAGACGACGTGGTCGACGAAGCCGTAGTCGAGGGCTTCCTGCGCCGTGAACCAGCGGTCACGATCCGAGTCGATGGTGATCTGCTCGAGCGTCTGACCGGTGTGCTCGGCGATCAGCTCGGCCATCTCGCGCTTGGTGTGCTTGAACTGCTCCGCCATGATCGCGATGTCGCTGGCCGAGCCGCCGATTCCGGCCGACGGCTGGTGCATCATGATCCGCGCGTGCGGCAGGGCGTAGCGCTTGCCCTTGGTGCCTGCCGAGAGCAGGAACTGCCCCATCGACGCGGCCAGGCCCATGCCGAAGGTCGCGATGTCGCACTCCGCGAACTGCATGGTGTCGAAGATCGCCATGCCGGCGGTGACCGAGCCGCCCGGCGAGTTGATGTACAGGGAGATGTCGCGCGTCGGGTCCTCCGCCGAGAGCAGCAGGATCTGGGCGCAGAGCTTGTTGGCGATGTCGTCGTCGACCTGGGTACCGAGGAAGATGATGCGCTCGCGCAGCAGGCGCTCGAACACCGAGTCGCTGAGGTTCAGGCCCGAAGTGGCCGAAGTCATGGCGGGACTCTGAAAAGTCCCCGGGTTCTGTGAAGTCACGGTACCTGCCTTCTCCATAACTGAAACGTTGGTTCTTGTCACTGACACTAACGAACAGGGACGGCCCCGGAGTCCCGGTGCCGTCCCTGTTCGCTGTAGGCGTGAAACCTAGCTCTCGTCGGACTCCGCGGCCTCGGCCGAGTCGTCGGCCTTGCCGTTGCCGAACATCTCGGCGGTGTCGACGGTCTCGCCGGCGGTGTCGGTCACGGTGAACTTCTCGACGACCGAGGCCAGCGCCTTGCCGCGACGGACGTCGGCGAACACCGCGCCGAGCTGACCGGCCTGCTGGACCTGCTGGATGAACTGGTCGGGCGAGATGCCGTAGCGCTGCGCCTGGAAGATGATCCGCTCGGTCAGCTCCTGCTGGTCGACCTGCGTGCCCTCGGCCTCGGCGATCGCGTCGAGCAGCAGCTGGGTCTTGACGCTGCGCTCGGCGGCGTCGGTGGTGTCCTTGTTGAACTCCTCGCGGCTGCTGCCCTGCTCCTCGAGCAGCTTGTCGAGGGCGGCCTCGTCGTGGTCCAGGCCGTGCACGGCGTCGTGCAGTGCGGCGTCGACCTCGGCCTTGACGATGGCCTCGGGCAGCGGGACCTCGACGGTCTCGAGCAGGGTCTCGAGGACCTTGTCGCGGATCTGACCGGCCTGCTCGACCTTGCGGACGCGACCGACACGCTCGGTCAGGTCTGCCTTGAGCTCCTCGAGGGTGTCGAACTCGCTCGCCAGCTGGGCGAACTCGTCGTCGGCCTCGGGCAGCTCGCGCTCCTTGACGGTGCCGACGGTGACCGTGACGACGGCCTCCTTGCCGGCGTGCTCACCGGCGACCAGCGTGGAGGTGAACTCCTTGGACTCGCCGGCCTTCAGACCGATGAGCGCCTCGTCGAGGCCCTGGATCAGCTGACCCGAGCCCACCTCGTGGGACAGGCCGCTCGCGGTGGCCTCCGGGACGGCCTCGCCGTCGACGGTCGCGGCGAGGTCGATGGAGACGAAGTCGCCGTCCTGCACGCCCCGCTCGACACCCGTGAGGGTGCCGAAACGCTGACGCAGCGAGAGCAGCTGCTCGTCGACGGCCTCGTCGGTGATCTCGACCGGGTCGACGGTGACGGTGAGCGCGCTGTAGTCGGGCAGCTCGATCTCGGGGCGGACGTCCACCTCGGCGGTGAAGGTCAGCTGCTCGCCGTCCTCCAGCTTGGTGATCTCGATCTCGGGCTGGCCGATGACCTTGACCTGGCCGGCCTCGACAGCCTCGGAGTAACGCGAGGGCAGTGCGTCGTTGACGACCTGCTCCAGCACGGCACCACGGCCGACGCGGGCCTCGAGCAGCTTGGCCGGAGCCTTGCCGGGACGGAAGCCGGGGAGACGGATCTGCTGCGCGAGGGCCTTGTATGCCTTGTCGAAGTCAGGCTTGAGCTCCGCGAAGGGCACCTCGACGTTGATACGGACCCGTGTCGGGCTCAGCTGCTCGACGGTGCTCTTCACGGACATGCTCCTTCGTGTGGTCTTACTAGTTGCCATGCGGCACTGATCTTCAGCACCGCACATGTTGCGTCGTTGTTCCTGGTCGGGGTGACAGGATTTGAACCTGCGACCCTCCGCTCCCAAAGCGGATGCGCTACCAAGCTGCGCTACACCCCGTTAGGTCCGCGAGGCTCCGGCGACCGCGATCTTGCGCTGCGACGACGACTCCGTGAAGGAATCCTACGGGCACCCGATTGGCGATGACAAAGCGAGGTTATGTACAGTCTGACTCGCAGACGACATCAGTGGCGATCCCAGGTTGTCGTATGCGCGGGGATGTAGCTTAGTGGTAAAGCCTCTGCCTTCCAAGCAGATGATGCGGGTTCGATTCCCGTCATCCCCTCCATAGGGTGTTCACCCATCAGCGCTCGCTTCGTTCACCTAGTTGGACCTGCGGACGGTTTTCGAACGCCGATTCCCCCTCGACTGCGCCTCGCCGGCCCGATTCGGCGCATCTCCGACCTGATTGCGGCGCGATTCGCATCCAGACTGAGCCGAGTGTCGCTCCTGACTCAGCTACGGACGGCCGCTTCCGCGATGTGGTCGAGGTCGAGCCGCGGAATCCATGGATTTCGCTGTCGGTGCGGGATCGCTGTCTGCCGGACCTGGCGGCTACCAGGGACTCCTCGTGCCGCACGGAGGCGAAGAGTCACGCCGCCGCCGAATTTCGGTTAGCGCCCCTTGCAAGAATTCAGATCGCATCGGGCTGGGTGCCGCTTTGCGCTCTGACCCCACGGTGGCGGGCAAAGCCGGCAG
>NZ_JBFUHZ010000014.1:0-178792 GCF_056402135.1 Rhodococcus sp. P4_C10 | reverse complement strand
GCGCGGCGGCGGGGGAGCGGCCGGACCGGCTGCCGGGGGTGGGGGCGGCGGTCACCGCGCCGACGCTGCCCGGGATGAGCGACGTGGAGTTGGCGGCCGCCGACGTGTGGGCCACCGGCGTCTCCCCGGGCTCGTACCCCACCCAGTTCCTGCGCCCCCAGCTCGACGCGCTGGGGGTGGTGCCGGCGTCCGGCCTGCTGGCGGTCCCCGACGGCGACCGGGTGCTGGTCGGCGGCGCGGTCACCCACCGGCAGCGCCCGGCCACCGCGGCGGGGGTCACCTTCATCAACCTCGAGGACGAGACGGGGATGGTGAACGTGGTCTGCTCGGTGGGGCTGTGGGCCCGCTACCGCACCCTCGCGCACACCGCGCCGGCGCTGTTGGTGCGCGGGCGGGTGCAGAACGCGGAGGGCGCGGTGACCGTTGTCGCGGACCGGTTGCAGCGGATGGACCTGCGGACGGCGGGCAAGTCGAGGGACTTCCGATGACCGGGCGGCGCGCCGGCTGACGGCCCGGACGGGCTGGTCGCCGCGCCCGGCCCGGGCGTCCGGCGGGGACTCCGGCCGCCGGGGGAACAGCGCACGCGAGCCGCGGGTTGATACCCCCATGGGTATAGTTGCGCCCAGCGTCTCAATACCCAAGGGGGTATCGGGGCTAGCGCGGGGCCCGGTTCGTCCGGGGCACATGTGTGACGCGCATATACCCCCACCCGTATTTTCGATCGTCTCCAAGGCAAGCGAGGTACCGATGTCCGTCACCAGCCCCGTCGGGGCACCCGAACACGCGCCGCCGGTGGGCGGCCCGCTGGCCCGCCTCGGCGCGGCCATGTCCGACCACTTCCGCTGGGTGGTCACCGCCTGGCTCGCCGTGGTGGTGCTGCTCGGCGCCGCCGCGCCGTCGGTGTTCTCCTCGCTGGCCGGCGCCGGCTGGCAGGCCAACGGCTCCGAGTCCGTCGCCGTCCGCGAGCTCGCGGAGCAGCACTTCGGCGGCGCCGGCAGCTCCGCGCTGCAGGTGGTGGTGCACTCGGACACGGTCGCGGTGGACTCGCCCGAGATGACGGCCGCGATCGCCGCCGTCACCGGGGTGCTCGCCGACGATGCGCGCATCTCCGCGGTGGTGCCCCCGCAGCCGGGTGTCAGCATCAGCCCGGACGGGCACACCGCCGTCGTGCTCGGCGGCGCGGCCGCAGACCCGGACGAGATGGTCCGGGCCGCAACCGACCTCGCCGACCCGCTGGCCGAGATTGCCGGCGACGGCATCGAGGTGTACCCGACCGGTGCGTCGGCGCTGTGGAGCGACTTCAACGCCGCCAACCACGACGCGATGATCAAGGCCGAGATGATCTCCTGGCCGGTCACCCTGGCGATCATGGTGCTGGCCTTCGGCTCGCTGGTGGCCGCCGGCCTGCCGCTGCTGCTGACCATGGCCGGCCTGGTCGCCTCCGCCGGCGCCCTGGTGCTGATCAACGAGATCGTCCCGATCTCGGTGTGGGCCATGAACTTCGCGATGATGTTCGCCCTCGCGCTGGGCATCGACTACGCGCTGTTCCTGGTGGTCCGCTTCCGGGACGCACTCCGGGGCGGGGCGAGCCGGCGGATGGCGGTCGCCGAGACCATGGACACCGCGGGCAAGGCCGTGCTGCTGTCCGGGCTGACCGTGCTGGTGAGCCTGTCCGCGGTGCTGCTGGTGCCGGCGCCCGCCGTGCGGACCATGGCCGTCGGCATCATGCTGGCGGTGGTGTTCGTGCTCGCCGCGACCCTGACGTTGCTGCCCGCCGTGCTCGGCAAGCTCGGCGAGAAGGTCAACGCCGCCGCACTGCCGTACGCCAAACGCCAGCAGGCGCACTCGCCGTGGTTCGGTGCCTGGGGCAAGGTCGTCGACCGGCGGCCCTGGCCCCTGGCGCTCGGCGCGCTCGCGGTGCTGGCGGCCCTGGCGCTGCCGGTGCTCGGGATGAAGGTCGCCATGCCGTCCATCCAGGTGGTCCCGGAGGGCGCCCCGGTGCGACAGGGCTACGCGCTGGTCCAGGAGCGGATGGGTGACGGCGTGCCGGGGACCCTGCAGATCGTCGCGTCGACCGCCGACGCCGAGGAGACCGCGCGGATCGCGTCGGCCACCGAGGGCATCGCGGCGGTCACCCCGCCGATGCCCGCCGCCGACGGCACCGACCGGGTCCTGCTGCAGGCCATCCCGACCGTCGACCCGTCGGATCCCGCGCTGGCCGGCACGCTGGACGCGCTGCGCGCCGACCTGCCCGGCTCCGCCGTGGTGGGCGGGGCCCCCGCGGAGAACCTGGACCTGCAGCAGGCCCTGAACGACTACCTGCCGATCGTGATGGCGGTGATCCTGGTGCTCGGCTTCGCGCTGTTGCTGGTTGCGCTGCGGGCGCCGGTGATCGCCTTCCTGGGCACGGTGGTGAGCCTGCTCTCGACGGCCGCCGCGTTCGGCGTGGCGACGCTGATCTTCCAGGACGGGCACCTGTCCGGGCTGCTCGGCTTCGACCCGCAGGGCTTCCTGGACGGCTGGGGCCCGGTGTTCTTCTTCGCGATGATCTTCGCGATCGCGATGGACTACACGGTGTTCCTGCTCTCGACGGTCAAGGAGCACGTCGAGCGCACCGGCGACGCCCGCGGCGCCCAGATCGAGGGCATGGCGCGCTCGGGCCGGGTGATCTTCGCGGCGGCGGCGGTCATGGTCGGGGTGTTCTTCAGCTTCGCGCTCGCGGAGCCGCTGCCGCCCAAGGAGATGGGCGTCATCCTGGGCGTCGCGGTGCTGCTCGACGCGGTCCTGGTGCGACTGGTGCTGCTGCCGGCGCTGCTGCGGCTGACCGGCCGGGCGGCGTGGTGGACCCCGCGCTGGCTGGACCGGGTGCTGCCGAGGATCTCGTTCTCGCACGGCTGACGGGCGACCACCCCGGCCGCGGCGGCTTGCCGTGGCCGGGGTCAGGTCGGCTCGGGGTCGGGGGAGTCGGACCGGTCCCCGCCGCCCTGGTCCCCGGTGCCCTGGTTTCCGGTGTCGCGGTCCTCGTCGAGGACGCTGACCGTCACCCCGTAGGGCAGGAAGCGGACCTGCCGCCTCGGGTCGGTGTTGTTCTTGTTGGCCCGCAACGCGTCGAGTTCGGTCGCGTAGACCTCGTCGACGCGCGCGGCGCCGTCGGCGGTGACGGTGTAGATCGCCCACACCCCGTCTCCGACGTCGCCGGTGGTGGTCGGGCGAGGGGACGGCCACCCGCGTCGGTCGGTGCGGTCGCCGGAGTGGCTGCTCCAGGCCGTGCCGAAGTCGAAGCCGACGTCGCCGAGCAGGCCGCCGAACTTCCCGAGGGCGTCTCGAAGTCCGTCGCCCACCTCCTTGGCCAGGCGGTCGAGGTTCTCGGGGTCGAAGCCCGAGGGTCCGTGGTCGCTCATGATCTCTCCTGTGGTGGTGCGGGGCGGGCCTCGCCTCCAGTGTGAGCGCGGCGTGGCGTCGCCGCCAGGATGGGCCCGCACGATACCCCGAGGGGTACCCTGGGGACAGTCGGTTTCGATGAACCAGATGAAGTTCGACGAACTACATGAAAGCGGAGGTGTCGGCATGACCGGAGACGAGGAGAGCATCGCCCTGGTGCTCAACAGGCTGCGGCGGGCCCAGGGGCAGCTGGCCGGCGTCATCTCGATGATCGAGAGCGGCCGCGACTGCAAGGACGTGGTCACCCAGCTCGCCGCGGTCTCCCGCGCCCTCGACCGGGCCGGCTTCAAGATCGTCGCGACCGGGCTGCGGGACTGCCTCGAGGGCACCAGCCGGGACAACCAGGCGCCGATGACCGAGGCGGAGCTCGAGAAGCTCTTCCTCGCGCTGGCGTGAGCGCCGCGATGGACGCGGGCGACTGGGACGCCCGGTACCGCGAGCGCCCCGACCCGTGGGGGCAGGATCCGGCCGGGACGATCACGCAGCGGCTCGCCGGCCGGACCCCCGGCCGGGCCGTCGACCTGGCCTGCGGCGACGGCCGGCACGCCCGCTGGCTGCGCCGGTCGGGGTGGACGGTCACCGGCGTCGACTACTCGGCGGTGGCGATCGAGCAGGCCCGCGCGACGGACCCCGACGGCGGGATCGACTGGCAGGTCGGCGATGTCACGCGGTGGACGCCGGACGGACCGGTGGACCTGGTGCTGATGAGCTTCCTGCACCTGCCGACCGACGAACTGCGCGCGCAGGTTGCCCGGGCGGCGCAGTGGCTGGACCCCGACGGCACCGTGCTCTACCTGGGGCACTCGCTGGAGAACTACCACCGCGGCGTCGGCGGCCCGCCGGACCCGGCGATCCTGCCGACCATCGCGGACCTGGCGAGCGCGGCCGAGGGTCTGCGGGTGCACGCGCTCGAGCACGTCTGCCGGCCCGCCGGGGACGGCGTCGCCGTCGACATCCTGCTCGAGGCGTCCCGCTGGGGGCTCGCGACGCACCGGTGACCCGCCGTCGCACGTACTGCACAGACCACATCGACCCGAGGACGGACATCATGGAACTGGGCATCGGAACCCGACTGACCGCACCCTTCGACGACACCGTGGAGCGCACCCGTAAGGCGCTGCAGGAGCAGGGCTTCGGGGTGCTCACCGAGATCGACATGCAGGCCACGCTGCAGGCCAAGATCGGCGAGGACATCGGCCGCTACCTGATCCTCGGGGCCTGCAACCCGCAGCTCGCGCACCGCGCGGTCGGCGTCAACCGCCAGATCGGCCTGCTGCTGCCCTGCAACGTCGTGGTCCGCGAGGACGGCGGCGACGTGGTGGTGGAGGCGATGAATCCAGAGCTGATGGTGCAGGTGTCCGGTGACCCGGAACTGCGGTCCGTGGCCGACGACGCGACCGCCCGGTTGCGCTCCGCGATCGCCACTCTTGCGGGCTGACCCGCGGCCCCGGAACGCCGGGTAGCAGTATGTAACTCCGTGGCGCGGTGGAGAATCGACTCCACCGGCTGCGGTCGTCGCTATTTGGTCGTCACCGAACGGGGTTAAATCGCATGTCCGTGGGAATTGGGCTCAGGGTCGGCAGCATCGTGTCGACGACGGTGGTCGCGGCGAACGACGCGGGCACCCCGGACCCGGCGGTCATCGCCCGCGACACCGTGCTCTACGTGTACCCGGACGGCGGCACCGTCCTCGGTGGGGCGGAACCGCTCGAGGAGGGCGCCGAGCACAGCAGCACCGTCTCCGGGTTCCTCGCGCGAGTCGGCGACCCGGACGGCGTCACGGGCAGCGACGGCACCCGGTACCGGGCCGAGGACGTCGTCGCCAGCGCGCTGCGCAGCCTGCTCCGTGAGTGCGAGCCGCTGCCGTCGTCCGGGGGACGCACCGGCGGCACCCCGGACGTGGTGGCCGCCTACCCGTCGCGCTGGGACGCCGAGATCGTCTCGGAGCTGCGTGAGGCGCTGGACTATGCGGGCCTGCAGCAGGTGTCGCTGGTCTCGGACGCCGAGGCGACCAGCGCCTGGTTCGCGTCGGAGATCGCCGATCGGCCCGGTCAGCTGGTCGGCACCTATCACGTCGACGACGGGGGTGCCACGCTCACGCTGGTGCGTGCGGGCAGCGTCGTCGGCCGCTCGTTCCGGTTCCCCGCCGGGAGCGGCTCGTCGCCGACCTCGCAGCTCTCCAGCGCGCTGGGCGCGTTCGGCTGGCTGCCGTCGAACCTGGACGCGGTCGTGGTGACCGGTGACGGCCTGGTCGCCCGGGACGCCGACGCCCTGCGCGGCCTGGCCGACTCGATCACCCAGAAGTTCGGCGTGCGCTGCGTCGTCGGCCCCGGACCGGAGCAGGCGGCCGCGCTCGGTGCCGCGGTCCTGGCGGCGGGCTTCAGCCCCGCCGTCCAACCCAAGCGGCCGATCGGGCTGCCGCCGTCCTACGACGTCACCGAGGTGTTCGCGGCGATCCCCGGCCGCAAGGTGGTGGGGCTGGAGGCGGGCGCCGAGCCGCCGGTGGCGACGGCGACGGTGGCCTCCGTCGAGGCGGCGTCGGACGACGCGACCGCGGACGTCGACGAGGCCGAGCCCGGCAAGTCCGCCTCACGCAGGCTGCCCGTCGTCCTCGCGGCGGTGGTGGTCGTGGTGCTGCTACTCGCCGGGGCCGCGGTACTGCTGCTCTAGCGCGAGACGGGAGCGGCGGCGGGCGCGGCGGCGTTGCCGGCCGCTCCCAGCAGCGTCCCGGTCCACAGCCCGCGTGCGGTGTGCGCGGCCACCACGCCCCAGATGCCGAGCAGCAGGGCCAGCAGGGCCACCGACAACCACTGGACGGCAACGGAACCGGTGGCGATCCCCAGCGCACCCGCGCCGCCCGCGCAGGTGCCGATCGGGAACGTGAAGCTCCACCAGGTCATGGTGAAGTGCAGGCCGCGGGCGAGGGCGCGGGCGGTCAGCAGGCAGGCGTAGCCGAACGCGAGCACCCCGGCGCCGCCGACCACCGTGCCGTACCCGACCCCGAACGCGTGCAGTGCGGCGGCCGTGTCGGGGCCGACCGCGTCGGCGGAGGCCCGGCCCAGCAGGTTCGCCGCGGCCACCGACTGGCCGATCACGCCCAACGGGATCCACACGGTCGGCATGGCCTGCAGCGCGGGCAGTCCGTTCCGACGCGCGTGGCCGACCACCGCCACCATCACCGTGGCCGCGGCGACCAGGGTCGCCGAGAACAGGGCGTAGCAGGCGATCAGCATGGCCAGTCGCGCCTGCCCGGCCGGCAGGTGCCCGATCAACGCGGCCCCGGTCGCGGCGGAGACCATCGGCGGCACCACCGGCATCAGCCAGGCAGGCGTCGGGGTGCCCGCCACCATGCGCGGCGGGATGAGCACCGCCACCGTCACGCCGACGACCGTGCCGACCACCCACAGGGCCAGCGCGATCGCCGCGGCCGGCCGAACGCCGATCAGGTCCGCCCCGGCCCCGAGGGTGCCGGCGCCGACGGTGAGGATGCCCATCGACACGGCGCCGAAGAACGGCGCGGTGCCCGGATTGCGGGCGTGGCCGAGGGCGTGCTCGCGGTGCCGCAGCCACAGCGTGGCGAACGCGACGGTGAGCACCGTCAGTTCCGCGACGGCGAGCAGCCAGAACGCGTGCGCGACGACCCGGCGACCCGGCAGGTCCACCGGCAGCGCCGCCGCGCCCACCGCGATGATCCCGGTGCCCATCACCACGGCGAACCAGTTCGGGGTGAGCCGGGCCAGCGCGGGCGCCGACTGGGGCGCGGGGAGGCGGGCGGGGGCCGCGGCGGCGGTGGTGAGCATGGCCTCAAGCCTGCTTGATCCGCGTCGTGCCAGGTAGAGGCCTTGTCGTTGCGCGCTCACAATTTCTGCTTGTGACGGATTATCCTGGTGTGATGCCGCTCTCGCCCCGAGTCCCCGAACTCGCCGCCCTCGATGTGCTGGTGTCCGTCGCGCGGCTGGGCAGCATGGGCGCCGCCGGTCGCGAGCACGGGCTCAGTCAGCAGGCGGTCAGCGCGCGGGTCCGTTCCGCCGAACGTCAGCTCGGGATCAGGGTCTTCGACCGCGCGCCCACCGGCGTGACCCCCACCTACGAGGGTGGGCTGGTGCTCGAGTGGGCCAGCGGCACGCTGACCGCCGCCGAGCACCTGGCGTCGGGCATCTCGGCCCTGCGGGGCGAACGCGAGGCGAACCTGACCGTCGCGGCCAGCATGACGATCGCCGAGTACCTGGTGCCGGGTTGGACGGTGACCATGCGCCGCAAGAACCCGACGGTGGTCACCTCGGTGCGGTTGCTGAACTCCGCCGACGTCGCCACGCAGGTGCTCGCGGGGGACGCCGACCTCGGGTTCGTCGAGGGTCCGGAGGTACCGGTCGGGCTGGACTCGCGGGAGGTCGCCCGGGACGAGCTCGTGGTGATCGTGCCGCCGGGACACCCGTGGTCGCGGTCCGGGCCGATCGCCCCGGCCGAGCTGGCCCGCACCCCGCTGATCCAGCGCGAGTTCGGGTCCGGCACCCGCACGACCCTGGAGCAGGCGATACCCGACTGCGTGGACCCGCTGCTCGAGCTGACCTCGTGCACCGCCGTCAAGGCAGCCGTGGTCGCGGGCAACGCGCCCGCGGTGGTGTCGTCGCTGGCGGTGGCCGCGGACCTGACCGACGGGCGGCTGGTCGCCGTCGAGGTCGACGGGCTGCGGCTGCCCCGGCGGCTGCTCGCGGTGTGGTCCGCCGGCCGCGAACTGCGCGGCCCGGCCCGCGACTTCCTCGACATCGCGGCGGGGTGAGCGAGGTGCGGGACTGACCGGTGCCGGGCCGGGTCTCAGACGCCGCCCGCGAACCCGTGCTGGCGCCAGGCCTCGTAGACCGCGACCGCGGCCGCGTTGGACAGGTTGAGCGAGCGCCGGCCCGGGATCATCGGGATCCGCAGCTGGGTGGTGACGTGCGGGTCGGCCAGCACCTCCTCCGGCAGCCCGGTGGGCTCGGGACCGAAGAGCAGCACGTCGCCGGGCAGGTAGGCGACGTCCGCGAACGAGGTCTCCGCGTGCGCGGTGAACGCGAACACCCGCTCCGGCGCCAGCGCGGTCCAGGCCGCGTCGAGGTTCTCGTGCACCGTCACCGAGGCGAGGTCGTGGTAGTCGAGGCCGGCGCGACGCAGTTTCGGCTCGGACAGGTCGAAGCCGAGCGGCCCGACCAGGTGCAGCTCGCAGCCCGTGCCGGCGACCATCCGGATGGCGTTGCCCGTGTTGGGCGGGATCTTGGGCTCGAGGAACATCAGTCGGAACACAACGGGACTGTACCCGCCCCGGCGCGGCGCCAGCCTTCACACAGAGGTCGCGTGCTCGGCAGAATTCGGCTGCCGACGGTGACGGCTGGGGACGGGCTTGCGGCATTCGGGCGCCGTCGAGATTCCGTCCGGTTGTGCGATGCTCGACCACAGATCGAACCCCGTTGGCGGACCCGCCCAAGTCAAAGGAGCCCGATGATGAAGGCAATCCAGTACACCAGGATCGGCGCGGAGCCGGAACTGGTCGAGATCCCGACACCGGAACCGGGACCGGGTGAGGTCCTGCTGCAGGTCACCGCGGCAGGCGTCTGCCACTCCGACGAGTTCATCATGGGCCTGCCCGCCGAACAGTTCCGCCACGACCTGCCGATGACACTCGGCCACGAGGGCGCCGGCCGAGTGGCCGCCGTCGGCGCCGGGGTCACCGATCTCGAGATCGGCACGAATGTCGTGGTGTACGGGCCGTGGGGCTGCGGGACGTGCTGGCACTGCGCGCAGGGACTCGAAAACTACTGTTCTCGCGCAAAGGAACTCGGTATCTCCCCGCCGGGTCTGGGCGCGCCGGGAGCGATCGCCGAGTACATGGTCGTCGACTCGCCGCGGCATCTGGTGCCGATCGGCGACCTCGACCCCGTCACCACCGTCCCGCTGACCGACGCCGGACTCACCCCGTACCACGCGATCAAACGGTCGCTCGGCAAACTGCGTGCCGGTTCCAGTGCGGTCGTGATCGGCACCGGGGGATTGGGGCACGTCGGGATCCAGCTGCTGCGTCATCTGTCTCCCGCGCGTGTCATCGCGCTGGACGTCAGCGAGGAGAAGCTGCAGTTCGCGCGCGAGGTCGGCGCGCACGAGGCGGTGCTCTCGGATGCCGACGCCGCGGCGAACGTCCGGAAGATCACCGGACCCGCAGGTGCTGCCCTTGTCCTCGACTTCGTGGGGATTCAACCGACGCTCGACGTCGCGACCGCCGTCGCCGGGGTCGGGTCGGACGTCACCATCGTCGGGCTCGGCGACGGGAAGTCCGCGGCCCGTGTCGGCTTCCACACCGGGGCATTCGAGACGAACGTCGCGTCCCCGTACTGGGGTTCGCGTAGCGAGCTCATCGAGCTGGTCGACCTCGCTCACCAGGGGGTCCTCGAGATCGCCGTCGAGCGGTTCACCCTCGACGACGGGGTCGAGGCATACCGCCGACTCGCCGCCGGCACGTTGCGCGGCCGGGCGGTCATCGTGCCTTGAGCGGAGCCGTAGATCCCGCCTCGGTGCCGCCGGAAGGGGATTAGCAGACGTCGCCCGAGCCGGTATCGGCCACCGGTGCTCGTCGGCCTGGACGCTGCCAGGCAGGATCGGGGCATGGCACAGGAACCCGAGCAGATCGTCGGCGAGGACTACTCGGACGCGCGGCTGCCGCGCCAGCACTGGCAGGACCGGCACTACACCGGCTGCAATTTCCGCGACGCCGACCTGAGCGAGCTGCGCACCGAGCGGGTGGTCTTCACCGACTGCGACTTCACCGGCGCCGACCTGACCGGCTCGCACCACGAGGCGAGCGCATTCCGGTCCTGCACGTTCACCCGGACCAGGCTCTGGCACAGCACCTTCCGGTCCTCGACCCTGCTCGGCTCGAGCTTCGTGGACTGCCGGCTGCGGCCCATCGTGTTCGAGGACGTGGACTTCACGCTGGCTTCCCTCGGCCGTGCGGACCTGCGTGGGGCGGACCTGACCGACTGTCGGCTGCGCGAGGCGAACCTGGTGGAGGCGGACCTGCGCAAGGCGGTGCTGCAGTCGGCGGACCTGAACGGTGCCCGCACCGCGGGCCTGCGGCTCGAGGGGGCGGACCTGCGCGGCGCGCGCGTCGACGCCGCCCTGTGGACCAGCGCAAAGCTGGACCAGGCGAAGATCGAGATGACGCAGGCGATCGCGATGGCGTCCGCGCTGGGCCTGGTCGTCGAGCCCTAGCGGCTATCGATCCGCCGCGACCGCGGTGTCCCGGGTCGCGGTGGCAACCAGGTCCGTCGGTTCGGCGAGTTGACCACACTCGCGGCCGGACGGACCTGGGCTGAGCTGAATCCGGTGCTCTACCCCGAAGGCTGACGAACCTGGCCGGTCAGCGCACGAACTCGCGCGCCAGCAGGTCCATCAGCAGGCCGTCGGCCCAGCTGCCGTCGTGGTTCATCTCGTACTCCCGCATCACCCCGACGTCCTTGAACCCGACCTTGCGGTAGCAGGCGATCGCGGGGGTGTTGGCGGCCTTCGGGTCGATGACCAGCCGGTGGTAGCGGTGGTCGTCGATCAGGTGTGCGCACAGCACCCGCACCACCTCGGTGCCGAGACCGCGGCCCTGGGTCTCGGGGGCGAGGAACAGGTCCAGGCCGGCGTGCCGGTAGTCCGGGTCCGGCTCGAAGTACCACTGGGCGAACCCGACGACCTGATCATCCTCGAGCACCGTGTACTTGACGGTGTCCGGCTCCTGCACCTCCGGCCAGTCGTCGTCGGGCATCTGCCACCACTTGCGCACCTCGGGCTGCCGGTGGATCTCGCGCAGCCGGGCGCGGTGCTCGGGTCGCAGCGGCGTCAACAGGACCCGCGGGCCGTGCAGTTCTGGGGCAACTTTCGGAGTCGGTGCCATGCTCTCAGTCTTACCTGAAACAATGGCGGTCGTGACTGCGACGATCCTGGATGGCAAGGCAACCCGCGACGAGATCTTCATCGACCTGAAGGCCAGGGTCGACGCCCTGCGTGCCCGGGGGATCACCCCCGGACTGGGCACCGTGCTGGTGGGTGACGATCCCGGATCGGCGTCCTACGTGCGCGGCAAGCACAGCGACTGCGAGAAGGTCGGGATCACCTCGATCCGGCGCGACCTGCCCGCGGACGTGACCCAGGCCGAGCTCGAGGCCACCATCGACGAGCTCAACGCCAATCCCGAGTGCACCGGGTACATCGTGCAGCTGCCGCTGCCCAAGCACCTCGACGAGAACGCCGCGCTCGAGCGCATCGACCCCGACAAGGACGCCGACGGCCTGCACCCGGTCAACCTCGGCCGCCTCGTGCTCGGCAAGGAGGCGACGCTGCCCTGCACCCCGCGCGGTGTCGTGCACCTGCTGCGTCGCTACAACGTGCCGATCGACGGTGCCCACGTCACCGTCGTCGGCCGCGGCGTCACCATCGGCCGCCCGATCGGGCTGCTGCTGACCCGTCGCAGCGAGAACGCGACCGTCACCCTCTGCCACACCGGGACCAAGGACCTGGCCGCCGAGGTGCGGCGCGCCGACATCGTCGTCGCCGCCGCCGGCGTGGCCGGTCTGATCACCGCGGACATGGTCAGGCCGGGCGCCGCGGTGATCGACGTGGGCGTCAGCCGCACCGCGGAGGGCCTGCGCGGCGACGTCGCCGACGACGTCCGGGAGGTCGCGGGCTTCCTGTCCCCGAACCCCGGTGGTGTCGGCCCCCTGACCCGGGCGTTCCTGCTGAGCAATGTCGTCGAGCGCGCGGAGCAGCTCGCGGCCGGTTCGGCGTAGTCCACGTGACCGCTGCCCGGTCGTCGACCACCAACGGCTGGCTCCGGCTCGCCCGCCGGAACCTGCCGTTGCTGGCGGTGCTCGCCGTGGTGCTGGTCGCCGCCGTGTTCGTGCTGGCCGACCGGTGGCGCCGAGGCGCCTTCGTCTTCGGGCTCGCGACGCTGGTCGCGGCGGGCTTCCGGTTGTGCCTGGCGCCCGAGGACGTCGGGGTGCTGGCGGTGCGTGGTCAGCGCTTCGACGTGGCCGCGATGACGACGGTCGGTGTCGCGATCGTGTGGTTGTCGGTCTCGATCGACCCCCTGGGCACCGGCTGAGCCGCGCCTGAGTCGCCGGTTGCGCGCCTGGACGAGCAGCCGAAGGCGTTCCGGTGCTGCCGCCGTGGCGGCGGCAGCACCGGCGGCACCTCGTCGTTTACGGGGCGGTGCGTCCGACCCTGGCCAGCGCCAGGGTCTCGCCCATCAGCTCGGTGACCCACTCGACCTCGGTGAGGAAGCCGTCGTGCCCGGCCGGCGAGTGCACCACCCGAATACCGTCGCAACCCGGCAGCAGCTCCGCCATGGCCTGGGCCTGGTGCAGCGGGATGATCCGGTCCGAGTCGATGGCGCCGACGACCACCGGGACCGGGGTCGACCGCAGGGCAGCTTCGATGCCGCCGCGGCCGCGACCGACGTCGTGCTTGTTGGCGCAGTGGGTGAGGGCAACGAAGGAGCCGGCGTCGAACGTCGACACCAGCTTGTTCGCGTGGTACTCGAGGTAGCTCTGGACCGCGTAGCGGCCGCCGTTCCAGATGTCCTCGCCATCCTGCGCGGTATTCGCGAACTGGTCGTCCATGGCCGCCGCGCCGCGGTAGGTCAGGTGGGCGAACCGGCGGGCGATGTTCAGGCCGTTGTCGGGCGAGACGCCGGTGCCGTAGTAGTCGCCGCCGTGCCAGTTCGGGTCCGCGGCGATGACGTCGATCTGGGCGGTGTGGCCGCCGATCTGGTCCGCGGTCGCGCGGGGACTGACCGCGAGGAGCAGCGCCGAGCGGATCCGGTCGGGGTGGCCGATCATCCATTCGAGGGTGCGCATGCCGCCCAACGAGCCGCCGATGACGGTCGCGAACTGTGCGATCCCCAGGGTGTCCGCCAGCACGCGCTCCGCCTCGACCTGATCGCGGATGGAGATCGCGGGGAAACGCGATCCCCAGATCTGTCCGTCCGGTGCGGGCGTGCTCGGTCCGGTCGTTCCGCGGCAGCTGCCGAGCACGTTGGTGACGAGCACGCACCACTCGTCGGTGTCGATCGGCGCACCCGGACCGACCATGCCGTTCCACCACCCGGCGGTGACGTGGTCGGGACCGGCCGGGCCGGTGACGTGCGAGTCACCAGTCAGCGCGTGCTCGATCAGCACGATGTTGTCCAGATTCGGGCTCGGGGTGCCCCAGCACTGCATCGCGATGGTCACGTCCGGCAGCACCGCACCACTCTCGAGCTGTAGCGCACCGATGTCGATACTGGTCAGGCTTCCGTCCGACGGGGGGAACGGCGCGAAGGCCCGGGCACCGGCCGCGGACGCCGCGACGTCGTCACGCCCGGTCGGGGGCGTTGCCACCTCGGTCTGCGGCGAGGCGGGCGTAGAGCTGGGTTGAATCACAGTTGAGCGCACCGGGCCGATGGTAGTGACCCGGTACGTCGGTGGAGGCGCAATCAGCCAATTCTGGCCGACCGTCCAGCAAATTCTGGTAACCGGGTGAGACGGGTGTTGCGGGGATGGTCGGGAGTTAGCCGGCGGGGCCGTGGCGACCGGCACGGGCCAGCGTCATGGTCTCGCCGAGCAGGTTCGTGACCCACTCGGCCTCGGTCAGGAAGCCGTCGTGACCGTCCTTGGAGTTCACCACCCGCAGGCCCTCGCAGCCGGCGAGGTGGTCGGCAAGCTCCTCCTGCTGGCGCAGAGGGTAGAGCCGGTCCGAGTCGACGCCGCCGACGATGACCGGGACGGTGCACCCGGCCAGCGCGGCGTCGATGCCGCCGCGCCCCCGGCCCACGTCGTGCCGGTTCATCGCCTCGGTGAGCAGGACGTACGTGGCCGGATCGAAGCGTGCCACGAGCTTGTCGGCCTGGTGCTCGAGGTAGCTCTGGACCGCGTAGCGGCCGCCGTGCCACGGGTCCTCGCCGGGCTGTGCGACGTTGCCGAACCGGGTGTCGAGCTCGTGCTCGGTGCGGTAGGTCAGGTGCGCGATCCGGCGCGCGATGCGCAATCCGGCCCGGGGGACCCGGCCGGTGTCGTGGTAGTCGCCGCCCTGCCAGTCGGGATCGCTCGTGATGGCCGCGATCTGGGTGGTCTGGGTGCCGATCTGGTCGGCGGTCGCGCGGGCACCGACCGCAAGGATCAGCGCGGACGCCACCCGGTCGGGATGGCCGACGGCCCACTCGAGGGTCCGCATGCCGCCCATCGAGCCGCCGATGACGGACGCGAACCGCTCGATGCCGAGCACGTCGGCGAGCGCCACCTCGGCGGCCACCTGGTCACGGATGGACGTCTCCGGGAAGCGGGACCCCCACCGACGGCCGTCCGGTGCGAGCGTCGTCGGCCCGGTGCTACCCCGGCAGCCGCCGAGCACGTTGGTGGCGAGGACGCACCACTCGTCGGTGTCGAGCGGGGCGCCCGGTCCGACCATGCCGTCCCACCAGCCGGGGGAGGGGTGGGACGGACCGGCGGGTCCGGTGACATGCGAGTCGCCGGTGAGTGCGTGTTCGACCAGCACCACGTTGTCGCGCGCGGCGTTGGGCACCCCCCATGCCTGCAGGGCCAGTGTCACCTCGGGCAGCACGGCGCCGTTCTCGAGCTTCAGCTCGCCGATGTCGACGCTTGTCAGGCGTCCGTCCGGGGCGGGGAAGGCCAGAGCCTGCCGCCCCGAACGGGCGCCTGAAAAGGAGCTGACGGTCAAGATGTCGCCGCCTCGAAGCCGGTCTCGAGGTCGGCCAGGATGTCGTCGATTCCCTCGATGCCCACCGCGAGCCGGACCAGGCCCGGCGTGACGCCCGCTGCCAGCTGCTCCTCGGGGCTCAGCTGCGAGTGGGTGGTGGATGCGGGGTGGATGACGAGGGAACGCACGTCGCCGATGTTAGCGACGTGGCTGTGCAGGGAAAGGGCATCGACGAACTTCTTGCCCGCGTCGATCCCGCCGGCCAGCTCGAACGCCACGATGGCGCCCGGGCCGCGCGGGGCGAGCTGCTGTGCCCGCTCGTGCCAGCGCGAGGACGCCAGCCCGGCGTAGGCGACCGAGGTGACCTCCGGCCGGTCCTGCAGGAACTCGGCGACCCGCTGCGCGTTGGCCACGTGCCGCTCCATCCGCAGGCTCAGGGTCTCGAGCCCCTGGCCGATCAGGAACGCGTTGAACGGCGACACCGCCGGGCCCATGTCGCGCAGCAACTGCACCCGTGCCTTGAGCGCAAAGGCGGGCGCGCCGAGGTCGGCGAACACCACACCGTGGTAGCTGGGGTCCGGGGTGGTGAAGTTGGTGTGCCGGCCCTGGGTCCAGTCGAAGTTGCCGCCGTCGACGATGACGCCGGCGATGGCGGTGCCGTGCCCGCCGAGGTACTTCGTCGCCGAGTGCACCACGATGTCGGCGCCGTGCGCGAGCGGCTGCAGCAGGTAGGGCGACGCGACGGTGTTGTCGACGATCAGCGGGAGGCCGTTCTCGTGTGCGACCGCCGCGATGCCCGGGACGTCGAGCACGTCGTTCATCGGGTTGGAGATGGTCTCGCCGAAGAAGGCCTTGGTGTTCGGCTGGATCGCCGCACGCCACTGGTCGAGGTCGTCGGGATCCTCGACGAAGCTCACGGTGACGCCGAGCTTCGGCAGGGTGTAGCGGAACAGGTTGTAGGTGCCGCCGTAGAGCCGCGGGCTGGAGACGATGTGGTCGCCCGACTCGGCGATGTTCAGCAGCGCCGTGGTGGCGGCGGCCTGCCCGGAGGAGAGCAGCAGCGCGGCCACGC
Source organism: Rhodococcus sp. P4_C10 (assembly GCF_056402135.1). Lineage (NCBI taxonomy): Bacteria > Bacillati > Actinomycetota > Actinomycetes > Mycobacteriales > Nocardiaceae > Rhodococcus > Rhodococcus sp. P4_C10. Next base: position 162,573 of record NZ_JBFUHZ010000014.1, on the reverse strand, counting down.
CGCCCTCGAGCGCCGCGATCCGCTGCTCGACGGCATCCTGCGTCGGGTTCATGATCCGGGTGTAGATGTTGCCCGGCTCCGCCAGTCCGAACAGCGCCGCGGCGTGGTCGGTGTTGTCGAAGGTGTACGACGTGGTCTGGTAGATCGGCAGCGCGCGGGCGTTGGTGTTGCTGTCGGCGGACGCACCGGCATGGATCTGCTTGGTCTCGAAGCTCCAGGCCGAGGTCGGGTCGGGGGTGGTGGTGTTCTCGCTCATGTGGGCTCTGCTCCAGGAGAAGATGGGGGAGGTCGGCGCGGTCAGTGCGCCTGGACCAGGCGCGATCGGTGCGCCGATGGACACATGGGGACTGTCAGCGAGAGCAACACACGGTGAACCTCCGGTGGGTCGTGGCCCGGTCTGTGGGTCCGTCCCGACGGACCCGCGCTTGTCATCCGACACTTCTGCTTCGAACAACCAGGTCTTCACCCGGGGCACCCCACCGCGGATGGAGGGTTGCCGACCAGCGAGCCGGGGCTTGACGCTGGAACTCTTGACCTGCCGCCGATCGTAGCGCCACCGGGTACGGGGCGGTCAGCCGGGCGTCAGTGACCGGCGTTACAGGACTAAAGTGCTGGCCGCCCGTATTCACTCCGCGACACGCGCCCACCGGGCGCGAGTTCGCCCGCCTGTGATTCGCCCACCACCTTGGGGAGAACCGATCGTGAAAGCCGCCGCAGGGGCGCTGACCCGGGGTCTCACCGCGCGTCACATCCGATTCATCGCACTGGGATCCGCCATCGGGACCGGGCTGTTCTACGGCTCCGCGGAGGCGATCGAGAAGGCCGGCCCGTCCGTGCTGCTCGCGTACCTGATCGGCGGCGCCGCGGTGTACATCGTGCTGCGGGCGCTCGGCGAGATGGCGGTGAGCAACCCGGTGTCGGGGTCGTTCGGCGAGTACGCCAGCAAGCACCTGGGGCCGCTGGCCGGTTTCGTGACCGGCTGGACGTACACCTTCGAGATGATCGTCGTCTGTCTGGCGGACGTGACCGCGTTCGGCATCTACATGGGCTTCTGGTTCCCGGACGTGCCCCGGTGGATCTGGGTCCTGGCCATCGTGTTCTTCATCGGCGCGATGAACCTGCTCAGCGTCCGCGTGTTCGGTGAGATGGAGTTCTGGTTCACCCTGGTCAAGGTGACCGCCATCGTCGCGATGATCGTCGGCGGTGCAGCCATCCTGATCTTCGGCTTCGGCGTCCACGACACCAGCGTCGGGGTGAGCAACCTGTGGACCGACGGCGGCTTCTTCGCCACCGGGTTCGGCGGCTTCGTGGCCTCCTTCGCGATCGTGATGTTCGCCTTCGGCGGCACCGAGATCATCGGCATCACCGCGGGGGAGGCGGAGGACCCCGCGCACACCATCCCGCGGGCGGTCAACACCGTGCCGGTCCGGATCGTGCTGTTCTACGTGCTCACCCTCGCCGTGATCATGGCGCTGAACCCGTGGCAGGAGATCGGCTCGGAGGGCAGCCCGTTCGTGGAGATCTTCTCCGGGCTCGGGATCGGTCCGGCCGCGACGGTCCTCAACATCGTGGTGATCACGGCAGCGCTCTCGGCGATCAACAGCGACGTCTTCGGCGCCGGCCGAATGATGTACGGGATGGCCCAGCGCGGCCAGGCGCCGGCGGTGATGAAGCGGGTCTCGCGCAGCGGGGTGCCGTGGATGACCGTCGTGGTGATGACCGGCGCGCTGTTGCTGGCGGTCCTGCTCAACTACCTGATCCCGGACCGGGTGTTCCTGGTCATCGCGTCGATCGCCACCTTCGCGACCATCTTCGTCTGGCTGATGATCCTGCTCGCGCAGTACGCGTCGCGGAAGCAGATGAGCGAGGACGAGGTGGCCGCGCTGCGGTTCCCGGTGCCGTTCTGGCCGTACGGGCAGTGGGCGGCATTCGGCTTCCTGCTGTTCGTGGTCGCGGTGCTGGCGGTGGTCGCCGACACCCGGGTGGCGCTGGTCGTCGGCCTGGTGTGGTTGGCGCTGCTGACCGTCGCCTACCGAGTCTTCGTGGCGCGGCGGCCGGCGGCGCAGGAGGACGAGCCGGAACCGGTGCCGCTGGCCTGACCGCGGAACCGCGGTGCGGGCGACGATCCGGCGGCGGGTCGCCGGCCCGGCCCGGTACCTGGCCCCGGAGATCGAGGCGGCCGTGCAGGTGGCGGCGTCCGGCGCACTGCTCGACAGCGCCGAGGCGGTGAGCGGGCTCGGCTGAGGCGCTCAGGCCTTCGGCGGCTCCTGTACGAGCGGCGCGGCGGCGGCGAGGATCGCGGCGCGGTCACCGCCGGGCGGCGGATAGATGCGCCGGCAGTTGATGGTCTGCTTCGTCGCCTTGGCGGCGGCGCCCGTGGTGACGACCCGCCGGTCCCAGCCCTCCGTGTAGACGGCGCCGGCGGGTCCCAGGTCGAGGACGGTGACGTACCAGGCGATGCGCAGGGTGATCATCGGCGCGCCGATCAGGTCGGCCACCACGTTGTGCCCGGCGATGCGTCCCATCGGCCGCCCGTGCTGGCAGGACATCACCGAGGGCCGGCCCGCGTCGACCATCGCGCGCGCCGAGTCTCCCGCCGCGAACACCCCGGGCTGGCCGGGTAGTCGCAGGAACTCGTCGACGTGCAGACGCCCGAGACGGTCGCGCTCGACCGGGAACAGTCGCGTCAGCGGACTGGCGCGCATGCCGGCACACCAGATCACCGTGCCCGCGGGAACGTCGGTACCGGAGCCGAGCCGGATGCCGGTCGGGTCGATCGAGGTGATCTCGGTGCCCGGCCAGGCCTCGATCCCGAGTTCGGCCAGCGCGCTGTCGATGACCGGCCGGGCCGAATCGCCCATGTCCGAGCCCATTCGGGGGTTGTGGTCCGCCAGGATCACCCGGGCGGGGCCGGACTGACCGGCCCGGTCGAGAACGGTCCGAAGCCGGCCGGGCATTTCGGTTGCGGTCTCGATGCCGGTCAACCCGGCACCGACCACGACGACGGTGAGCTGCCCGGGGTGCGGTCGGGCGTCGGCCAGGGAATCGAGGTGCGCCGTCAACCGGGCGGCGTGGTCGTAGGTGTCGACGTCGAACGCGTGCTCGGCGAGCCCGGGGACGGGCGGGCGGGCGAGTTCGCTGCCGAGCGCGAAGACCAACCGGTCGTACGGCAGGACCCGCGGCCCCGCGGCCGTCCCGACGGTGACGCACCGCCCGGGCAGGTCCACGCCGGTCACCTCGCCCCGGACCAGGTCGACGCCGATGGGGTCCAGGACGTCCGCGAGCGGGACGCGGGCCGGCCCGATGTCGGCCTCGTAGTTGCGGACCCGGATGCCGTGAAATCCGTCGCGATTGACCAACGTCACCCGTGCCACGTCGGGTCCGGCGCCGAGCTCGTCGAGCTTGCGGGCGGCGCCGGCCGCGCTCCACAGGCCCGCGAAACCGCCGCCGAGAATCACGATCCGCTGGGGGTTCATGTCGCGGGTTCCGGTTGCGGGCGACCGGTGACCACCCGGTGGATCAGACGGGCCGCGGTCCGCGCCGTGCGGTTGTCGATGTCCAGCACGGGACTGAGCTCGGCCACCTCGAACAGCGCGAGCTTGCCGCTGACCGTGACGAGCTCGCACACCCGCGAGACCACCTCGAGGCCCACCCCGAACGCCGCCGGGGCGCTGACGCCGGGTGCGACCGCCGCGGGCAGCACGTCGAGGTCGACGCTCAGGTGTACCAGGTCGACCGAGCCGAGGAACTCCTCGACGAACGACTCGACCGCGGGCAGGTTCGACGGGCCGCACTCCTCGTCGAGCAGGTACCGCACGCCGAGCGCCTCGGCCCGGGAGAACAGGGCCGCGGTGTTTCCGGGTTGCGCTATGCCGAGCACCGCGTAGTTCAGCGAGCGGCCCTGCGCCGCTTCGTGTTCGGCCATCTGACGGAAGGGTGTCCCGGAGCTGGGCGCGGCGTCGTCACGCAGGTCGAAGTGGGCGTCGAGGTTCAGCACCCCCACCCGGGCACCGGCCGCGGCGGCGGCGCTGTGCGCGATGCCCAGGTAGCTGCCGAAGGCCACCTCGTGACCGCCCCCGAGGACCGTGACGAAGTGCCCGGCGTCGAGCAGTCCCGCGACCGCCGCGCCGAGCCGCTGCTGCGCGCCCTCGAGGTCCGCCCCGGTCACCGCCACGTCGCCGGCGTCGAACAGGCGCACCGGCCGCGCCAGCGCCGTGGACGCGAGCGCGTGACGCAGGGTCGCCGGGCCCCGGGCCGCGCCCGGCCTGCCCTTGTTGCGCCGCACCCCCTCGTCGCTGCGGAACCCGACCAGGACGCAGGCGCCCGGCGCCGCGCCGGCGTCGTAGGGGGAGACCGCGCCGTGCCAGCGCAGGTGCTCCGGCCCGGGTCCGTCGTCGCGCCCGGACCACTCGGGTGGGGCGATGTCCACTCCGGTCATCTCAGTCGTCCCTCCGTCCACACCTCACGCACCAGCGGGACCCCCGGCCGGTAGGCCAGGTACAGGTGCGACGGCGCGTCCAACGCGATCAGGTCGGCGCGCATGCCGACCCGGATGCTGCCGATGTCGCCCCGCCGCAATGCCGCCGCGCCGCCGGCCGTGGCCGCCCACACGGCCTCGTTCGGGCTCATCCGCAGCTCCCGCACCGCCAGCGCGATCGCGAACGGGATGCTGGTGGTGTAGGAGGTGCCGGGGTTGCAGTCCGAGGCCAGCGCGACCGTCACGCCGGCGTCGAGCAGCGCCCTGGCGTCGGGATACCTTCCGCGGGTGCAGAAGTCGGCGCCGGGCAGCAGCGTCGCCACGGTGTCGCCCGCCGCCAGCGCCTCGACGTCCGCGTCAGTGGCGTAGGTGACGTGGTCCACGGATGCCGCGCCCAGTTCGACGGCGAGCCGGACGCCCGGGCCGGGGCCGAGTTGGTTGCCGTGCACGCGCGGGGTGAGCCCGGCCGCGACGCCCGCCTCGAGCACCGCCCGGGACTGGTCGGCGTCGAAGGCGCCGGCCTCGCAGAACACGTCGACCCAGCGGGCGTGCGGCGCGCACACCGGGATCATCCACTCACACACCATCTGCACGTAGTCGTCCGTGCGGCCCTCGAATTCCGGCGGGGTGACGTGCGCGGCGAGCAGTGTCGTCTCGTCGGTGCAGGCGGCCGCGATCGCGAGGCTGCGCAGTTCGTCCGCGACGGTCTGGCCGTAGCCCGACTTGCACTCGATCGTCGTGGTCCCGGAGCGCAGTGCCTCGGCGACCAGGCGGGCGGTGTTCGCGCCGAGTTCGGCATTGGTGGCGGCGCGGGTGGCGGCGACGGTGGCGCGGATGCCGCCCGCACGGTAGGGGACACCACTCACCCTCGCCGCGAACTCCTCCGCCCGGTCGCCGTAGAAGACGAGATGTGCGTGGCTGTCGACGAATCCGGGCAGGGCCGCACGGCCGCCGAGGTCGTACCTCGTGTCGGCGCCGCCGCCGGGCAGGCGCGAACGCGGCCCGACCCACTGGACGATCCCGTCGCCGAGCACCACCGCGGCGTCGTGGATCACGCCGAGCGGGCCGGTGCCCGCCGCGGGGTCGTTGGTGACGAGGGCGCCGATGTTGTCGACGACCACCCAGGGGTGCCCGGGCACGCCGTCACCGCTCCCACATCGGGATCCGGATGCCGCGCTCGGCGGCGACCTCGGCGGCCCGCGGGTAGCCGGCGTCCACGTGCCGGACCACCCCCGTGCCCGGGTCGTTGGTGAGCACCCGCTCGAGCTTGCGGGCGGCCAGTTCGGTGCCGTCGGCGACGCACACCTGACCGGCGTGGATCGAGCGGCCCATCCCGACGCCGCCGCCGTGGTGGATCGACACCCAGGACGCCCCGGAGGCGGTGTTGAGCAGGGCGTTGAGCAGCGGCCAGTCGGCGATGGCGTCCGAGCCGTCGGCCATCGCCTCGGTCTCGCGGTACGGGGACGCGACCGAGCCGGCGTCGAGGTGGTCGCGGCCGATGACGACCGGGGCGCTCAGTTCGCCGGACGCCACCATCTCGTTGAGTCGCAGACCCGCCAGGTGCCGTTCGCCGTAGCCGAGCCAGCAGATCCGGGCGGGCAGGCCCTCGAACCGGACCTTCTGCCCGGCGAGGGTGAGCCACCTCCGCAGGTGCTCGTCGCCCGGGAAGAGGTCCGCGACCGCCCGGTCGGTGGCGGCGATGTCGGCCGGGTCGCCGGAGAGCGCGGCCCACCGGAACGGGCCGCGGCCCTCCTCGAACAGCGGGCGGATGTACGCGGGGACGAATCCGGGGAAGTCGAATGCCCTGTCGTAACCGCCTTTCCGGGCCTCGTCGCGAATCGAGTTGCCGTAGTCGAAGACCTCCGCGCCGGCATCCATGAAGCCGACCATCGCCGCGACGTGCCGGGCCATCGACGCGCGCGCCTCCTCGGTGAACCAGTCGGGGTCCCTCTCGGCCAGCCGGTGCCAGTCCTCGACGGTGACGCCGACGGGCAGGTAGCACAGCGGGTCGTGTGCGGACGTCTGGTCGGTGACGACGTTGATCGGCGCGTGGATCGCGAGCAGCCGGGGGAGCACCTCGGCCGCGTTGCCGAGCAGCCCGATCGACAGCGGGCGACCCTCGTTGCGGGCGAGGACGGCCATCTCCAGCGCCGACTCGACGCTCTCGGTCTTCGCGTCCAGGTAGTGATGCGCCATGCGGCGATTGATCCGGTCCGGGTCGCACTCGACGCAGATCGCGACACCGCCGTTCATGGTCACCGCCAGCGGCTGTGCCCCGCCCATGCCGCCCAGCCCGGCGGTCAGGGTGATGGTCCCCGCCAGCGAGCCCCCGAACCGCTTACGGGCGACCGCGCCGAACGTCTCGTAGGTGCCCTGCAGGATGCCCTGGCTGCCGATGTAGATCCACGAGCCCGCGGTCATCTGCCCGTACATGGTCAGGCCGAGCGCCTCGAGCCGGCGGAACTCCGGCCAGGTGGCCCAGTCGCCGACCAGGTTCGAGTTGGCGATCAGCACCCTCGGCGCCCACTCGTGGGTCCGGAACACCCCCACCGGCTTGCCCGACTGCACCAGCATCGTCTCGTCGCCGGCGAGGGTCCGCAGCGTCCGCACGATCGCCTCGAAGGCCTCCCAGTTGCGGGCCGCGCGCCCCGTGCCGCCGTAGACGACGAGGTCGTCGGGCCGCTCGGCGACGTCCGGGTCCAGGTTGTTCATCAGCATCCGCAGCGCAGCCTCCTGCGGCCAGCCGCGACAGGACAGTGTGGTGCCGCGGGGCGCGCGGACCGGTCGTGGGCCCGCGGCGGGATGCTCGTCCATCGTCAGCTCCTTTCGACGGCGTACATACCCTCCATCACACTCCGTCGGCGGCGTCGGCGACAGTGCCGCGGCGCGGCCGAGTCGAAACCCGCGCCGGGCCGGTCCCGGCGGCCCGGGTCGTATCGGGCGCCGACGACAACGCAGCGGGGCGGCGATCGGGCGCCGGGGGCGCCGAAACGGGGACTGGGAGACGTGCCCTAGGGTCTGGCCCGGCCGAGAACCCGTGGCCGGCCGGCGGCCCGTGGGTCGGCGGAACCGGGGGTGGCGCGATGGCGGTGGGTCTCGACAAGGTCGCGGCGGCGCAGCGGGCGCCGTCGCGGATCGCCGCGCTCACCGGGGTGCGTGCCCTCGCCGCCCTGCTGGTGGTGGGCACCCACGCCGCGTTCTGGACCGGTCGCTACACCCCGGACCTGCTCGGGGCGGTGTACGCCCGGCTCGAGATCGGCGTCACCGTGTTCTTCGTGCTGTCGGGATTCCTGCTGTTCCGGCCCTGGGTGCGGGCCGCCGCGGGGGCCGGTGCTGTTCCCGAGACGGGGACCTACCTGTGGCACCGGGCCCGCCGGATCCTGCCCGCGTACTGGGCGGTCGTGGTGGTCGTCTACGCGGTCTACCTGTTCCGGGACCCGGGGGTGACTGGGCTCGGCTGGTCGGGGTTCGCGCGCAACCTGACCCTGACCCAGATCTACCGGGCGGGGGACCTGCACGCGGGCCTGACGCAGATGTGGAGCCTGGCCGTGGAGGCCTCGTTCTACCTGGTGCTGCCCGCGCTGGGCGCGGTGGTGGTCGCGGCGGTCTGCCGCGGGCAGTGGCGGCCGTGGCGGATGGCCGCGGCGCTGCTCGGGATCGTGGCGGTCACGCCGCTGTGGACGGTGTTCACGCACGGGGACTTCGGTCTGCCCTACGTCGCGCGGTTGTGGTTGCCCGGCTTCGTCGCCTGGTTCGCAGGCGGGATGCTGCTCGCCCTCGGCGCGGCCACCGTGCGACGGTGCAACCCGTACGCGGCGGGCGGGCTGGCGCTGTACTTCTTCGCCCTGGCCTGCACCCCGCTGGCCGGTGAGGCGACCATCGTGCCCGCGGACGCGGGCGAGGCGGTGGTCAAGTCGCTGCTGTACCTGATGGTGGCTGTGTGTCTGCTGGCCCCGCTGGTCATCGGCGACGACGGCGGCCCGCTCGGGCGGGTGGTCGCGTCCGCGCCGGTGGTGTGGCTCGGCGAGATCTCCTACGAGTTGTTCCTCGTGCACCTGCTGGTGCTGGAACTGGTGTTCGCGGCACTGGGCTACGGGCCGTTCCAGGGATCGACGGCGCTGCTGTTCGCCTCGACCGTGACGATCTCGGTGCCGTTGGCCTGGGCCCTGCACCGGGGGATCGGTGCGCTCGTCCCCGACATCCGCGCTGACCAGCGCAAAGTTACCCGCCGGTAGGTAGTGGCGAGGCGGGGCGGGGCTTGCGGATCGAGTCGCTAGCAGTACGCTTGTCATGTTTGGCGCGGAAGCCTCGGTTTGTGCGCCTAGTATTGGGTTAACTGATTGAGATGCTTCGAGGCCTCGCCCACAAAGCGGGCCTCGAACCGTGTGACCAGGGGAAACTTCCTAGGAGGACGCGAAGTACACATGTCCAAGATCAAGGTTGAAGGAACCGTCGTCGAACTTGACGGCGATGAGATGACCCGCATCATCTGGCAGTTCATCAAGGACAAGCTGATCCATCCGTACCTGGATGTGAACCTCGAGTACTACGACCTGGGCATCGAGCACCGGGACGCTACCGACGACCAGGTCACGATCGACTCCGCAAACGCGATCAAGAAGCACGGCGTCGGCGTCAAGTGCGCGACGATCACCCCGGACGAGGCCCGAGTCGAAGAGTTCGGCCTCAAGAAGATGTGGCGTTCGCCCAACGGCACCATCCGAAACATTCTCGGCGGCACGATTTTCCGTGCGCCGATTCTGATCTCCAACGTCCCGCGCCTGGTCCCGGGTTGGACCAAGCCGGTGATCGTCGGCCGTCACGCCTTCGGTGATCAGTACCGCGCCACCGACTTCAAGGTCGGCGGACCGGGCACGGTCACCATCACCTTCACCCCGGAGGACGGCAGCGAGCCGATCCAGCACGAGGTGTGCCAGATGCCGGAAGACGGCGGCGTCGTGATGGGCATGTACAACTACAAGAAGTCGATCCAGGACTTCGCGCGGGCCTCGCTGGCATACGGCCTGCAGCAGAACTACCCGGTCTACCTCTCGACCAAGAACACCATCCTCAAGGCCTACGACGGCATGTTCAAGGATGAGTTCCAGCGGATCTTCGAGGAAGAGTTCAAGGCGGAGTTCGACGCCGCGGGCCTGACCTACGAGCACCGGCTGATCGACGACATGGTGGCCTCCTCGCTCAAGTGGGAGGGCGGCTACGTCTGGGCCTGCAAGAACTACGACGGCGACGTCCAGTCGGACACCGTCGCGCAGGGCTACGGCTCGCTCGGCCTGATGACCTCCGTGCTGATGACCCCGGACGGCAAGACCGTCGAGGCGGAGGCCGCGCACGGCACCGTCACGCGGCACTACCGCCAGCACCAGCAGGGCAAGCCCACCTCGACCAACCCGATCGCGTCCATCTTCGCGTGGACCCGGGGTCTCGAGCACCGCGGCAAGCTGGACAACACCCCCGAGGTCATCGGCTTCGCGCAGCAGCTCGAGGACGTCGTCATCAAGACCGTCGAGGGCGGCCAGATGACCAAGGACCTCGCCTCGCTCGTCGGCGGGGACCAGGGCTACCTGACCACCGAGGAGTTCCTCGGCGCGCTGGACGAGAACCTGCAGAAGGCGTACGCACTTCGCTAGTTCGCCAGGACTGACCCACGAAACGGGGCGCCCGGACATCCGGGCRTCCCGTTTCGTCGTCCCGGGACCGGCTCGCGGTACCCGGTGAGTGAACTCACACCGTCTCACCTGGCGCTTCCGCGGGCGCGGCGACCACCATTGACCCAGTGCAGTTGTCGTCGTCCAGACCCGAGCTCGAACCCGGCCCCACCCGCGGTGTCTCCCGGCGGTCGGCGATCCTCGCGCTGTGCCTCGGCGGCTTCGGCATCGGCACCACCGAGTTCGTCGCGATGGGCCTGCTGCCCGAGATGTCCAGCGGCCTCGGGATCTCCGAGCCGACGGCCGGGCACCTGATCTCCGCCTACGCGCTCGGCGTGGTGATCGGCGCGCCGACCATTGCCGCCCTGTCCGCGCGGGTGCCGCGGCGCACGCTGCTGATCGCGCTGATGGTCGCCTTCACCGTCGGCAACGTCGCGTCGGTGCTCGCGCCGTCCTACTCGACGCTGATGGTCGCGCGGTTCGTCGCCGGTCTGCCGCACGGCGCCTACTTCGGTGTGGCCGCGCTGGTGGCCGCCTACCTCGCGGAGCCCGGGCACCGGGCGAAGGCCGTGGCGACGGTGATGATGGGGCTGTCGGTGGCGAACGTGGTCGGGGTGCCGGTGGCGACGTGGATCGGACAGGGCCTCGGCTGGCGCAGCGCGTTCGCCCTGGTCGCCGTCATCGGGGTCGTCACCGTGGCCGCGCTGGCGGCCTGGATCCCGCGGCTCGACGGCATGCCGGTGACCAATCCCGTCACCGAACTCGGGGCGCTGCGGCGGGTCCAGGTGTGGATGACGCTGATCGTCGGCATGGTCGGCTTCGGCGGGATGTTCGCCGTCTACAGCTACATCAGCAGCACGCTGACCGAGGTGTCCGGGCTGGCGAAGTCCCTCGTCCCGCTCGCCCTGATGATCTACGGGGTCGGCATGGTGGCCGGCAACTACCTCGGCGGCTACCTGGCCGACCGGGCCCTGATGCCGGGACTGTTCGGCGCGATGGCTGCGATGGCGGTGATCCTGGCGGTGTTCGTGCTGGCCGTCAGGAACCCGGTGACCGCGCTGGTGTTCGTGTTCCTCGTCGGCGTCGCGGGCTCGTCGCTGGTGCCGGGACTGCAGACCCGGCTGATGGACGTCGCGGAGGACGCGCAGACCCTCGCGGCCTCCCTCAACCACGCCGCACTCAACATCGCCAACGCGTTCGGCGCCTGGATCGGCGGCGTGGTGATCGCCGCCGGGTACGGGTACACGGCGCCGGCGGCGGTGGGATCGTTGCTGGCCGTGGCCGGGCTCGGGGTGCTGGCGGCCGCCGTGATCCTGCAGCGCCGGGCCGCCGCAGCCGCCGCGATCTGATTTTCGCGATGCTCTTGGATACGGTGCTTGCCGTGCCGCACATCATTTCGACCGTCAACGTCAACGGAATCCGAGCCGCAGCCACGAAGGGACTGCTGGAGTGGCTCAGCACCACCGAGGCCGACGTCGTCTGCCTGCAGGAGACCCGGGCCACCGACGCGCAGCTGGCCAAGTCGCTCGCGCCCGCGCTCGACGGCGGCTGGCACCTCGCCTCCGCCGAACCCTCCGCGAAGGGCCGCAACGGGGTGGCCGTGCTCTCCCGCCGGCGCGCCGACGAGGTGCGGATCGGCCACGGCGACGACGAGTTTGCCGACGTGGGCCGCTACCTCGAGGCCGACTTCGACGACCTGACCGTCGCCAGCCTCTACCTGCCGTCGGGTGAGGCGCAGACGCCGCGCCAGGAGGAGAAGGAGCGCTTCCTCGACTCGTTCGGCGCGCACCTCGCCGCGACGGCAGCCCAGGCGGAGCGGGACGGCAGGCACGTCGCGGTGTGTGGCGACTGGAACATCGCGCACACCGAACGGGACCTGAAGAACCACAAGGGCAACAAGAAGAACTCCGGGTTCCTCCCGCACGAGCGGGACTGGATGGGTTCGGTGTTCGGCGAGTTCGGCTGGGTGGACGTGATGCGCGGGCTGCACCCGGACGTGGACGGGCCGTACACGTGGTGGTCCTACCGCGGCAAGGCCTTCGACAACGACTCCGGCTGGCGCATCGACTACCAGGTGTGCACCCCCGCGCTCGCGGAGCTGGCCAAGGAGGCCGTCGTCGAGCGGGCCGCGGCCTACGACCAGCGCTGGTCCGACCACGCGCCGGTCACGGTCCAGTACCGGTGAGCCGGCTCGGGACCCGCTCCCGCGTCGTCGTCGGGGTGCTGCTGGCGGTCCTCGTCGCTGTCGCGACCTTCGTCTTCACCGGCCAAGGCGACGATTCCACGTCGGATTCGTTCGCGGTGTCGGAAGCAGTCGCGGCGAAGTCGAGCCAGGTGCAGGCCGGGTCGCCGTCGACGACGCCGCAACGACTGGCGGTCGGTGCCGACGGGTCGGTCACGAAAGTAGAGGTGCCACCGCAGACCGCCGGCCCCCGCGGGGTGGTCCCGGCCGCGATCACCGCGGCCGCGTTCGCGACGCTCGCCGAGATCGACGCCGGCGACTGGCCCGACTCGGCGAACGCGCCGGGCACCAAGGGCGGCGACCCCTGGCGTAACCGGGACCGGACGCTGCCCGCCAAGACCGGGTCGGGGGCTACTGTCAGCTACCGGGAGTGGGACGTCAACCCGAAGCGCCGCGGCGAGACGCGCGACGCGGAGCGGATCGTCACCGGCAGCGACGGCTCCGCCTGGTACACCGCCGACCACTACACCAGCTTCGTGAGGATGCGCTGATGACCACGGTGACCGGGTTCGTCTCCGCCCGTTCCGGGCCTGCGGTCGGCCTGCTCACCGCCTCCCCGCGGGCCGCGGACAACGTGGCATACGTGATGGCCGCCGCCGGCTACACCACCCGGGTGGTCCGTGGGCGGGCGATGGCGACAGTGTCCGCGGTGTTCGACGAGTTCGCGGCGGCGCTGCAGTTCCCGTACTACTTCGGGGCCAACAGGGACGCATTCGACGAGTGCCTGCGCGACGCCGCCGACTGGCTCGGGGACTCGCGCGGCCAGGTGGTCGTGGTCCGGGACGCCGGCGAGCTGCTCGCGGCCGAGCCCGACGAGCTGCGCTGGTTCGCCGAGGCCGTCGACGACCGCGCCGCGGACCGGACCGCGGCGGCGTTCCGGCTGATCCTGCAGGCGGACGAGGACGCCGGTGCGTCGTTGACCGGGAGGTGGGTCGCGGCCGGACACCGGCTGACCATGCTCGAGTCCTGACCGGCCCGGCGCCGACGGGGCGTGGCGGTGGGGCTCGGTCGGGACATGAAAGGATCGAGCGCATGTCGAGTTCCGAATCCTCTGCACCAGCGACTTCCGCGCCCACCGGCACCGCCGCCCGCCACCGAGTGCTCTCCGGCATCCAGCCGACCGCCGACTCGTTCCACCTCGGCAACTTCCTCGGTGCGCTGCAGCAGTGGGTGCTGCTGCAGGACGAGTTCGACGCCTTCTACTTCATCCCCGACCTGCATGCGATCACCGTCCCGCAGGACCCGAAGGAACTGCGCCGGCGCACCAAGATCGCCGCGGCCCAGCTGCTCGCGCTCGGCATCGACCCCGACCGGTCCACCCTGTTCGTGCAGAGCCAGGTCCCCGAGCACGCCCAGCTGGCGTGGGTGCTCAACTGCATCACCGGGTTCGGCGAGGCCAGCCGCATGACGCAGTTCAAGGACAAGTCCGCCAAGCAGGGCACCGAGGCCGCCACCGTCGGCCTGTTCACCTACCCGGTGCTGATGGCCGCCGACATCCTGCTCTACCGCCCCCACCGGGTGCCGGTCGGCGAGGACCAGCGTCAGCACCTGGAGATGGCGCGGGACCTGGCGCAGCGCTTCAACACCCGGTTCGGCAAGGCGTTCGTCGTCCCGGAGGCGCAGATCGTCAAGGGCACCTCGAAGATCTACGACCTGCAGGACCCGTCGTCGAAGATGAGCAAGTCCGGACCGTCGCCCGCCGGCCTGATCAACCTGCTCGACGACCCGAAGGTCTCGGCGAAGAAGATCAAGTCCGCGGTCACCGACAACGAGCGTGAGATCCGCTTCGACCGGGAGACCAAGCCGGGCGTGAGCAACCTGCTCACCATCCAGTCGGCGCTCTCGGGTCGCAGCATCGACGAGCTGGTGCTCGGTTACGAGGGCAAGGGCTACGGCGATCTCAAGTCCGACACCGCCGAGGTGCTGGTCGAGTTCGTGACGCCGCTGCGGGCCAAGGTCGAGGGCTACCTCGCGGACGAGGCGGAACTGGACCGGATCCTCGAGGCCGGCGCGGACCGCGCCCGCGAGGTGTCGGCCCGAACCCTCGCTACGGTGTACGACAAGGTCGGTTTCCTGCCCCAGAAGGCCTGACGGAAGAGGCTGAGCCATCGTGCCGGACGTGAAGGCATTTCTCGAGCGTCAACGGGCGGCACGGCCGTGGCTGGATCACCTGATCCGGGCGGGCGGGCGCTACCAGGACCAGAAGGGCGACTACTTCGCCGCTGGGATCACCTACTTCAGCGTGTTCGCGTTGTTCCCGCTGCTGATGGTGGGGTTCGCGGCGGCCGGTTTCATCCTGGTGCAGCACCCGGACTGGCTGGTGTCGATCCACGACGCGATCAGCAAGGCGATGCCCGGCAACCTGGGCGACCAGATCAACGAGTTGGTCACCGCGGCCATCGACGCCCGCGCCCGCGTCGGAGTGATCGGCCTGGTCGTCGCCGCGTACTCCGGGCTCGGCTGGATGGCGAACCTGCGTGAGGCGCTCAGCGCCATGTGGAACCAGCGGCACCCGGCGACCAACTTCGTGCGTACCAAGTTCAAGGACCTGGTCAAGCTGCTGGGCCTGTTCGGCATGCTGGCGGTGTCGGTGGGGCTGACGGTCATCGCCGACGGCGCCGTGACCGGGGCGGTGTTGACCTGGCTGGGCATCGACGACGTGGCCTGGGTGTCCGTCGTGGTCCAGGTGCTGACCTCGCTGCTGGCGGTGGTGGCGACGTGGGCGCTGTTCGTGTGGACGATCGCCCGGCTGCCGCGGGAGCCGGTGACCGTGCGCAGTGCGGCGGCCGCGGCGCTGTTCGCGTCGGTCGGCTTCGAGGTGTTCAAGCGGATCGGCGTCGTCTACCTGCAGGCGGTGACCAACTCGCCCGCCGGGGTGACGTTCGGGCCGATCATCGGCCTGCTGGTCTTCATCTACTTCACCGCCCGGCTGCTGCTACTGGCCACCGCCTGGGCGGCCACGGCGTCGGAGAACGAGGCGCTGGCCTTCGTGCCGCCGCCGGACCCCGTGGTCCTCGCGGTGAGCGCGCCGCCGGCCAGCGGCCCGACGCTGGCCGAGGCGGTGGCGCTGGTCGGCGTCGGTGCCGCGGCCACCCTCGGCCTCGGTGGGCTGCTGCGCCGTCGTCGCGAACGGGACTGAGTCAGCGGCGGCGACGCTGCAGCCGGTGCGCTGCGAGCAGCAGCACCCCGACGAGGACCGCGCCGACCAGCGTGACGGTGGTCCGTGAGATGTCGGTGTCCCCGGCGGTGCCGGGCCCGGCCGCGGACACCTCGCTGGCCGTCTGGGAGACCGTCGGCCGGGCGGCCACGGTGACCGGGGCCGCGCCGGAGGCAGTGGCGTTGCCGGGCTCCACCAGGACACCGACCTGGGCGCCGCGGGGCAGCGCGAATCCGTAGTCGAGCAGGCGGACGGCCTGCTCCCACGGCCGGATCGGGAGGACGTCGCCGGCCATCAGCGTCACCGCGAGCTTCCTGCCGTCCCGCTCGGCGCCGCCGACGAAGGTCTGCCTCGCGTCGTCGGTGTAGCCGGTCTTGCCGCCGAGCGCGCCGTCGTAGTTGTAGAGCAGCTTGTTGTCGTTGGCGAGGGTGAAGCCGGGGTGCTCGGGGTCGTCCGGCTTGGTCGGGTCCTTCGGGAAGCCGGGGAACGGCACGGTCTCGGTGCGGATCAGATCGGCAAAGGTGCTGTTGCGCATGGCCGCCCGGAAGACCACCGCGAGGTCGTAGGCGGAACTGGACATGCCGGGGCCGTCGAGCCCGGAAGGGGTGGCGGCGCGGGTGTCCAGCGCGCCGAGCGAGCGGGCCCGCTCGTTCATCTTGGCCACCGTCTCGTCGTCGCCGCCGAGCTGCGCGGCCAACGCGTGCGCGGCGTCGTTTCCGGACGCCATCACCAGGCCCTGCATCAGCTGCCGGTTCGTGTAGTGCCCGCCGCGGCCCAGGCCGACGGCGCTGCCCTCGGTGTTCGCGTCCTCCTCGGTGGCCACGACGGTGCGGTCCAGGTCGAGCTCGTCGAGGGCGACCAGTGCCAGCAGGATCTTGATGGTGCTGGCCGGTCGGTAGCGGCCGTGCGGGTCCTTCGCGGCGAGGACGGTGCCGGAGTCGAGGTCGGCGAGCACCCAGCCGGTGGCGGAGATGTCGACCGGCAGCGGGGGAGCGCCTGCGGGGGCGAGCACGCCGCACTCGCCGAGTCGGCCGCCGCCGACCGGGTCGGCAGGGACGGGAAGGGGCGAGGGCGCGGCCTTTCCGGGAGCCGGGACCTCGGAGAGGTCGATGGCCGGCGGCGGCGAACTGCGGTGCGGGCAGTCGTCGGTGTTCGGCGTGGCGTAGGGCGTCGTGGTGACGGTGCTGCTGCCGGGGGCCTCGGGCATCGGTTGGGCCGCCGCGGGGGCGCCGATCAGTGCGATCGAGGCCGCGGTGATCAGCGTGGCGAGAGATCGTCCGCGTGCAGTCATCGAGTAGGCAGGGTATCCGATGCCGTGCCGATTGCCGAGGCCGCAGGACCGGCGGCGTAGGCGGTCGCGACGGCGACGACCCAGTCGCGGTCGCTGAGGTGGTCCGGGGTACTGAGCCAAGCGGGGTCGATCAACTCCACCGCGGTGGCGGTGCGGTGCAGCCACTGTGCGACGGCGTCGGCGTGCTCGGACGGCGTGGCGGGCGGGGGTGTGTCGCCCGCTCGGACCAGGCCGCCGCCGGCGTGCAGGTAGAGGCCGTCGAGGATCTGCGAGATACGGTCGCTCGAGGTCAGGGCCGCGGTCGCGGACCGGTAGTCGGTGTCGAGGAGTTCGGGATGCGCGGTGGTCAGCATCGACCACAGGCCGAACGTGCGGCGCAGGTCCGACTTGGCCCGGAACCATGCCTCCACCATCACCGACGAGCAGCCGGCGCTGATCAGGACGATCGCGACCGACCACCACGGGTTGGAGAGTTCCAGGACCTGCGACGGCCCGGCCACCAGGGCCCGCAGGCTCGCCGCGGCGACGACGAGGGAGCCGGCGCAGAACAGGCCGATTGCGCGGCCCAGCGGGTTCCACCGACACTGCCGAGCGCCGGCGCCCACCGCGAACAGCATGGTCGCGGCCAGGTACAGGTCCGTCACCATGCTGTGACCCGCGTCGAGCAACTCGACGGCCGCCACCGCGAGCCCCGTGACGACGGCGCCGGCCGAGGGCAGCCACTGCGGCCAGGCGCTCACCCGGGGCAGGGAGACGGCGGCGATCAGGGCCGTCGCGGTGGCGAAGACGATCCAGGCCACCGTGAACGTGGTCTCGGCGGTGCCGAGACCGGTGGAGTCCAGCATGTCGATCATCGTGGGGGTGCGCACCGTCGCGGCCACCGTGACCGCGATCGCCGACAGCGCAATGGACACCCGGGCCAGGGACGGCGGGCGGACGGTGAGTCGACCGATTCGCGCGCCTACGGCCGCGGAGCAGATCAGCGCGATGACCCAGGTGATCATCCGAGGGCCTCGTCGTAGCAGAGCAACGGACGCCAGTTCTGGTCCTGCTCGAAGTGCCCGAGCCGCTGGAGCAGTCGCGCGGCGAAGGCCTCGGCCTCCCACTCGTGCAGCGCCTCGTGCGAGAGGGAGGCGGATGCCGCAGCCCGCTGGCTGAGCATGTACGCGATCAGGTCGTCGTCCGCGGCGAGGGTGGTCTCCGCGGTCTCGGCACCGGGATGGCGGAAGACGATGTGACCGATCTCGTGCGCGAGGGTGCGTTCGACGCTGGGCAGGCTGCGGGCGAGCACGATCTCGTCGCGGTCCGAGAATTCGCGACGCTGCCCCCAGACTCCCGGGCCGAGGTCCGCGAACTCGATCTGGATGGGACGGCGCCTGGTCTCGGCGAGCGCGGCGGCGATGTCCTCGATGGTCACCGCGTGGGTCTGCGCGGCCATGTCGAGCACGGCGTCGACCGCCGCGAAGACGCGGCGGTGCGAGCGGATCGGGCGGCTTCCCGACTCGATTCCGGGCATCAGAGTGGATCCAGGAACTCGGCGCGGGCCAGGTTGAGGCGGGTGCGGGTGGCCCGGGCACTGCGGAAGCTGGCGAAACCGGTGGCGCCCGCGGCGACCAGCACGGCGCTGACGCCTGCGGTGGCCGCGCCGACGTCACCACGGGGCAGGGCGGGAGCAGCGGAGAGCTCCGTCGCCTCGGTCTCGGTGGTGCTGGCCTGGTGCGGCGCGACGGCCGACGAGATGGACGACGGCGCGGTGCCGAGACGTGCGGTGAGCGCTTCGAGTCGGACGTCCGCGGGACGGGTTTCAGACGCCGGGTCGTCGGGCCGTGAGCCATCGGGCTGCGGTGCGTCGGGCCGTGCGTCGGCCGGTGACTGCGCGTCGGGCGCCGTCTCGGGGTGCCCGTCCGGCGACGGCGGGTCCTGGCCCGGGCCGCTCTGCCCCGCATCGTCGCCGGGCACGGCCGGCGCCTCGCTCTTGTCGGGCGGACTGGCCGGGTTGCCGGCAGAGGGCTTGGTGGAGGTCGTGGGCTTGACCGAGGTGGTCGGCTTGGCGGAGGAAGTGGGCTTGGCCGACGACGTGGGCTTGACGGAGGTCGTGGGCTTGGCCGACGTCGTGGGCTTCGGCGAGGTCGTAGGCCTTGTCGCCGAAGTTGTCGGAGCGACTGACGTGGTGGGTGCGACCGTGGTGGTCGGCGGGACCGACGTGGTGGGTGCGACCGTGGTGGTCGGCGGGACCGACGTGGTGGGTGCGACCGTGGTGGTGGGTGCGACGGTGGTGGTGGGTGCGACCGACGTGGTGGTCGGTGCGACCGTGGTCGGCGGGACCGACGTGGTGGGTGCGACGGTGGTGGTCGGCGGGACCGTCGTAGTGGGCCTGACCGAGGTGGTCGGATTACCGCCACCGCAGTGATCGTGGTGGTGGTGGTGGTGGTGGTGGCGGCGATCGTGATCGTCGTCGTGATCGTCGTCATCGTGGTCGCCAGGCCGGCCGCAGTCGGGCCGTCCACCGCCGTGTTTGTCTCCGGATTTGCTGACCTCGGCGGCCGCCTCGTCGGAGTGCGCCGGCGCTGCGGCAGACTGCGCAATCACGAACGCCGGCAGGACCACGGTGGTGGACATGAGCAGGCCGACGGCAAATGCGCGTCGGGCAGCCCGACCACGGCGTCTCGTCGTCACGATTTCAATCCCCCATCGCAAATTCTCGAACACCGTACGCGAAAGGGGCCGGGTGAGATTCACCCGGCCCCTTCGGCTATTCGGTGGAGTCCGGGGGAGTGGCCGGTAGGCCCTCGCTGCGCCGGAGTTTCTCGGCCATCGCGGTCAGTAGTTCCTGGGACTCGGAGGACAGGTCGAATGCCCGGGCCGAGAGCCGGCGCAGTCCGTAACCCCGAAGCTGCGCAAGCAATTCCAAGTCGTGGTCGATGCGCGCTGCGTAGATGTCGTCGAAGAAGTAGTCGGACTTGACCTTGAAGAACTGCGCGAGCGCCGCGACCGTCTCCGGCGACGGGTTGGTCCGCTGGCCGTTGCGCAGCTGCGAGATGTAAGGCTTCGAAATTCGATGCCCGGCCGCGTTGAGTGACTCGGCAACCTCGGTGTTTGTGTGTGGTTTCCGTCCGGCCGGGTGCACGGTCTCGAAGAGTTTGTTCAGTCGAGATGCGAAGTCTGACTCCATTGCCGTGGTCCCCGGTCCCTTCGTGAGTGCGACCTCTGGCCGAGGGCGCATCGTTCGTACATATAAGGGTAACCGATTGGTAGCCGACTGGACATCGGAAAAGGCACGGTTCTCGTTACATGAGAACCGTGCCTTTTCTTGTTACATACCAGATGTTGAGATTCGAACTACCGGGCGCTGTGCCGTAGTTCGCGGCTTGCCGCTTCGCTACCGCGCGCTGTGCTGTAGTTCGCGGCTTGCCGCTTCGCTATCGCGCGAAGAGCAGCGCGCGCTTGACTTCCTGGATCGCCTTCGTCACCTGGATGCCGCGGGGGCACGCGTCGGTGCAGTTGAAGGTCGTGCGGCAGCGCCACACGCCTTCCTTGTCGTTCAGGATGTCCAGACGCTCGGCGGCGCCCTCGTCACGGCTGTCGAAGATGAACCGGTGTGCGTTCACGATCGCGGCCGGGCCGAAGTAGCTTCCGTCGCTCCAGTACACCGGGCACGAGGTGGTGCAGCACGCGCACAGGATGCACTTGGTGGTGTCGTCGAACCGGGCGCGGTCGGCCTGCGACTGGATCCGCTCGCGGGTCGGCTCGTTGCCGGTGGTCATGAGGAACGGCTTCACGGCGCGGAACGCGTCGAAGAAGGGCTCCATGTCGACCACGAGGTCCTTCTCCACCGGCAGGCCCTTGATCGGCTCGATGGTGATGGTGACCGGCTTGCCGTCCTTGGGCAGCATGTCCTTCATCAGGATCTTGCAGGCCAGGCGGTTGACACCGTTGATCCGCATCGCGTCCGAGCCGCACACGCCGTGTGCGCAGGAGCGACGGAACGTCAGGGTGCCGTCCAGGTAGCCCTTCACGTACAGCAGCAGGTTCAGCATGCGGTCGGTCGGCAGGGCCGGGACCTGGAAGCTCTCCCAGCGCTGGCCCTCGCCGTCCTCCGGGTTGAACCGGGCGATCTTGAGGGTGACCATGACGGCGCCCTCGGGCACGGGCGGCAGGGCGGGTGCGTCTTTGTCTACAACGGGTGCGGACATCAGTACTTACGCTCCATCGGCTCGTAGCGGGTCTGGACTACCGGCTTGTAGTCGAGACGGATGTCGGAGAGCAGGCCGTCGCCCTCCTTGTATGCCATCGTGTGCTGCATGTACTCGGCGTCGTTGCGATCCGGGAAGTCCTCGCGGGCATGGCCGCCACGCGATTCCTTGCGGTTGAGCGCGCCGACGACCGTGACCTCGGCCATCTCCAAGAGGAAGCCGAGCTCGACGGCCTCGAGCAGGTCGCTGTTGTAGCGCTTGCCCTTGTCCTGCACGGTGATGTGGTTGTACCGCTCCTTGAGGGCGCGGACGTCCTTGAGCGCGTTGGTCAGCGTGGTCTCGGTGCGGAACACGGACGCGTTGTTGTCCATGGTCTGCTGCAGCTCGGTGCGGATGTCCGCGACGCGCTCGTGACCGTGGTCGGAGAGGATGACCTCGAGCCACTCCTCGACCATCTTCGCCGGGTTCTCCGGCAGCGGCACGAAGTCGGTTTTCTCGGCGTGCTCCGCGGCGGCGATGCCGGCGCGGCGACCGAAGACGTTGATGTCGAGCAGCGAGTTGGTGCCGAGACGGTTCGCGCCGTGCACGGAGACACAGGCGCACTCGCCGGCGGCGTACAGGCCGGGGACGATGTCCTCGTTGTTGCGCAGCACCTCACCGCGGATCTTGGTGGGGATGCCGCCCATCACGTAGTGGCAGGTGGGGTACACGGGGACCAGCTCGGTCACCGGGTCGACACCCAGGTAGGTACGTGCGAACTCGGTGATGTCGGGGAGCTTCTCCTCGAGCACCTCCTCGCCGAGGTGGGTCACGTCGATGTAGACGTAGTCCTTGTTCGGGCCGGCGCCGCGGCCCTCGAGCACCTCGAGCACCATGGAACGAGCCACGATGTCGCGGGGCGCGAGGTCCTTGATGGTGGGGGCGTAGCGCTCCATGAACCGCTCGCCGTCGGCGTTGCGGAGGATTCCGCCCTCGCCACGCACGGCCTCCGAGATCAGGATGCCGAGGCCGGCGAGTCCTGTCGGATGGAACTGGTGGAACTCCATGTCCTCCAGGGGCAGGCCCTTGCGGAAGATGATGCCCATGCCGTCACCGGTGAGGGTGTGGGCGTTGGACGTCGTCTTGTACATCCGGCCCGAGCCGCCGGTGGCGAACACGATGGACTTGGCGTGGAAGACGTGGATCTCGCCGGTGGAGAGCTCGTAGGCGATGACACCGGTCGCGACCGGGCCGTCCTCGGTCTCGGTCAGCGCCAGGTCGAGGGCGTAGAACTCGTTGAAGAACTCGACGTCGTGCTTGACGCAGTTCTGGTAGAGCGTCTGCAGGATCATGTGACCGGTGCGGTCCGCGGCGTAACAGGCCCGGCGGACCGGGGCCTTGCCGTGGTCGCGGGTGTGACCACCGAAACGACGCTGGTCGATCTTGCCCTCGGGGGTGCGGTTGAAGGGAAGACCCATCTTCTCCAGGTCCAGCACCGCGTCGATGGCCTCCTTGGCCATGATCTCGACGGCGTCCTGGTCGGCGAGGTAGTCGCCGCCCTTGACGGTGTCGAAGGTGTGCCACTCCCAGTTGTCTTCCTCCACGTTCGCCAGTGCGGCGCACATGCCGCCCTGGGCCGCGCCGGTGTGGCTACGGGTGGGGTAGAGCTTGGTCAGGACCGCGGTGCGGGCGCGGGGGCCGGACTCGATGGCTGCGCGCATCCCGGCGCCGCCGGCGCCGACGATGACGACGTCGTAACGATGTTCCTGCATGAAGTTTCTGCTCCCCTAGGCCGTGATGTTGGGGTCGAAGGTGAAGATGACGTAGGTGCCGAGAGCCATGATCAGGATCATGGACACCACGAGGATCGTGTTCAGCCAGAAGCGCGTCGAGTCCTTGCGCGAGTAGTCCGCGATCACCGTGCGCAGTCCGTTACCGCCGTGCAGCTGGGCGAGCCAGAGCATGGAGAGGTCCCACATCTGCCAGAACGGGCTGGACCAGCGGCCGGCCACGAACGCGAAGTTGATCCGGTGCACACCCTCGTCGACCATCAGCATGATGAACAGGTGGCCGAGGACGAGCACGATCAGCGCGAGGCCGGACAGGCGCATGAACAACCAGGCGTAGAGCTCGAAGTTGTTCTTGGACTCGCGACGCGGCGAGCGCGGGCTGTCCAGGCTGGCGGGACGGTCGTAGGACGTGCCGAGTGATTTGGCTTCAGTCATGTCAGTGCCCCGCAAACATGTTGTAGAAGATGCGCGCCGCGCCGGGAATCATGACCACGAACCAGATCGCGATGATGATCCAGAGCATCGGGCGCTGGTACTGCGGACCCTTCGACCAGAAGTCGACGAGCATCACGCGGACGCCGTTGAGCGCGTGGTAGAGCACCATCGCGACCAGGGCGAGCTCCATGAGCCCGACGAGCGGGTTCTTGTAGGTCTCGATGACCTTGTCGTAGGTGTCCGGATTGACTCGCACCAGTGCGGTGTCGAGCACGTGGACAAAGAGAAAGAAGAATGTCGCGACGCCCGTGATCCGGTGTAGAACCCAAGACCACATTCCGGGGTCGCCCCGGTATAGCGACCGTGTGCGCTCCTTTGCCGGAGCGGCTTCAGTCGTGCTACTCATCGAGTGCTGTGCCTCCAACGTCATTGATGGACGCGTCGCACCCCTAGTGGCTGTTTCTGGGGACGACCCTGGAGTTTTCAGCCTTGGCGCGACGAGAACCTGAACCGACTCCCTGCACTGTAATCCTCTGCCAATGTGGGAACTAATTTGACGGGCGGTTCGTACGAGCGAATCGGACGCATCTTAGGTTTGCCTGCCCGAAGGTTCTGGAGCCGCCCGGGCGATCTTCTGCATCCATTCAGTTGGCGTGCCAGGATGGTCAACCGTGACGGAAATCGACTGGAATGCGTTGCGGTACAAGGCGGATCAGGCGATGGGGGGTGCCTATGCGCCCTATTCGCGGTTCCCGGTGGGGGCGGCGGCACTGGTCGACGACGGCCGAATTGTGGTCGGGTGCAATGTGGAAAATGTCTCATACGGCCTGAGCCTGTGCGCCGAATGTGGACTCGTCAGTAACTTGCACACTACCGGTGGCGGACGGTTACGGGCGTTCACCTGCCGGGACGCCTCGGGCCACATCCTGATGCCGTGCGGCAGGTGCCGGCAGTTGCTGCTCGAGCACGGCGGATCCGCGCTGTTGGTCGACACCCCCACGGGCGCTGTATCTCTCGCGGATCTGCTGCCCTCGGCGTTCGGCCCGGAGGACCTCGGCCGGGTACGGGGGCCGCAGTCGTGATCGATGCGATCTCGGTCATCACCGCCAAGCGCGACGGCCGCGAGCTCACCGACCGGCAGATCGACTGGCTGATCGACGCCTACACCCGCGGCGAGGTCGCGGACGAGCAGATGTCGGCCCTGGCCATGGCCATCGTCTTCCGCGGGCTGTCCCGTGCCGAGACCGCCCGCTGGACTGCGGCCATGATCGCCTCCGGACGGCGGATGGACCTGTCCTCGCTGCCCTTGCCCACCGTCGACAAGCATTCCACCGGCGGGGTGGGGGACAAGATCACCCTGCCGCTCGCCCCGTTGGTCGCCGCCTGTGGCGCCGCGGTGCCGCAGCTCTCCGGCCGGGGCCTCGGCCACACCGGTGGCACGCTCGACAAGCTCGAGTCGATCCCCGGCTGGCGGGCCGAGCTGACGGGCGGGGAGATCCTCGAGATTCTCGCGAATCCCGAGGTCGGGGCCGTGGTCTGCGCCGCCGGGGAGGGCCTGGCGCCCGCGGACCGCAAGCTCTACGCGCTGCGCGACGTCACCGGCACCGTCGAGTCCGTCCCGCTGCTGGCCAGCTCGATCATGAGCAAGAAGATCGCCGAGGGTGCCGGGGCGCTGGTCCTGGACGTGAAGGTGGGGGCGGGAGCCTTCATGAAGACGCTGGCGGGGGCCCGGGAACTCGCCACCGTGATGGTCGAGCTCGGCGTGGACGCCGGGGTGCGCACCGTTGCGCTGCTCACCGCGATGGACAACCCGCTCGGGTACACCGCGGGCAACGCGCTCGAGGTGGCCGAGTCGGTGGAGGTGCTCGCGGGCGGCGGGCCGTCCGACGTGGTGGAGCTGACCCTGACCCTGGCCGGGGAGATGCTCGCGGCGGCCGGCCTGCATGCGGCCGACCCGGCGGCGGCGCTGCGCGACGGGCGGGCGATGGACCGCTGGCGGGCGATGGTGCGGGCCCAGGGCGGCGACCCGGCCGCGCCGCTGCCGCGTGCGCGGGAGAGCGAGGTGGTGTCCGCGACCTGCTCCGGCGTCGTGACCGGGCTGGATGCGATGGCCGTCGGGATCGCGGCCCGGGTCCTCGGGGCCGGCCGGCTGCGTCAGGGGGAACCCGTGCAGGCCGGCGCCGGCGTGCGCTGGCACGTCCGGCCGGGGGACTCGGTGCGGGTGGGGCAGCCGCTGATGACCCTGTACACCGACGACCCGTCACGGCTCGGGGCCGCGCGCACCGCGTTGGACGGGGCCTGCTCGGTCGGCGACACGTACGTTCCGGCGCCACTGGTCATCGAACGGATCGGACCCGAGCACGCTAGCGTCGGGTCATGAGCACCTTTCCGCTCGACCTTCCCTCACTGCGGACCGCGCCGAAGGCGCTTCTGCACGACCACCTCGACGGCGGGCTGCGTCCGGCGACGGTGCTCGAACTCGCGCACGACTGCGGGTACGACGGTCTGCCGGCGGACGACGCCGCGAGCCTCGCCGGGTGGTTCGCCGACGCCGCGGGCAGCGGTTCGCTCGTGCGCTACCTGGAGACCTTCGAGCACACCGTCGCGGTCATGCAGACCCCGGCGGGCCTGGCGCGGGTGGCGCGGGAGTGCGCGCTCGACCTGGCCGCGGACTCGGTGGTCTACGCGGAGGTCCGGTTCGCGCCGGAGCAGCACCTCGAGCGGGGACTCACCCTCGACGAGGTGGTGCACCACACCCTGACGGGCTTCGAGGAGGGCGTCGCGATGGCCCGGGACCTCGGCAAGGAGATCCGGATCGGGTGCCTGCTCACCGCGATGCGGCACGCGGCCCGGTCCCGGGAGATCGCGGAGCTGGCGGTGCGGTTCCGGGACCGCGGCGTGGTGGGATTCGACATCGCGGGCGCCGAGGCCGGGCACCCGCCGAGCCGGCACCTCGACGCATTCGAGCACATGCGGGCGAACAACGCGCACTTCACAATTCACGCGGGTGAGGCGTTCGGGCTGCCGTCGATTCACGAGGCCATCGCGTTCTGCGGTGCGGACCGGCTCGGTCACGGGGTGCGGATCACCGACGACATCACGGTGTCGTCGGACGGCGCCGCGAGCCTGGGCCGGCTCGCGAACTACGTGCGGGACAAGAGGATTCCACTGGAACTGTGCCCGAGTTCGAACGTCCAGACCGGGGCGGTGGCCAGTCTCGACAAGCACCCGTTCGACCTGCTGGCCCGGCTGCGTTTCCGGGTCACCGTCAACACGGACAACCGGTTGATGAGCGCGACCAGTATGAGCGAGGAGATGCTCAAGCTGGTCCAGACGTTCGGCTACGGATGGTCCGACCTGGAACGGTTCACCATCAACGCCATCAAGTCGGCGTTCATCCCGTTCCCGGACCGGCTGCGGCTGATCGACGAGGTGGTCAAGCCGGGCTATGCGGTGCTGATCGGCTGACCGGTGTCGAGGCCGGCCGCTGGTCAGTCGGTGCGCAGCCGGGCCTCGAACTCACGCTCGAGGGCGCGCCAGGCCTCGGCCTCCGCGTGGTACGGCGCGGACGGCGCCAGCCGGGTGGGGTCCGGGTTGAGCGTGTACGAGACGTACCAGCCCAACGGGGTGGAGGCGGCGAGCGCCGCCTCGGTGCTCGGGTCCTTCGCGTACTCCGCGGCGTCGGTGAACAACTCGACCGCCAGGTCCAGCTGGTCGACGTCCACGGCCTGCGGACCCGCGGCCAGGTCGTCGACCAGGCCGGGCAGCACGTAGATGTTCTCGTCCGTCACCTCGACCTCGAGTGCGCCGTCGACGGCCGCGGCCTGCACGTCCGAGTAGGTGCTCACCCTCGCGAGGTCGTGGTCGTGGTTGTCGGCGAGGTACCGGGCCAGTGCGCGCTCCGAGGTGAACACCTGGATCCGCCCGGCCCGGCCGAGGAAGACCGGCTCGTCGCCGAGATAGCAGCGCAGGGTGTAGTAGGTCTCCGCGGCGGTGATGATCTTGATCGGGTCGATGCCGACCGACGTCCAGAACGTTTCCTCTTCCGCCGCAAGGGCAATCGGATCCGTGGTGTCGTCGTCGAGGTCGAGCGTCATGAACTCGAGGTCCTCGTCGGACTCGTCGTCGCCCGCCGCGTCGTCGGCGTCGACGGTGTTCTCCTCGGCGGCCAGGATCTCCGCCTCGGCCTCCGCGACCGCGGCTGCGTCGACCGCCGGCGTGGCGACCACGGCGTCGATCGCGTCCAGCACGTCGTCCCAGCCGTCGGCCAGGGCGGCGCCGACCTTCGCCCACAGCTGCTCGCCCTCACGGTCCTCGAACGTGCCGGGCGCGCCCGGCAGCGCACCGAGGAGGGGGTGCGAGCTGAAGAACCGGGTGACGACGTCGAGGTCGCAGACGTCCCCGAGGCTCTGGGCCATCTCGAGGGTCTCCGCGAGCTTGGTCAGGACGTCCGGGTCCGGATCCTCGGCCGCCAGTTCCGGCGCCCCGATCAGGTCGTAGACTTTCGCCTCGTCCGGCTCGAGTTCGGCGGCGGAGAGCGCGACGACCGTCGCCCACGACGGATGCTCGACCAGGTCGTGCTCCGAGTTGCCGCGGACGAACGCGGCGAGTTCGGCGGCCGACTCGAACGCGTAGAGGTCCTCCTCGTGACCGAGGAACGCTTCCCACTCGTCGTCGCCCTCCCGCCAGCGCGGAGCCCACAGAGTAACGAGGTCTCCGTCGGTCAGACCGAGCTGAATCGGGACGATGTCTCCTGCCATGGCGGGAAGCCTAGTAGGTGAACACGTCGTGAAGCGATGCCAGGATCCGATCTCGTTGCGAGGAGACCACATCCGCGGCGCGGGCAGCGGTCTCCGTGACGGCCCGGCCCAGGTCAGGGGCGTCGACTCGGTCGAGTGACTCGGAGATCCACAGCCCCGTCATGCCGCCGTTCTCGTCCACCTCGACGCTCACCACGCCGGAGCCGTGGGTGGCCCGGGCCCGCAGGCCGCCCAGCAGGTGCAGCGCCGTCTCGAGTGATTCGAGCCGGCCGGCGGCGGCGGACACGACCCGGTCCATCTCGGCCCCGCTCACAACGGCCGCAGCCAACTGGTCGGGGCGGGCCGGTCGGCGTCCGCGGTGCGCTCGGCCTCGGCCAGTGCGGCACGGGTGGGCAGGCCGAGGGCGTCGAGGACGTCGGGGGGCACGCCGGCGTCGGCGAGTTCGGTGCGCCGCCGGGCCCTCGCCTCGGCGGTGGCGAGGCGGCCGACCTCGAGGATGGTCGCGGCGAGGCGGCCGCCGCCGTACCGCAGTTCGCGGGGGTCGAGGCGTACCTGCAGCGGCAGGCCACGGTCGCTGCAGCGCACCGTGACGGTGCCGGCCGGGTTGTGCGCCGTCGCCGTCGCGACGTGGGGCAGCAGGAGCGGAGCCTGCGGAGCGACCGGAGGCTGCAGGAGCGGAGCCTGCGGAGCGACCGGCGACTGGTCGGCGCTCACGTCGTGGGCCGGTAGAAGCCGTGGAAGCCCATGCCGATGTTCTCGGTACGCACGGAACTGACCTGCACCGGGTCTCCTGCCTCCACCATCTGGCCGCCACCGATCACCATCGCCACGTGCCCGTCCCACACGGCGAGGTCGCCGGGCATCAGCTCGGACTGGTCGACCGCGATCCCGATGTCCTGTTCCTGCGCGAGCCTGGGCAGTTGCACCCCGGCCTCGCCGTATGCCCACTGGGTCAGGCCGGAGCAGTCCAGACCCTGCCCCGGGGTGGTGCCGCCCCACACGTACGGCACGCCCTGCTGGCTCAGCGCGTTGCGCACGGCGTCGGCGGCCTGCTGGTTCGGGGCCATCGCCGTGGTGCCGTCCGGCAGGAACACCTCGACGCCGCCGCCGCTGCCGCCGCTGCTGCCCGCGGACCCGCTGCCAGAGCTGCCGAAACCGGACCTCGCGGGCATCGGGGCGCCGCCGGCGAATCCGGGGTAGGCGTCACCGGGGGCGGCTGCCGCGTTCGCGAAGCTGCGACCGAAGCCGCTGAACGCGTCACCGCGCTGCTGCAGACCGGCGGTGTCCACCGTGGGGCCGGCGCCGGACGGCCGGACCGCGGCCGTGACGGTGCCGGGATCGGCCGGGTCCACGCCCGGCTCGGGCGCGGTCAGCGCGGTCATCGCCCCGGTGTGTG
Organism: Rhodococcus sp. P4_C10; assembly: GCF_056402135.1. Classification (NCBI taxonomy): domain Bacteria; kingdom Bacillati; phylum Actinomycetota; class Actinomycetes; order Mycobacteriales; family Nocardiaceae; genus Rhodococcus; species Rhodococcus sp. P4_C10. The sequence goes on along the minus strand of NZ_JBFUHZ010000014.1, from coordinate 133,187 downwards.
CGGTCAGCTCCGCCCGCACCCGCGCGACCACGGCGAGGCCACGGGAGAGGTGGTCGATCGCGGCCGCGATGATCATCACCTGGCCGGCAGGCGTGGTGAGCGCCGGACCGGCGGCCGTCGCCACCGACACGAACGACTGCACCACGGCCTCGAGTTCGGCGACGCCGGTGTTCACGTCCCGCGACGCCGCGGTGAGGACACCGGCGATCTCCTGGCCGCGGTCCGAGAGCTGCACCTGCTGCACCTGCGTCTGCTCCGCCTTCGCCGCCGCGGCCTCCGCGGCGGCGCCCGACCACACGCCGCCGAGTTCGGCGAGGCCACGACTGGCGACGGCGTAGGCGGCGTCGAGCGCCACCGAGGCGACCCGCAGTGCGTCCGCCGGGCCGTCGGGCGGCATCACCCCGGTGCCGAAGGTCTCGAGCAGGTCGAGCAGGGGCCGGGCCAGGACGTCGACGCCGAGCATGCTCAGGCCTCCAGCCCGGCGCCGGTGGCGCCCAGCGCGGCCGCGACGCCCTGGTCGGCCGCGTCGTACGCGTCGGCGGTGGCCGATGCGGCGCCGCCCATGCTGTCGAGGACCCCGGCCAGCGCGCCGAGCGCGCGCACGTGTCCGCCCTGCGCGGCCGCGAAGGCCGCCACGAAGTCGGCGCCGATCAGGCCGAATGCCGGACCGAGCAGGGCCGGTCCGGCCGCCGCGGCCCCCACCGCTGCGCCCTGCACCCGTGTGGCCATCGCTCCCGCCGCGGCGCCGAAGCCGCGGATGCCGTCCGTCGCCGCCGAAAACTCGTTCATCTCGGTTCCCCCCCCGGGCTGAATGAAGTGTCCTGTCATCGGGTTGGACGGTTCCTGCCCCGCACCGGTTCCCCTCGACGCATATTGTTGGCGGCATGGAGACGCAACTCGTCGATCATCCGCTGGCGGCCGCGCTGTTGACCACGATGCGTGACGCCCGCAGCGACAACCCCACCTTCCGGTCCGCGCTGCGTCAGCTCACCCAGATGCTCATCTACGAGGCCATCCGGGACGCCGAGATCGAGGTCTTCGACGTGCAGACCCCGGTGGCGACGACCCGCGGGGTGCGGTTGGCCAAGCCGCCGCTGCTGGTGCCGGTGCTCCGCGCCGGACTCGGCATGGTCGAGCAGGCCAGTTCGCTTATCCCGCAGTCGCAGGTCGGGTTCGTCGGCATGGCCCGCGACGAGCGGACCCACGAGCCGGTGCCGTACCTCGAGTCGCTGCCGGACGACCTGTCCGGTATCCCGGTCTACGTCCTGGACCCGATGCTGGCCACCGGCGGTTCGATGGTGCACACCATCGAACTGCTCGTTGCCCGCGGAGCCACCGACATCACCGCGGTCTGCGTGGTCACCGCACCGCAGGGTGTTGCGGCGCTGGAGAACTCGGGGTTCCCGGTCCGGTTGGTCGCCGCCGCCGTCGACGAGGGCCTGAACGAGGACGCGTTCATCGTCCCCGGGCTCGGCGATGCCGGGGACCGGCAGTTCGGCCCCCGCTGGATCTGAGGTCCTGACCGCTCAGCGTGACCAGTACTCGATCGCGGGCTCCTGCGAGAGGGCGTTCCCCCAGCGGCTGACGGTCAGCCCGTTCGGGGACACGAAGTAGGCGTAGCTGCCGGTGCGCGCGACGAAGCCGTCGCCGGCGGCCGCCGCGCCGCCCACCTCGAGCGGGGCGCCGTCGCGCAGTCGCAGCGCCCGGTAGTAGCGACCACCGTCGTCGGCCTCGCAGATCACCGCGCGCGACTTCTCGGTCCGCACCACGGCCACCGCGGGATGGCCGGACCGGCAACTGGCGGCCGCGAACCCGAGGAAGCCCTGCGCGTCGGTGCCGTCCACCGTGGGTGCCGCGAGGGCCGGGGCGGGCTGTGTCTCGACGGGCGGCGCCTCGACGGGCGGCGCCTCGACGGGCGGCGCCGGGGGCTCGGCCGGAGGTGCCGGCGGCACGGGAGCCGCGGGCACCGTGATGTAGACGGTGCTCGGCGGTGCGGCGACGACCGGGGAAACCGCGACGGTGGCCCGCTCCGGGTCGGGCATCCAGATCATGGCTGCCGCGACGATCCCGGCCGCCGCGAGCAGGCCCACGGCGAACGCCCCGATCAGCATCGGCGCCTTGTGGTGCCGGGGCGCGGGCGGGTGCGGGGGGTCGGGGTGCACTGCCGCGTCGAGCAGCATCGGGTCCTCGTTCATCGCCACGAAGTGTAGGGACCGGTCACAACCCGAGGGCGACTTCGGTCAGCGCACGCAGGCGGGCGGCGGCGCCGGCGCGGCCGCGCGGCAGGTCGGCGTGGTTCGAGACCGCTTCGACGACCTCGAAATAGCACTTGACTTTCGGCTCGGTTCCCGACGGGCGTACCACCATTCGGGTGCGGCTGCCCTGCAGCACCACCGCGTCGGTCCGCGCCTGGCCCCGCCGGTCGAGGAGGTCGTCGGCGGTCACCGCGTCGCCGGCCAGTTCGGTCGGTGGTGCCGCCCGGAATCGCTCCATCATCGCGGTGATCTCTTCGAGCCGCTCCACCCGGTGCGAGACCTGCACGGTGGCGTGCACCCCGAACTGCACGGCGAGTGCGTCCAGTCGGTCGAGCAGGGTGTGGCCCTGGGCCTTCCCGTCGGCCGCGAGGTCGGCGACGACCACCGCCGCGGAGATGCCGTCCTTGTCGCGCACCGCGTCGGGGTCGACGCAGTGCCCGATCGCCTCCTCGTATGCGTACACCAGACCCGGCCCCGAGCGCACCAGCCACTTGAACCCGGTCAACGTCTGCGCGAACCGAGCGCCGTGGGCCGCCGCGATCTTCGACAGCAGTTGAGACGACACGATGGTGGTGGCGACGAGGGGGTTCGAGCCGGTGTCCTGCACGCCGATCAGGTACTGGCCCAGCAGGGCGCCGGTCTCGTCGCCGGAGAGCATCCGCCAGCCGTCGGGCCCGGGCACGCCGACCGCACACCTGTCGGCGTCGGGGTCGAGCGCGATCGCGAGGTCCGCGTCCACCCGCTCCGCCAGTGCGAGCAGCGCATCGGTGGCCCCCGGTTCCTCGGGGTTCGGGAAGTCGACGGTGGGGAAGTCCGGGTCCGGCTCGAATTGTTCTGTGACGGTGTGCAGGTCGGTGTATCCGGCCGCGGTGAGCGCGGCGACCACGGTCTCGCCGCCCACCCCGTGCAACGGCGTCAGCGCGATTCGCAGTCGTCGCGCCGTGCCACGGGGGAGCGACGCCACCCGGGCGAGGTACTCGGTGAGCAGCGCGTCGTCGGCGGGTTCGACCGGCAGGCGAGGCACCTCCGAAGCGGGACCGATCGACGCGACGGCGCGCTCGATCTCCCGGTCGGCCGGCGAGACCAGTTGCGCCCCGCCGTCGAGGTACACCTTGTACCCGTTGTCGGTCGCCGGGTTGTGCGACGCGGTGATCTGCACCCCGGCCTGCGCGCCGAGGCGACGGACCGCGAAGGCCAGCACCGGTGTGGGCAGCGGCCGGGGCAGCAGGACCACGGAGAAGCCGGCAGCCGCGAGCACCTCCGCCGCGGCCTCTGCGAACTCCGCGGACCCGTGGCGGGCATCGCGCCCGACCACCACGACGCTGCCGCCGAGGCAGCGGCCCTGCAGCCAGGCGGCCAGGCCGGCGGTGGTGCGGGTGACGGTCTCGACGTTCATCCCACCGGGCCCGGGGCGCAGCGGGCCGCGCAGCCCGGCGGTGCCGAAGGCCAGCGGGGCCTCGTCGGTCGGTGCGGCCTCGTCGGTCACAGTGCGGCCACCACGGATCGCAGCAGGGCGCCGACCGCCGCGGCGGAGGCGGCGCCCGCCGCGAGCACCTCGGTGTGGTCGAGCGGCTGGCCGGTGATCCCGGCGGCCATGTTGGTCACCAGGGACAGCCCCAGCACCCGGGCGCCGACCGCGCGGGCGGCGATCGTCTCGTGGACCGTCGACATGCCGACCAGGTCCGCACCCAGGGTGCGCAGCATCCGGATCTCGGCGGGCGTCTCGTAGTGCGGTCCGGGCAGGCCCGCGTACACGCCCTCGGTGAGGGAAGGGTCGACGCGGCGGGCCAGCGCCCGTAGGCCGGGGGAGTAGGCGTCGACCATGTTCACGAACTCGGCGCCCGTCAGCGGCGACCGGCCGGTCAGGTTGAGGTGGTCGGCGATCAGCACCGGCTGCCCGACCTCCAGGTCCGGCCGGATCCCGCCGGCGGCGTTGGTCAGGATCACCGTGCCCGCGCCCGCCGCGCATGCGGTGCGCACCGGGTGCACCACCCGGGACAGGTCGTGGCCCTCGTAGGCGTGGGTGCGCCCGAGCAGGAGCAACACGGGGGTGTCGCCGACGCGGACCGAGCGGATCTGGCCGGTGTGCCCGGCCGCGGACGGCGCGGCGAAGCCCGGCAGTTCCGCCATCGGCACCGTGGCGACCGGTTCGCCGAACGCGTCGGCGGCCTCCTGCCAGCCGGATCCGAGCACGATCGCGATGTCGTGCCTCGGGGCTCCGGTGCGTTCGCCGATGACGCGCGCGGCCTGCTGTTCGAGATTGCCCATGACCGGACACAGTACTGACGACACGGGAAGTTACCCGTAGGTAGTATTCGGCCATGCCTTATCTCGAGCGCGACGGTGACGTCTTCATCCTGTACCTCGGCAACGCAGGTCAGACCGACAGCGAGAACCGCTTCCACCCCGACTGGATCGACGCCGTGCACGCCCGCCTCGACGAGGTCGAGGCCCACGAGGGTCCCGCGGCGTTGGTCACCACCGCCACCGGCAAGTTCTTCACCAACGGTCTCGACACCGACTGGCTGTTCGGGAACCTCGACAAGGCGCACTGGTACCTGGACCGGGTGCACACCGTGTTCGCGCGGCTGCTCGAGTTCCCGATGACCACGGTCGCGGCCGTGCAGGGCCACGCCTTCGGCGCCGGCGCCATGCTCGCCACCTCCCACGACCAGCGGGTGATGCGCTCGGACCGCGGCTTCTACTGCCTGCCCGAGGCAAACCTGAACATGGGCTTCACGATCGGCATGAACTCGCTGATGACCACGCAGCTGCCGCGCGCGACCGCGGTGGAGGCCATGACCAGCGCCCGCCGCTACGGCGGACCCGACGCGGTCGCCGGCGGCATCGTCCACGAGGCGGTCGAGGGCGACGGCGTCCTGGCGGCAGCGGTGGCCCGGGCCGCGGCGTCGACCAACGTCCGCGGGGACAACCTGGGGCGCATCAAGGCCGGCATCCACGCACCGATCCTCACCGCGCTCGCCGTTCCGACCGACGCCGGCAACCTCAAGCTCGGCTGAGCCGTCCGGCCCGCCCGAGTCGTCGGCGCGGCGTGGCGGCGGAGAGTGAGAGACTGACCGTGTGAACTCGGAAGTGGACGATGCGATCGCCTCGGCGAAGACCGACCTGATCGCGCTGTCGCATTCGATCCACGCGGACCCGGAGCTCGCGTTCGAGGAGCACCGCAGTGCCGCGAAGACCGCGGAGTTGCTCGCCCAGCACGGTTTCGAGGTCGAGTCCGGGGTCGCGGGGCTGCCGACCGCCTTCAGCGCCAGTTTCGGCAGCGGCGAGCTGGTGATCGGGATCTGTGCCGAGTACGACGCGCTGCCGGAGATCGGACATGCCTGCGGGCACAACATCATCGCCGCGTCCGCGGTCGGTGCGGGCCTGGCGCTCGCACCGCTCGCGGACCGGCTCGGCATCACCGTGCGAGTGCTCGGCACCCCGGCCGAGGAGAGCGGTGGTGGGAAGGTGCTGATGCTCGAGCGGGGCGTGTTCGACCCGCTCGGGGCGGCGATGATGGTCCATCCCGGACCGGAGGACATCGCCGGCGCCACCTCCCTGGCCATGGCCGATCTCGCCGTCACCTTCAGCGGTCGTGAGTCGCACGCCTCGGCCGCTCCGGAACTGGGCCGCAACGCGGCCGACGCCGCGACGGTCGCCCAGGTGGGCGTCGGGCTGCTCCGCCAGCACCTCTATGCGGGCCAGCAGTTGCACGGCATCGTCAGCGACGGCGGCATCGCGCCGAACATCGTGCCCGCCCACGTGGAGATGCTCTACTACTTGCGGGCCCGCAGCGTCGAGTCGCTGGGCAACCTCAGCGAGCGGGTGCTGGCCTGCTTTGCCGCGGGGGCGCTCGCGGCGGGCTGTACGCACGAGATCCGCACCGTCTCACCGGACTACGCCGAGCTGGTGCCGGACCCCTGGATGGTGCAGGCCTACCGTGAACTGATCGAGGAGATGGGGCGCAGTCCGCTGGCCCCGATGTGGGAAGGGCTGCGTCCGTTGGGAAGTACCGACATGGGAAACGTGACACACGTGCTGCCGGGCATTCACCCGGTGATCGGCCTCGAGTCCGGCGGCGCCGCCACCCACCAGCCTGCCTTCGCGGCGGCCTGCGTGACGGCGTCCGCGGACCTGGCCGTCCTGGACGGCGCACGGGCACTGGCCGGGACCGCCGTCGCGGTGGCCTCGGACCCGGCGCAGCGACAGCGACTGCTCGAGGGCGTCGAGCGTCGCCGGGCGGGCCGACAGTGAGCGAGTGGCTCGACCGGTGGGTCGCCGAACACGAGACCGACCTGTCGCTGTGGCGCAGGCACATTCATGCCAACCCGGAACTCGCGCGCCGCGAGTTCGCGACCACGGAGTTCGTCGCCACGCGACTGCTCGCGGCCGGGCTGGCACCGCAGGTGCTGCCCGGCGGCACCGGGCTGACCTGTGACCTGGGTCCGGAGACCGGTCCGCGGATCGCGCTGCGCGCGGACATGGACGCGCTGCCCATGCAGGAGGACACCGGACTGCCGTTCGCGTCCGCGGTGCCCGGCGTCTCGCACGCGTGCGGTCACGACGCGCACACCACCATCCTGCTGGGGGCCGGCCTCGCGCTGGCGCAGGCGCCGGAACTGCCGGTGGGGGTGCGGCTGGTGTTCCAGCCCGCCGAGGAGGTGATGCCGGGCGGCGCGCTCGACGTCATCGCCGCGGGCGCCATGGACGGCGTCTCCAGAATCTTTGCGCTGCACTGCGACCCGCGTCTCGAGGCGGGCAAGGTGGGGGTGCGGCTCGGTGCGATCACCTCGGCCGCGGACACGGTCGAGCTGGTGCTGGACTCGCCGGGCGGACACACCTCCCGGCCGCACCTGACCACCGACCTGGTGTACGCCCTGGGCACGGTCATCACCGGCCTGCCGGGCCTGCTGAGCCGGCGGATCGACCCGCGCACCGGCACCGTGATGGTGTGGGGCGCGGTGAGCGCGGGGCAGGCGCCGAACGCCATCCCGCGGTCGGGCCGGTTGGTCGGCACCGTGCGCACCGGCGACCACGAGACGTGGGCGCTGCTCGAGCCGATGGTCCGGGAGATCGTGGACGGGCTGCTCGCGCCGACCGGCGTGCGGTACGAGCTGAACTACCGCCGCGGGGTGCCGCCGGTGGTCAACGACGTGGTGTCCACGCGGATGGTCGAGCAGGCGGTCGCCACGCTCGGCCCCGACGCGCTCTCGGACACCCCGCAGTCCGGCGGCGGCGAGGACTTCTCCTGGTACCTCGAGGAGGTGCCGGGCGCGATGGCGCGGCTCGGTGTCTGGTCCGGGGTCGGTGACTGCCTCGACATCCACCAGCCGACCTTCGACCTGGACGAGCGCGCGCTCGCGGTCGGGGTCCGGGTGCTGGCGAATCTGGTGCTGGCCGACGCCGGGTAGGCGGGGCGGGCGGGGCAGACGGGCGGGCCGGCGGCCGGTCGGGGCGGGGCGTCAGCCGGAGAAGCCGGGCGTGCCGGGCCCGACGTTGCGGCTGTTGCGGGTGCGCAGGTCGCGGACGTAGTCGGCGGGGGCGCCCGCGATCTCCGCGGCGTCGGCCATCACACCCAGGTAGCGGGCCGAGGGCAGTCCGCCCTCGTAGGCGTCCAGCACGTAGAGCCAGGCGAGTACCGGTTCGCCGCCGGTGTCGACGCGCAGCCGGATCTTGCGGTGCATCCCGAACTCGGAGCCCTCCCACCGGTCGAGGCTGGCCTCGTCCTCGTCGGGGACGTCGTAGAGCACCACGAAGACCTTGGAGTCGGCGTCCTCGACGACGGTCGCGAGGGCGCCCTCCCACCCGATGTCGCCGCCGCTGAAGGTCAGCCGCCACCCGTGCAGCCAGCCCGTTCCCGCCATCGGCGAGTGCGGGCAGCGTTCGAGCATCTGTTCCGGATGCATGTTGGATCCGTAGGCGGCATAGATCGGCACGACAAAAGCCTAAACCGTCGGATCACCGCCGCGAACCGGACATGGCGGTTTCGTGTGTGCGGCCCCACTCGAACGTGGGCCAGCGTGCGCGGGCGATGCCCGGTGCAATAGCGTGGACTCACCGAAAAAGTGTGTGATGTGCTGCCGAAACATGGAGGACAGATGACCCGGATCGTGATCATTGGTGGCGGGCCGGCCGGCTACGAGGCTGCGTTGGTGGCCGCGCAGCACGGGGCCGGTGTGACGCTGATCGACTCGGACGGACTCGGTGGCGCCTGCGTGCTGTGGGACTGCGTGCCGTCGAAGACCTTCATCGCGTCCACCGGCGTGCGCACCGACATGCGCAAGGCCACCGACCTCGGCATCACCCTCGACATCACCCAGGCGACGATCTCGCTGCCCCAGATCAACTCGCGGGTCAAGTCCCTGGCCCAGGCCCAGTCCTCGGACATCCGGGACCGGCTCCGGACCGTGGGGGTGGAACTGCTCGCCGGCACGGCGGAGATCGTCGACTCGGTGATCGGGATGGCAGCACACCAGGTCAAGGCCACTCTCGCGGACGGCAGCGAGCGACTCTTCGACGCCGAGGTGGTGCTCATCGCCACCGGCGCCTCGCCGCGGGTGCTGCCCGGCGCGCAGCCCGACGGCGAGCGGATCCTAAACTGGCGTCAGCTCTACGACCTCGAGGCGCTGCCCGAGCACCTGGTGGTGGTCGGTTCCGGCGTCACGGGCGCCGAGTTCGTCTCCGCGTACACCGAGATGGGCGTGCACGTCACGATGGTCTCGAGTCGTGACCGGGTGCTGCCGCACGAGGACGAGGACGCGGCGCTCGTGCTCGAGGAGGCACTCTCCGAGCGGGGTGTGACGCTGGTCAAGCATGCTCGCGCGGACGTCGTCGAGCGGACCGCGGACGGCGTCGTGGTGCGACTGTCCGACGGGCGCACCGTCGAGGGCAGCCATGCGCTGATGACGGTCGGGTCGACGCCGAACACCTCCGGGCTCGGGCTCGAGAAGGTGGGCATCGAACTGGACCGCGGCGGATACCTGCGGGTCGACCGGGTCTCACGCACCACGGTGTCCGGGATCTACGCGGCTGGCGACTGCACCGGCCTGCTGCCGCTGGCCTCGGTCGCGGCCATGCAGGGGCGCATCGCGATGTACCACGCGCTCGGCGAGGGCGTGACGCCGATCAAGCTCAAGACGGTGGCGTCGGCGGTGTTCACCCGGCCGGAGATCGCGACGGTCGGTGTCAGTCAGGCCGCCATCGACGCCGGTGAGGTGCCCGCGCGAACGGTGATGCTGCCGCTGAACACCAACCCGCGCGCCAAGATGTCGGGTCTGCGTCGCGGTTTCGTGAAGATCTTCTGCCGCCCGGCCACCGGTGTGGTGATCGGCGGCGTGGTGGTCGCTCCCACCGCCTCCGAGCTGATCCTCCCGCTGACGATCGCGGTGCAGCACAACCTGTCGGTCAACGACCTGGCGCAGACGTTCTCGGTGTACCCGTCGCTGGCGGGGTCGATCACCGAGGCCGCGCGCCAGTTGATGCGCCACGACGACCTCGACTGAGCTCCGAGCGGGACTCCACAAGAGCAATTTGTCTCAAGATATGAGAATTTGTATTCACATGGTGGATATCGCTGTGGAATAGTGGCGGGGTGGCCGGCACGACCGGCCCCTCGCCGCCCCCGCCCCGCAGATCCGGGACGACCAGGTGTTCCTGCCTTGTCCGTGCTGTCTGCCCCCGGGAGTTCCCATGTCGCTCTTGCTCGCCCGACGAATGCGCGCACTGCGCAGTTCCGCCATCCGTGACCTGCTCACCGTGACCGCGCGTCCCGACGTGATCAGCCTTGCCGGAGGCCTTCCGGACCCGGAACTCGTTCCGCGGGAACGGATCCGCGAGTCGGCCGACCGTGCGCTGAGCACCTCGGAGTCGGTGCAGTACACCGAGACCGCGGGCTGGTTCGGGCTGCGCGAGGTGGTGGCCGACCGGGAGAGCGTGGCCCGGCCGACCGCGGTGGACCCGCAGCGGGTGGTGATCACCCACGGTTCGCAGCAGGCGCTGAGCCTGTTGGCGCAGGTTCTGCTCGACCCCGGCGCCACCGTCGTGGTCGAGGAGCCGGCCTACACCGGCGCGTTGCAGGTGTTCCGGACGGCGGAGGCGAGGGTCCTGACCGTGCCGTTGGACGCGGACGGGATGTGCACCGATCGCCTCGAAGAGCTGCTGGCGTCGGGGGAGCGGCCGGTGCTCGTGCACACGGTGAGCAACTTCCACAATCCGCGTGGGGTGACCCTGTCCTCGGTCCGCCGTGGCCGGCTCGCCGCACTGGCCGAGCGTTACGGCTTCTGGGTGATCGAGGACGACCCGTACGGCGAGATCTGGTTTGGCGGACCGCCGCCGGAACCTGTTGCCGCGCATTCGGAACGGGTGATCCGGTTGTCGAGTGTGTCGAAGGTCCTGGCGCCGTCGTTGCGGGTCGGCTGGCTGTGCGCACCGGCCGAGATCTGCGCGGCGGTGGAACTGGTGAAGCAGGGCGCCGACCTGTGCGGCTCGAGCCTGACCCAGCAGGTCGCGGCGGAACTGCTGGCCGACGGGCCGTGGCTGGCCGCGCACCTGACGAGGATCCGGGCCGAGTACGGGCTCCGGGCGACCGCCCTGGCCGACGCGGTGGCCGCGCGATTCGGGGACACGGTCGACGCGACCGCCGTCGGCGGCGGGATGTTCAGCTGGCTGGTGTTCCGGGACGGCACCGACACCGGCCGGCTGCTGGCCGCCGCGGTCGAACGCCAGGTCGCCTTCGTGCCGGGCTCCGCGTTCGCGGTCGACGACGGCCACCGGCACAGCCTCCGCCTGTGTTTCACGACGAACGGCCCGGAAACGCTGCGTGAGGCCGTCGCCCGGTTGGGTGACGCGCACGAAGCGCTGACCTGACGCCCGGCGTCGCGAGCGCGCGCCGGAGGGGGCGGTGGGCGGCGGCCGGGGCTGAGAAACACCATGCGACACCGAACTCGAAAGGTACGACGCGCCGAATCCGTACCGAATCCGCGTTTTGTACGTACTCGGCGTGTCGTACCTTTTCGGATTCGATCAGTCTGTTGCTCTCGGGCTCTCGGGCTCTCGGGCTCTCGGGCTCTCGGGCTCTCGGGTCCCGCGTCGGTGCGGGGCCCCGGCCGGGACCTGATCCGAAGCCCGAACCTGTCGGTGCCCGCTCCTACGATCCCGACATGAAGTCGATGACGGCGACATTCGGGCAGGCACGAGCGGAACGGCGAGACCTGGTCTCGCGGGTGGCCTACGGGGGTCAGCGGATCACGATCACCAGGAACGGGACTCCGGCGGCGGCCCTGGTGTCCATCGAGGATCTCCGGGTGCTCGAGACGATGACCGCGGACGGCGGGCAGGCGACGGCACCCGCGGACCCGGACAAGTCCGTCACGATGCGAGCGAGCCTGCAGGAGGTCTGGGACTCCGTCACGCGGTACTGGCCGGCCGCGAGGTGGTGGCCCGGCTTCGAACTGAACGGGGCCTACGAGCAGGTGAGGATGCCGTGGGATTCCCGTCCGGGGGTCGTCCTGGAGTTCGTCCCGGGCGAGACGGTCCTGATGGTCTGGGGTTGGCGTGACGACTCGGTCGGCCCACGCATCGAGGTTCGCTTCGACTTCGAGGTGGTCGGTCCGGCCGGGGACGCCGACGAAGCCGGGGGCTCCGTCGAAATCGGGTGCGCCGACGAAATCGGGTGTGCACAGGAATCCGGGGACGCCGGCACCGATGAGCGGGTCACGGTGCGGACCACACAGACGGGGCCGGGGCCGGCCGCGGACTACTGGCGCGAGCGACTGCAGACGTGGCGGGCGGAGGTCGAGCGCACCGCCGGGCCTGATCTGGCCCGCCCCCGCCCGGCACAGGCGCCGGCCGTCGTCAGTCGACCCAGTCGTAGGTGCGCTCGACCGCCTTGTTCCACTCCCGGTACAGGCGATCGCGTTCGGCGTCCGGCATCGCGGGTGTCCAGGTCTGCCCGACCTCCCAGTTGTTGCGGATGTCGTCCTCCCCGGACCAGAAGCCCACCGCCAACCCGGCCGCGTAGGCGGCGCCGAGCGCGGTGGTCTCGTTCACCACCGGCCGGATCACCGGGACGTCGAGGATGTCCGACTGGAACTGCATCAGCGTCTGGTTGAGCACCATGCCGCCGTCCACCTTGAGTTCGGTCAGCGCCACCCCGGAGTCCGCGACGCAGGCCTCGATCACCTCGCGGGTCTGGAACGCGGTGGCCTCGAGCGCGGCCCGCGCGAGGTGCCCCTTGTTGACGAAGCGGGTGAGCCCCACGATCGCACCGCGCGCGTCGGGTCGCCAGCGCGGGGCGAACAACCCGGAGAAGGCCGGCACGAAGTAGGCGCCGCCGTTGTCCGGAACCGTGGTCGCCAGCACCTCGACCTCCTTGGCGGAGTTGATGATTCCGAGGTTGTCGCGCAGCCACTGCACCAGCGACCCGGTGACCGCCACCGAGCCCTCCAGGGCGTACACGGCCGGCGCCGCGCCGATTCGGTAGCAGAGCGTGGTCAGCAGGCCGTGCTCGCTGAACACCGGTGTGGTGCCGGTGTTGAGCAGCAGGAAGTTGCCGGTGCCGTACGTGTTCTTGGCCTCGCCCGGGCGCAGGCAGGCCTGCCCGAACATCGCGGCCTGCTGATCGCCCAGGATTCCCGCGATGGGTACGCCCGCGAGGATCCCGCGCGGGCGGACCTCGCCGTACTTCTCGGAGGAGCTGTGGATCTGCGGCAGCATCGAGGTCGGGATCCGGAGGTCGGCGCAGATCTGCTCGTCCCACGACAGGGTCCGCAGGTCCATCAGCATGGTGCGCGAGGCGTTGGTCACGTCGGTGATGTGCAGCCCGCCGTCGATGCCGCCGGTGAGGTTCCACAGGATCCAGCTGTCCATGGTGCCGAAGCAGAGTTCGCCGGCCTCGGCGCGCTCGCGCACGCCCTCGACGTTGTCGAGGATCCAGCGGACCTTCGGTCCGGAGAAGTAGGTCGACAGCGGCAGCCCGACGGTGGGGCGGTAGCGGTCCACGCCGACGTCGCCGGCGAGTTCGGTACACAGTTCGTCGGTGCGGGTGTCCTGCCAGACGATGGCGTTGTACACGGGTTTTCCGGTGTTCCGGTCCCAGACGACGGTGGTCTCGCGCTGGTTGGTGATGCCCACCGCGGCGATGTCGTGGCGGGTCAGGTCCTTCTTGGAGAGGGCGGCCGCCGTCACCTCCCGGACGGCCTGCCAGATCTCCGTCGGGTCGTGTTCGACCCAGCCGGCGCGCGGGAAGATCTGCTGGTGTTCCTGCTGGGCCGAGGTGACCACCCGGCCTGCGTGATCGAAGATCATGCAGCGGCTCGAGGTGGTGCCCTGGTCGATGGCGGCGACATACACGGCTCGAAACTACTAGCCTGGGTCCGATATCCGCCGTCAACACACAGGAGCCCGCGTTGAGCACACAGCCGGGAACACAGTTTCTCAGTCCGAGTCAGCGTCAGGAGGCCTGGGACCGGCTCGGATCCGAGCAGTTCGACGTCGTCGTGGTCGGCGGTGGGGTGGTCGGCGCAGGCGTGGCACTCGACGCCGCCACCCGCGGCCTCCGCGTGGCGCTGGTCGAGGCCCGCGACTTCGCGTCCGGGACGTCGTCCCGGTCGTCGAAGATGTTCCACGGCGGCCTGCGTTATCTCGAGCAGCTCGAGTTCGGCCTGGTGCGAGAGGCGTTGCGCGAGCGCGAGCTGTCGTTGACGACGCTGGCCCCGCACCTGGTCAAGCCGCTCGAGTTCCTGTTCCCCCTCACCCATCGGGTGTGGGAGCGGCCCTACATCGCGGCCGGCATCTTCCTGTACGACCAGATGGGCGGCGCCAAGTCGGTACCCGCCCAGAAGCACCTGACCCGATCCGGTGCGCTGCGAATGTCGCCCGGGCTCAAGCGTTCCGCGTTGATCGGCGGTATCCGCTACTTCGACACCGTGGTCGACGACGCCCGGCACACCATGACGGTGGCCCGGACGGCGGCGCACTACGGCGCGGTGGTCCGCACCTCCACGCAGGTGGTCGGCTTCCTCCGTGAGGCGGACCGGGTTTCCGGTGTGCGGGTACGGGATTCGGAGAACGGGCAGGCCACCGAGGTGCGCGGCCACGTGGTGGTCAACGCCACCGGCGTGTGGACCGACGAGATCCAGGCGCTGTCGAACCAGCGCGGGCGGTTCCGGGTGCGGGCGAGCAAGGGTGTGCACATCGTGGTGCCCCGCGACCGGGTGGTCAGCGAGGCGGCGATCATCCTGCGCACCGAGAAGTCGGTGCTGTTCGTGATCCCGTGGGGTGGGCACTGGATCATCGGCACCACCGACACCGACTGGAACCTCGACCTCGCGCATCCGGCCGCCACGAAGGCGGACATCGACTACATCCTCGGCCAGGTGAACAAGGTGCTGGTCACCCCGCTCACCCACGACGACATCGACGGTGTGTACGCCGGGCTGCGACCGCTGCTGGCGGGGGAGAGCGACGAGACCTCGAAGCTCTCGCGTGAGCACGCGGTGGCACGGGTGGCGCCGGGCCTGGTGGCCATCGCGGGCGGCAAGTACACCACCTACCGGGTGATGGCCGAGGACGCCGTCGACCTGGCCGCCGAGGACGTCCCGGCGCGGGTGGCCTCCTCGATCACCGAGAAGGTGCCGCTGGTCGGCGCGGACGGCTACTTCGCACTGGTGAACCAGACCGTGCAGGTCGGCGAGCAGTACGGGCTGCACCCGTACCGGGTCAAGCACCTGCTCGACCGCTACGGCTCGCTGATCCACGAGGTGCTGGGGCTCGCGGAGGAGGCGCCCGAACTGCTGGCGCCCATCACCGATGCGCCCGACTACCTCCAGGTGGAGGCCGTGTACGCGGCGGCCGCGGAGGGGGCGCTGCATCTCGAGGACATCCTGGCGCGGCGCACCCGCATCTCGATCGAGTACCCGCACCGCGGCGTGAACTGCGCCGAGCAGGTCGCCAACCTGGTGGCGCCGGTGCTGGGCTGGGACGAGGCGACCGTGGACCGGGAGGTCGAGACGTACCGGGCGCGGGTGGAGGCGGAGGTGCATTCTCAGGCCCAGCCCGACGACACGTCGGCGGACGCGCTGCGGGCGGCGGCCCCCGAGGCGCGCGCGGAGATTCTCGAGCCGGTGCGGTCCGCGGCGCAGCCCGGAGACTAGATCGTCCGGACTGTCAGTGGGTCAGCAGCAGCTTGACGGCGACGACGACCATGGCGATCAGGGCCAGCCCGATGGAGGCGGCCAGGGTGCCCCGGTTGGGTCGTTCGCCGCGCAGCCGCGTGATGATGTAGGTGATGCCGGCGATGCGGGTGACGACCCAGATCTCGGCGAGCATCAGTGCGGTACGCAGGTCGATCCATCCCAACGCGCCGAGTCCCACCAGCGCGGCGGGGATCACGGCGGAGGTGAGGACCGGCACCGAGTCGCGCAGCTCGGCCAGGCGTTCCATCTTCGTCAGCGGTCGCCCGGAGCGGGTGCTGCGCCCGACGGACTCGGCGAAGGCGTGCGCGATGAAGGTCGACAGCCCGGTGCCGATGATGGTCAGCCCCGCGTGCACCACGCTGGTGTTGTGCAGTGGCACGAGTGCGGCCAGGATCAGCACGTTGCCGTAGACGTATGCGCTGACTCGGCTGGCGTAGTCCTCGGCGGACAGGGGCTTGCGCGGCATGCGTTACAGCTTGGCATGTTCCAGCTCGGGGCACGCGCACAGCCCGGGTCGGCACGGCCCGTCAGTGCGTGCGCACGACGCTTCGGGGCGCCGAGCGGGCGAGGTGGCCGGAGATCGCCATGACGAGCAGGGCGACGACGGCGAGGGGTGCGGTGAACATCTCGAGCCTTCCCGTGCGGGAGTTTCCCGGACCGGTTCCACCCTGCCGCCTCCACCCGTGACGCACATCGGCGTCAGGTGTGAACTCGCTGAGAATGCGGTGGTCCGTAAGTCGGAGGCCGCGTCATCCCTGAGACGTACGCGCACCCGCAGCCGCGACGCCGGCGGTCAGGGTGCGGATGCACCGGACGGCGATGTCCGCGGGGCTCGGTCCGGACTCCTCGCCCGTTGCGGTGTCGCCGGTCCCGGCCCAGGTCTGGACGGCCAGGCGCATCGCGGTGTTGCCCGCCACCGCGAGCAGTCGGACCTCGAGCGGGTCCGCGCCGGGGCCGAGTCGCTCGCCGAGCACCGACACCAGCGCCTCCTCGGTGTCGTGCACCACCCGGAACCACACCGACTCGAGGGCCGGGTCGCCCGGCACGGCGCGCAGCAGCGCGCGGGTCAGGCGCAGCGCGTCCGCGCCGAACCGGTCGGTGCGGGTCAGGGTGCGACGGGCGGACGACTCGAGTGCCGCGACGGCGGGGAGCTCGCGGGGAGCGGCCGCCAGGTCGGCGATCCAGCCGCTGACGCCGCCGGTGAGCAGCGGCGTGACCGCCTCCTCCTTCGTGCGGAAGTAGCGGTAGAACGTGCGCAGGCCGATGCCCGCAGCGGCCGCGATCTCGTCCGCGGTGACCGCCGCGGTGCCTCGCTCGGCGAACAGTTCGGCGGCGCAGCGGGCGATCTCCAGCTGGGTCTGGGCCTTGCGCCGCTCGGTGAGTGAGCGGGGGACTTGCGCCGTGGGGTCCGCCATG
The DNA here is from genome assembly GCF_056402135.1 of Rhodococcus sp. P4_C10. Lineage (NCBI taxonomy): Bacteria > Bacillati > Actinomycetota > Actinomycetes > Mycobacteriales > Nocardiaceae > Rhodococcus > Rhodococcus sp. P4_C10. The sequence goes on along the minus strand of NZ_JBFUHZ010000014.1, from coordinate 116,320 downwards.
CGCACCATCATGGCACGTTGTGCCATCTTGGCGTAGCTTGCAGTCAAGGGCATGTTGACCACACGAGAAGGAGTGCAGGACATGAATCGTTTCGAAGGCCGCAAGGTGCTGATCACCGGTGCCGGCTCGGGCATCGGGCAGGCGACGGTCGCCCGGATCCTCGCCGAGGGCGGCATCGTCGCCGCCGCGGACGTGTCCGAGGACGGGCTGGCCCTCACCCGTCAGCGCGCCGAGGAGGCGGGCGTGGCGGACCGGCTGAGCACGGTCGTCGTCGACATCTCCGACGAGAACTCGGTGCAGGACGCGATCGGCGGCGCGATCGCCGAGCTCGGTGGCCTGCAGGTGCTCGTCAACGCCGCCGGCATCCTGCGGTCCTCGCACACCGCGGAGACCACGCTCGAGTTCTGGAACAAGGTCATCGGGGTCAATCTCACCGGTACCTTCCTGGTCACGCGGCAGGCGCTGCCCGCGCTGCTCGAGTCCGGCAAGGGCGTGGTGGTGAACTTCAGCTCCACCTCCGCGTCCTTCGCACACCCGTACATGGCGGCCTACGCGGCCACCAAGGGCGGCATCCGGTCCTTCACCCACGCCATCGCCCTCGAGTACGCCAAGCAGGGTCTGCGCGCGGTCGCCGTGGAGCCCGGCTCCATCGCCTCGGGCATGACCAGCAACCCGGGATTCCCGGAGGAGGGCGTCGACCCGAGCCTGATCGGCAAGCTGTACCCGTGGGTTGACGGGTCTGTGGACCCGTCAACCGCGCACGAGCAGCGGAGCTGCCTAGACTTTGCGGCGATGACCAGTGACCGCCCCGGCCTCGACCAGCGCCGCCTGCAGCGACGGATGCGGCTGCTCGAGGTCGGGGTGGATCTGCTCGGCGCCGGTGACGGTCCGGCCGTGAGCGTTCGCGCCGCCTGCCGGGCGGCCGGCGTCACCGAGCGCTACTTCTACGAGAGCTTCGCCGACCGCGACACCTACATCCGAGAGGTGTACGCGGAGGTCGGCGAGCAGGCCCGTGCCGCCCTGGTGACCGCGGTTTCCGGCGCCGAGACCCCGTCGGAGACCGCCGAACTCGCGGTGCGCGCGTTCGTGGCCCTCGTCCTCGACCACCCCGAAGCCGGCCGAGTTCTGCTGCTGGCGCCGCTGCGGGACCCCGCGCTGGGCGGCCGCGGCCTGGAGTTGGCCCCGAGTTTCGTTGTGCTGGTACAGGATCAGCTGCGCGGCGTTGCCGATCCCGACGAACGCGCCCTGCGGGCGCTCGGTCTCGTCGGCGCCCTGACGAGCCTTTTCATCGGCTACCTCGACGGCACCGTCACCGTGCCCCGGGAGCGGCTGATCCGGCACTGCCTCGATTTGCTCGACCGAGCGGCCCGCCCGTGACCGACGTCGGTTCGCCTGTTCCTGGCGCCCATACCTAGAACTGCTAGGGTTCATGGCTAGCAGATCTAGGTATGGAGGTGCTGTGCACATCGACAAGGATTTGGTGGCAGCCTCGGCGACGCTGCTCGTGCTGGGCATCCTGGTGGACGGCGAGTCGTACGGGTACGCCATCCTCAAGCGGGTCCACGACCTGTCCAAGGGACAGATCCAGTGGACGGACGGGATGCTGTACCCATTGCTGCATCGCCTGGAGCGGTCCGGGTACGTCTCGGCGTCGTGGGGAACCTCCGACGCCGGGCGCCGGCGCAAGCACTACGCGATCACCGAGGCGGGCCGCGGCGTGCTCGCCGAGCGGCGCGGCCAGTGGGACGTCGTCGCGGACGCGCTGAACCAGGTGTGGCGCAGTGCGCAGTTGCCACCGACCGGCGTCGCGCAGGGGTGGTCGTGATGGCCGACGCCGCACTGGAGTCCCAGATCGGCCAGTGGCGCGGCTACGTCGAGCGGCACCGCGTGATCTCGTCCGCGGACGTCGACGAGATGGAAGACCATCTGCGCGACCGGATCTCGGACCTCGCCGCCGCCGGACTGGCCGACGACGAGGCCTTCCTGGTCGCGGTCAAACGGATGGGCAGTGTGGACGCCATCTCCCGTGAGTTCGCCCGGGAGCATTCCGAACGGCTCTGGAAGCAGTTGGTGCTCGTCCAGGCGGAGACCGGCGCGAGCACGCACCCGCCCCGTCGTGAACTGTTCGTCGTTCTCACACTCGCCCTCTGCGCGGGTGCCACCCTCGAGCTGGCGCGGTGGGCGGAACTGGACGACAACGTCTTCGCGCGCAACGTCAGCGTGTTCATCCTGCCCTTCCTCGCGGGCTACTTCGCGTGGAAGCGCCGGGTGACGGCCCGGGTTGCGGCCGCGCTCGCGGTGCCGTTCGCGGGGGCCGCGCTGGTGCTGAACCTCTTTCCGTTCGATCCGGAGGGATCGACCGAGATCGTCGCCGCGATCCACGTACCGGTCGTGCTGTGGTTCGCCGTCGGACTGGCGTACGTCGGCGGTGACTGGCGCTCCGACCGCAGACGGATGGACTTCATCCGGTTCACCGGCGAATGGGTCGTGTACCTGACCCTCCTCGCGCTCGGCGGCGGCGTCCTCATCGGGCTGACGGTCGGCGCTTTCACCTCGCTCGGCACCGACATGGAGTGGGTGATCGAGGACTGGGTGCTGCCGTTCGGCGCGGCCGGCGCCGTCATCGTCGCCGCGTGGCTCGTCGAGGCGAAGCAGAGCGTGGTGGAGAACATCGCGCCCGTCCTGACCCGCGTGTTCACGCCGATCACGATCGTGATGCTGCTCGTCCTGCTCGCCGCGTTCGCGGTGGACGGCAACGTCGGTGACGTCGACCGGAACCTGCTGATCCTGATGGATCTGATCCTCGTGGTCGTGCTGGGACTGGTGCTGTACGCGACGTCGGCGCGAGACCCGCTGGCGCCGCCGGACCTGTTCGACCGACTCCAGCTGGTGCTCGTCGTCAGTGCGCTGGCGGTCGACCTGATGATGTTGGCGGCGATGCTGACCCGGATCGCGGAGTTCGGTTTCACGCCGAACAAGGTGGTCGCACTCGGACTGAACCTCGTCCTGCTCGTGAATCTCGTGTGGTCGGCCCGCCTGTTGCTCGGATTCGTCCGCGGCCGAAGCGGATTCGAGGCGACCGAACGCTGGCAGACCCGCTACCTGCCCGTCTTCGGGGCATGGGCGGCACTGGTCGTCCTGCTGGTGCCACCGCTCTTCGACTTCGTGTGAGCGCGGGTCAGGTCCGGGCGGGCTGACAGCGGGCGCACCAGAAGATCTGCCGCTCCGGCGCCGAGTCGTCGCCGAGGGGTCCCGACTCGACCAGGGTGCCGCAGCGCAGGCACGGCCTGCCGGCACGGCCGTACACCCACGTGGTGCGGCCGCGGCGACGGTCGCCGGTGGTGACGCGAACGGTGCGGTCCCGGTTCGCCACCAGCAGTCGGTGCGCGAGCTCGGTCCAATCGAGGAGTTCGCCGGCGGCGGCCACCGGGGTCGCGGGATGCACGCCGCGCAGGAAGCACAGTTCGTTGCGGTAGACGTTGCCGACACCGGCCATCGCCCGTTGGTCGAGCAGCGCCAGGCCGATCGGGCGGCCCGGGTCCGTCGCCAGGTTCGCCGCGGCGCGGCCGGCGTCTCAGTCGGGGCCGAGCAGGTCCGGACCGAGGTGCCCGATCACGCCGGCCTCGTCGGCCCGAGGGACGACCTCGACGATCCCGAGCTGGAATCCGACCGCCAGAGAATCGTCGGTGCCCAGCAGGACCCGGGCCTGCCAGCCGGGCCGTCGCCACCGCGTGCCGGCCGGGTAGACGTGCCAGGCGCCCTCCATCTTCAGGTGGGTGTGCACCGTGGCGTCGCCGATCCGGATCAACAGGTGCTTGCCGCGGCTGAGCACCTCCTCGACCGGTCCCGGCGTCAGGTCCACCGTCGCGTACCGCGGCACCCGGAAGTCGCTGACCGTCAGCGCCTTCCCGGCCAGCGCGGTGCGCAGCCGCGCCGCGGCCTGCCAGACGGTGTCACCTTCGGGCACGGTCAGCCCCGCGCGTAGGAGGTCCGTTTGCGCAGCCCGCGCGGGGTGGCGGAGAACCCGGCCTCGACCAGGGCGGGGGAGAGCCCGCTGGTGTGCACCGACTCGCCGTCCACCTTCTCGATGACGATCTTCTCGACGCCGCCCCCGTCCACCAGGTCGGCCAGCGCGATCGCGGCGGTGTGCAGGTCGCCGGGGTCGGCGGTGAAGGTGAGCATCGTCTTTCCGCCCCGCTCGACGTACAGCGCGAGCTCGCCGCCGACCAACACGACCAGGGCGCCCGCCTTGCGTCCTGGCCGGTGCCCGCCGTCGACGGTGGGCCAGGGCAGCGCCGCGCCGAACGGGTTCGCCGGGTCGGTCGACGCCAGCGCCACCGCGGTGCGCGCCGGCTCGGCGACCGTGCCGTCGCCGTATCCGCGCAGCCGGTCCACCACCTCGGAGGTCGAGAACTGGGCGGCGCCGAGGGTGTTCACGAAGTAGCCGCGGCGGCACCGGCCACTGTCCTCGAACCCGCGCAGCACCTTGTACATCAGGGCGAAGCCGCCGGGCACGGACTCGGCCACGACCGAACCCCGGGTGAGCACCCCGTACCGCTCGAGCAGCAGGTCGGCGCGGGCGTGGGCCCGGACGGTCGGGTCGGCCTCGAGCTCCGGCAGGATCGACCAGCGTCCGGCCACCGTCGGGGGTCCGGTCCGGGTGGGCAGCGTGGGTCGCGCGAGCGCGCGGTAGGGGCGGGCCCGTGGGGTTCGGCGCGGCGCCCGGTGGCTGGGGGTGGACCGGGTGGTGCCCGACATCAGCGCGCGCAGCGGGGCGAACGAGTCGCCGCTCACGTGTCCCGACCACACCAGTTCCCACAGCGTGGCCACGAGGGACTCGTCGTCCGTGGACCCGACCTGACCGGCGAGGTTTCGGAAGAAGAAGGCGCCGCCCGAGCCGAGCACCTCGAGAATCGCGCGGGCCTGCTCGGACAGCTGGGTGGAGTCCGCCGGTGTCAGTGTCAGCGGCGCCGCGTCGGCGGGATGCAGGCACACCCAGCCGTCGCTGCCGGAGATCTGCCCCGCGCCCGACCACAGCACCTCGCCGGTGGTGGTGAGCTCGTCGAGCATCGCCGGCTGGTAGTCGCGCACCCGCGACCGCAGCACCGTCGACTCCCAGGCCGAGGCCGGGATCGGTACGCCCGCAAGCTGTTCGATCACCGCCGCGACGCCGTCGATGCCGCGCAGGCCGCCGCCCACGTGCTGCCAGTCGGGCAGGAAGCGGCCCAGCGCCGCCGGTTCGACCGGCTCGACGTCCCGCCGCGCGGCGGCCAGCGAGCGGCGCCGCAGCCGGCGCAGCACCTCGGCGTCACACCACTCGCTGCCCGACTCCGCGGGCCGGAACTCGCCCTCGACGACGCGCCTGTCGACGGCGAGGCGGCGCAGCACGTCCCGCACGACGGAGGTGCCGAGCCCGAACCGGGCGGCGGCGTCGGCGAGCGCGAAGGGGCCGTGGCTGCGCGCGTACCGGCCGACCAGGTCGCCGAGCGGGTCCAGGGCCGGCTCGATGAACGCGGCGGGCGTCCCGATCGGCAGCGGCACCCCGAGGGCGTCGCGCATCCGGCTGGCGTCCTCGATCGCCACCCACCACCGGCGGCCCGCGAAGGCGACCCGCATGACGCGTTTGCGGGCTTCCAGTTCGGCCAGCCACTCCCGCGGCTCGGCGACGGCCCGCGCCGCGATCTCCTCCGTGGTCAGGGGCCCGAGCAGGCGCAGCAGGTCGGCCACGCCCTCCGCGTCCCGCGCCTTGCGGTCGGGGACCAGGCGCTGCAGTTCGCGTTCGGTGAGGTCGATGACGTCCGCGTCGAGCAGTTCGCGCAGCTCCACCCGGCCGAGCAGTTCGGCGAGCAGGGTCGAGTCCAGCGACAGTGCGGCCGCGCGGCGTTCGGCGAGCGGGCTGTCGCCCTCGTACATGAACGCGCCGACGTAGTCGAAGAGCAGCGCGCCGGCGAACGGGGAGGGCGAGGCGGTCTCCACCTCGACCAGCCGGATCTGCTTGCGGCCGACGGCGTCGAAGAGCCGGGTCAGCGAGGGCAGGTCGTACACGTCCTGCAGGCATTCGCGCACCGTCTCGAGCAGGATCGGGAAGGTCGGGAACTTGCGGGCCACGTCGAGCAGCTGCGCGGACCGCTGTCGCTGCTGCCACAGCGGCGCCCGCTTGCCGGGGTTGCGACGCGGCAGCAACAGGGCACGGGCCGCGCACTCGCGGAACCGGGACGCGAACAGGGCGGAGTGGCCGACCTGTTCGGTGACGATGTCCTCGATCTCGTCGCGGTCGAAGACGAACAGGTCCACGCCCGGCGGCGCGTCCTCGGTGTCCGGCAGCCGGACGATGATGCCGTCGTCGGATGCCGTTGGCGTGGAGTCGATCCCGTAGCGATCCTGCAGTCGGGCGCCGACCGCCAGTGCCCACGGTGCGTGCACCGGCAGCCCGTACGGCGAGTGCAGCACCAGTCGCCAGTCGCCGAGCTCGTCACGGAACCGCTCCAGCACCAGGGTCCGGTCCGTGGGCACCTGGCCGGTCGCGGTCCGTTGCTCCTCGACGAGCGCCAGCAGATTGGTGGTGGCGTTGGTGTCCAGGCCCTGGCCGGCGAGGCGGGCGCGCAGGTCGGCGGCTTCGCCGAGCGACATCTCGCGCAGGAACTCGCCGAGCGCGGCACCGAGTTCGGCGGGCCGGCCGAGGCCGTCGCCGTGCCAGAACGGAAGCCGGCCGGGCAGTCCGTACGCGGGGCTGACCAGGACCCGGTCGTGGGTGATCTCCTCGATCCGCCAGCTGGTGGCGCCGAGCGCGAAGACGTCGCCGACGCGGGACTCGTAGACCATCTCCTCGTCGAGTTCGCCGACCCTGGACTGGGCAGGAGCGGAGCCTGCGGAGCGACCAGTGTCACTGCCGCCGACCATGTAGACGGTGAACAGGCCGCGGTCCGGGATGGCGCCGCCCGAGGTGACGGCGAGGCGCTGCGAGCCGGGCCGACCGGTGAGCACGTCGGCGTCGCGGTCCCACACCAGCCGCGGGCGCAGCTCGGCGAACTCGTCGGAGGGGTACCGACCCGCGAGCAGGTCGAGGGTGGCGTCGAAGGCCGAGCGCGGCAGGGCGGCGAAACTCCCGGTGCGCCGGACCGCGTCGAACCAGACCCCCGCGTCGAGCGGGTCGAGCGCGCAGGCGGCGACGGTGTGCTGGGCGAGGATGTCGAGCGGGTTGGCCGGCACCGCGAGCGACTCGATCCTGCCCGCGGTCATCCGCTCGACGGTGACCGCGCAGTGGATCAGGTCGGTGCGGTGTTTGGGGAAGAGCACCCCGCGGGAGATCTCGCCGACCTGGTGCCCGGCCCGGCCGACCCGCTGCAGTCCGCTGGCCACCGAGGGCGGTGCCTCGACCTGTACGACCAGGTCGACCGCGCCCATGTCGATGCCGAGTTCGAGGCTGCTGGTCGCGACCACGCAGCGCAGTCGCCCCGACTTGAGGTCGTCCTCGATGATCGCCCGCTGGTCCTTGCTCACCGAGCCGTGGTGGGCGCGGGCCAGCAGCGGGTCCGCGCCGTGGTTCACCTCGGTGGGGGCGCCGATCTGCGCCGCGGGCGGGTGGACGGTGTCGACGGGGGAGCCGAGCCGCTCGGCGTAGACCTCGTTGAGCCGGGCGGTGAGCCGTTCGGCGAGCCGGCGCGAGTTCGCGAACACGATCGACGAGGAGTGCTCCAGGACCAGGTCGACGATCTGTTCCTCCACATGCGGCCAGATCGAGCCCTGTTGCGGTGCAGGAGAGTTCGACTCGTCGGATGCTGCCGTGACCCCGAGCTCCGTCATGTCCTCGACCGGTACCCGCACCGTCAGGTCGAAGGTCTTCGGTGCGGGCGGGCACACGATGTGTACCGGCGACGCGCCGGCCAGGAACCGCGCGACCTCCTCGTGCGGCCGGACGGTGGCGGAGAGCCCGATTCGCTGGGCGGGCCGCTCGAGCAGCATGTCGAGCCGTTCGAGCGAGAGAGCGAGATGCGCACCGCGTTTGGTCGCCGCGACGGCGTGCACCTCGTCGACGATCACGGTCCGCACGGTGGCGAGCGATTCGCGGGCCGCCGAGGTGAGCATCAGGAACAGCGACTCGGGCGTGGTGATGAGGATGTCGGGCGGCGTGCGGACCAGGGCGCGGCGGTCCGCGGGCGTGGTGTCGCCGGAGCGGACGCCGACGGTGATCTCCGGCGGCGCCAGCCCGAGCCTCTTCGCGGTCTGGGTGATCCCGACCAGCGGTGCGCGTAGGTTGCGCTCGACGTCCACCGCGAGGGCCTTGAGCGGCGAGATGTACAGGACCGTGGTGCCCGGTGGACGCTTCTCGTCGTGCGGACGGGTGGCGAGCTGGTCGAGCGCCCACAGGAAGGCGGAGAGGGTCTTTCCGGATCCGGTCGGGGCCACGACCAGCGCATGCGAGCCGTCCGCGATCGCGTCCCAGGCGCCCAGTTGGGCGGCGGTGGGCGCGGGGAAGGCGCCGGCGAACCACTCCCGGGTGGGGGCGGAGAACCTGCCGAGCACCGTGTCCATGGTGTCCATAGTGCCTCGGCTCACCGACACGGGCGGATGAGCGCACACCACGGGCAATTGAGTGCACACTGAGCATGGCGTACTGCATCCGAGTCCGGAGAGGTGAACCGTCGTGTCCGATCAGTTGAGCCACAAACAGCATGTCGCGGCCGGCACGTCGATCGGGGCCGCGGTCCTCTTCGTCACCGTCGGTATCCTCCAGGTTCTTCAGGGGATCGCCGCGGTTGCCGGCGACGAGGTCTTCGCCGTCGGTGCCGACTACACCTACGAGTTCGACCTGACCGTGTGGGGCTGGATCCACATCGTGCTCGGTGTGCTGATCGCGCTGGTGGGTGTCGCACTGGTCAGCGGCGGGATATGGGCGCGGACGCTGGCCGTCGTCATCGCGGCACTGTCGATTGTCGTCAACTTCCTGTGGCTGCCCTACCACCCGGTGTGGGCCAGCGTGATCATCGCGATCGATGCCGTCGTCATCTGGGCGATATGGACGTGGATTCCGAGCTCCGGCTGGGAGTAGCCGTAGCCGTAGCGGTAGGCGGAGGTTGTCATGGAGCTGAAGGTCCTGGATTCGCCCGGCGGTCCGTCCGCCGCCGGAGTCGACGACGGTGCGCCGCCCGAGTCCGGTGAGCACCGGAAGCTGCTCTACGCCACCCTTCCCGGTTGCTGGGGTGCACTCGTCTTCGCCTGTCTGTCGTTCACCCCGTCGCTGCTTCCGCGTGGGGGCGTGCTCCAGGGAGTGGTCTGTGGAATCACCGCCGCGATCGGGTACGGGCTGGGAGTGTTCGCGGCCTTCGTGTGGCGGGCGTTCGCCGACCGGTCTCCGCGGCGCCCGGGGCGCCGGCCCTGGCTGGTCTTCCTCGTCAGTGCGGTGGTGTTGTTCGCCGTCTCGTTCGGCGTAGGGCAGTACTGGCAGCACCAGATCCGCGCGTTGATGGGAGTCGCCGAGTACAACATCCCGCTCGTGGTCCTCGCGCCCGTCGTCGCGGCGGTGGTGTTCTGTCTCCTCCTGGCGGTCGGACGCGGCATCCGCGGCCTGTACCGCGCGAGCGCCAGGCTGCTCCACCGGTGGATCGGGCGGCGGGCGGCGGGGGTGGTCGGCTGGTTTCTCATCGCGGGGCTGGTCTACGCGGTGGTCTCGGGAGTACTGCTCGGCGGCCTCGTCGGCGTCGCCAACGAGGCCTTCTCGTTGCGCGACACGATGACTCCGGAGGGTGCGGCGCAGCCGGCCACCGGCCTGCGGTCGGGCGGACCCGGATCGGTGGTGCCGTGGGATTCGCTGGGATGGCAGGGGCGCAGCTTCATCGGCGACGGCCCGTCCACCGACCAGATCGGTCAGTTCGTCGACCACCCGGCCCTGGAACCGATTCGCACCTACGCCGGTCTGGCGTCGTCGGCGGACTCCGAGTCCCGGGCGGCGTTGGCGGTCGAGGACCTCAGCCGGGCCGGAGGTTTCCAGCGCGGCAACCTGCTCGTGGTCACCACGACCGGGAGCGGCTGGGTGGACCCGGCCCTGGTGGACAGCTTCGAGTACCTCACCGGCGGCGACGCGGCGACCGTGGCGATCCAGTACTCGTACCTGCCGTCGTGGATTTCCTACCTGGTCGACCAGTCGAAGGCCCGGGAAGCCGGGCGCGACCTGTTCGACGCGGTCTACGACGTGTGGTCGAAGCTGCCGCCGGACAACCGTCCCCAGCTGTTCGTCGCCGGGGAGAGCCTGGGCTCGTTCGGCGGCGAGACCGCCTTCAGCGGTGAGTACGACCTGCGCAACCGCACCTCGGGAACGTTGTTCGCCGGCCCTCCCAACTTCAACACGCTGTTCCGTGAGTTCAGCGACCGGCGGGAGCCGGGGAGCCCGGAAGTCGAGCCGGTCTACAAGAACGGGCGGACGGTGCGGTTCAGCAACGACCCCGAGGCCGGAATTCCTCCCACGGGGAGCCCGTGGGACGGCACCCGGGTGCTGTACCTGATGCATCCGTCCGACCCGATCGTCTGGTGGAGCCCGAACCTGATCCTGAGCGAGCCGGACTGGATCGGTCAGCCGCCCGGGCGGGACGTGCTCGAGGACATGGTCTGGATACCGTTCGTGACGTTCTGGCAGATCACCGCAGACCTGCCGTTCTCCACCGGCGTTCCGGGCGGTCACGGGCACAAGTACACCGCCGAGTACGTCGACGGATGGAATGCGGTCCTGCAACCCGCGGGTCTCACCGGCGAGCAGCTCGCCACCCTCCGGACCGTCATCGGCGGCGGCGGGTAGCGGCTCCCCGTGAAGCCGTTGGACCGCAGGACAAGTGAGCTTTCCCAAGTTCCTGCGGGGACAGGCGGCGGGCGGTTAAGGTCCAGCGCCCCCATCCCTCCCACACCAGGAGCAGCACCATGGCTTCCCGGACCTGCCGAGCGGCCGTGCTGACCCTGGCGCTGTGTGCCGGTGCGCCGGCCGTACCCGGCCCCGCCTTCGCGGCCGCACCCGGTCCCGCCTTCGCGGCCGCACCCGGTCCCGCCTCGGCGGCCGAGCCCGCACCGCTCGTCTTCGTCAATCCGGGATTCGAGCAGGACATGACCGGCTGGACGTTCACCGGCGGCGCCGGCAACGGAACCAATCTGAAACACAGCGGGGCCAAGAACGCCTATCTGGACCAGGGCACCGGCTTCAGGATCGGCCAGATCGTGACGGTCCCCGCCGACGGCATGTTCGACCTGTCGGCCTGGATCGCCACGGGGGCGCCAGAGGGCACCTTCTCCGCGACGGTCAACGGGGTGGCGGCCGCGTCGGTGACCTTTGCCTCTCAGCCGATCTTCTCTCGCTACACCCTCTCCCGGCTGCCGCTTCGCGCCGGCGACAGGGTCGAGATTGCCTTCGACTCGTCGCCGAACGGCTGGGTCAACATCGACGACGTCACCGTGGCCCCGTCCGCCCCGAACGATCCGCGGATCGACTCGTCCGACCCCACGCTCACCGAGATGTTCAACTGGGCCAAGGCGAAGGCCAACAGTTGGGTTCAGCAACCGGGCCAGATCGGCGCGATCAACGCCGACGAGAACAACAGCTTCGGGACCTCCGCCGCGCCCTACGCGAACACCTACTGGGCCGGCTACCCGTTCCGGTCGGGCTTCTACTCCCGCGACTTCGTCCACCAGTTGGCCGGCGCCCACCTGCTCGGTCTGGACGCCGCCAACAAGACCATGTTGAAGGCCTTCGCCGCCTCGGCCACCTCCGCGAACAAGTACGACCCGGTCTGGTCGATCAACTTCGACGCCAAGACATACCTGAGCGCCGACTACCGCGACTCCGGTTCCTACGTGCGGGAGCTGCCCGCCCCCTTCGAGCTGGCCCAAAAACTCTATGAGGCCTACCGCCAGACCGGCGACACCGACTACCTGACCGAACCGACGCTGAGCGACTACGCCGAGAACACCGTCACCAAGTTCGTCGAGCAGCACCCCGGCCCGCTCGGCCACGGCGACGTGAAGATCGCCCAGGCGACGAGCAGCGACATCTTCGCCGGTACCGCCAGCTACAACGAGGGCGGCTGGGACAGCTTCGCCGAGGCCGGGGACTCGATCGGTTCGCAGTACCAGGCCTACCTGGCGGCGGCCGGACTGGCTTCCGCCAGGGGTGACACCGCTCGCGCCGAGACGTTCACCGACGCCGCGCGGGCGTTGAAGGACCACTACAACACCACGTGGAGCATCGACCCCGCCAAACCCGGCGAGGTGGTGCGGGCCTATCGGACCAACGGCGGACCGATCACGGGCTGGGGCAAGGAGAACAGCTGGTTCATGCCGCTCAAGGGCATCATGGATCCGGGTCAGCGCCGCGACGACTACCTCTCCTTCATCGACTCCCAGGCCTCGGGCAGCGGTGCGCCCGCCAACGTCGAGGCCGAGACGTACCTGCCGGACACCTTTTTCGCCAACAATGCCGACGACGCCGCCTGGAAATGGATGCAGAACGTCTACCGCAAGATCGGCAATGTCCACGCCACCGGCAAGCTCGTGAACGGCGACTACCCCGAAGTCGCCTTCACGCTGGTCAGCCAGACCGTCAACGGTCTGCTCGGCGTCCAGCCGGACGCCCCGAACAGTGCCGTGACCACCACCTCGCACCTCCCGGCCGGCATCGACTGGCTGGAGATCGCCTCGGTCCCCCTGGGCAAGTCGACCTTCACCCTCCGCCACGACGGCCTGACGAAATCGGTCCTCACCAACACCGGGGCCGACCGCCTGACGTGGATCGCGCAGTTCCCCGGCGCGCACGCCACGCTCACGGTGAACGGCGCAACCCAGCCGGCCGAGACCAAGGTGATCGACGGCAGCACCGTCAGCTACGCCGAAGTGGCGGTTGCCCCCGGCGCGGCGGCCACCGTCGAGGTGGCCGGCTGAAGGGTGCCGAGCAACGCCGCACGCATCTGCGGCCTCGACGCCGCCACGAGTGTGAAGGTCGCCTCGCGCATCAACCGTTCCGCGGTGGACCCGCTCACCGCCGCGGAACTGCCCGTCGCGGTCACCAGCGCGGCGGCGGCCCGGATCGCGAGCTCCGACGCCTGGGCCCGCGCCGCGAAGAGGTCGAAACGGCCACCGAGCGCGGCATCGAGGTTCGCCCGCACGGCCGCCGCCTCCGACGCGAACCCGGCGGTGTCGACGCCGCGCTCGCCGAGCTCGGTGAGGCAGCGCCGGGCGACGCCCATCGCCATGCACGCGTTGAGCCAGGACCCGAATCCCTGACCCGCCGCGAACTCGCCGGGGGTGACCACCCTGCTCACCCGCTCGTCCGGCACCTCGAAACCGTCGAATCGCATCCGGACGGTGTTGCTGCCGCGGGCGGCGATCAGCGGTAGCTCCTCCACCGACACGCCCTGGCCGCCGGTCGCGTCGACGACGGCATGCACGATCGAATCGTCGAACTCGTCGCGGGCGCTCAGCTGCAAGATGTCCATGATGCCCCAGCCGGTCACGAACGGCGCGACGCCGTCGAGCACGTACCCACCGTCGACGCGGCGCGCGTACAGCAGCGGTGGCTGCGGGATGGCGCCGGCGAAGGCGACGCCCGCCCGGACCGATCCGTCCATCACACCGTCCCAGTACCGTTCGCGCAGATCATGATTCGGACTCGATGCCAGTCCGGCGACCACGCCGTGGTGCTGCATCCAGGTGAAGCCGGTGGCGAGGCAGCCGCCGCACAGTGTCTCCACCACCTCGACGAGGTCGTCGATCCCGAGACCCGGTCCGCCGACGTCGGGTGGCGCCGCCATCGCGTAGAAGCCCGCGTCGGCCAGTGCCTCGAAGTGGCTCACGGGAATCTCGCCGTCGGCGTCGACGCTGTCCGCGGCCGGGAACAGCACGTCGTCGGCGATGTCCTGCGCGAGCTTCTGCCAGTTCGTCACGCTGTCAGGGTAGAGGCGAGGCGCACCGAAGGGCGGTAGGCGACGGCCTCAGGTCGGCGAGTCGATTCCCGTGCGAGTGGGTGCCTCCGCGGCTAACTTCTAACTATGACTTCGAGTGACACACATCTTCGCCGTGGCCTCGTCATCGGCTGCGGCGGAACCCTCGGCGCGGCCTGGACCGTCGCGGCGCTGGTGGCGGTACGCGACGAGCTCGGCTGGGACCCCCGCGAGGCCGATGTACTCGTCGGCACCTCAGCGGGTGCGGAACTGGTCACCATGCTCGGCAGCGGGGTGGGCGTGGACGAGATTCTGGCCATGCAGCTGGGGGAGCAGCCGACCCATCCGGCGCTGCGCGATCACCTCGCGGACGCGCCCGGCCGGGTGCCGCCGCTGCCTCGACTCGCGCTGGGCTCGCCGAAGCTGATTCGTGCGGGCATGCGTCGCGAGGTGGCGCCGGTGACGGCGCTGAGCGGGCTGCTGCCGCCCGGCGGGGGTGACGCGTCCTGGTTGCACCGGCTCGCGGTGGGGCTGAACCCCGACCGTGCCTGGGTCCCGCACCCCGCGACCTGGCTGGTCGCGATGGACTACGACACCGGCGCCCGCGTCGCGTTCGGCTCGCCCGGCGCGCCGGAAGCGACACTGTCGCAGGCGCTTCGCGCGTCCTGGGCGATCCCGGGATGGATGCCGCCGGTTCGGATCGGGGGCAGGCGCTACGTCGACGGCGGCGCGGCCTCGACCGCGTCCGCGGACCTGGTTGTCCCGCTCGAACTCGACGAACTGGTGGTGCTGGCGCCGATGGCTTCCACCGGCCCCGTGCGCGCCCGCGGCGCCGCCCGCGCGGAACGACTGGTCCTACGCAGCTGGATGAGCGCCGGCCTGGACGCGGAGATCGCCGCCGCCACGGCGGCGGGCACCCGGGTCGTCCGGCTCGACGCCACCGCCGAGGACCTCGCCGTGATGGGCCCGAACTTCATGGACGACCGCAGGCGTCTGGCCACCCTGGAGGCCGCCCTGCGCACGACTCGAAAGGCCTTCGTATGACACAGGAACAGCACTTCGAGGTCCTCGTCGTCGGGGCCGGCATCTCCGGCATCGGCGCCGGGATCACCCTGCGGCGGATGGGGATCACGGACTTCGCGATCCTCGAGAAGGGCGATTCGCTCGGCGGCACCTGGCGCGACAACGACTACCCCGGGTGCGCCTGCGACGTCCCGTCCGGGCTGTACTCGTTCTCGTTCGCGCCGAACCCGGAGTGGACCAGGCTGTTCGCGGGTCAGGACGAGATCCGCCGCTACATCGACCGCACCGCCGCCGAACACGGGGTCGACGCGCACGTGCGCTTCGGCACCGAGCTGATCCGCGCGGACTGGGACGAGTCGGCCCACCGCTGGGTGCTCGAGACCTCGAAGGGCACCCTCACCGCGAACTCCCTGGTCGCGGCCGTCGGTCCCTGGAACGAACCGCTGGTACCTGCGATCCCCGGCCTGGACACCTTCGGCGGCAAGGTATTCCATTCCTCGCGCTGGGATCACGACTACGACCTGAAGGGCAAGCGCGTCGCGGTCGTCGGCACCGGCGCCTCCGCGGTGCAGTTCGTGCCCGCGATCGCACCGAGCGTGGGGGAGCTGCACCTCTACCAGCGCACGGCGCAGTGGGTGCTGCCGAAGCCGGACCATCACGTGCCGCAGGCGGAACGCTGGGTGATGCGCCGGATTCCGGGCGCACACCGCGCCCTCCGCGCGATCGAGTACTCGATCATGGAGGCGCTCGGGCTCGGGTTCCGGCACCCGTGGATCCTGCGGATCGTGCAGCAGATCGGCAAGGCGCAGCTGCGTGCCCAGGTCCGCGACCCCGAGCTGCGGAAGGCCCTCACGCCCGACTACACCCTCGGTTGCAAGCGCCTGCTGCTGTCGAACACCTACCTGCCGGCGCTGACCCGGCCCAACGTCGAGGTGCACGCCAACGCGGTCGCCTCCGTCCGGGGCAACACGGTGGTCGGGGCCGACGGCGCCGAGCGGGAGGTCGACGCGATCATCCTCGGCACCGGCTTCCACATCCTCGACATGCCGATCGGCGGCAAGATCTTCGACGGCGAGGGCCGCAACCTCGACGAGCACTGGAAGGGCAGCCCGCAGGCCTATCTCGGCACCACGATCGCCGGGTTCCCCAATGCCTACGTGCTGCTGGGCCCGGCGCTCGGCACCGGCCACACCTCGGCGTTCATGATCCTCGAGGCGCAGCTGGGCTACCTGGCGAAGGCGATCGCCGCGGCCAGGGACGGCAACTGGACCCGGATGGAGACCCGCCCGGAGGTGCAGGCGGCCTTCAACGCCGAGGTGCAGCAGGCGCTGGCCACCACCGTCTACAACGCCGGTGGATGCCAGAGCTACTTCCTGGACGTCAACGGGCGCAACAGCTTCAACTGGCCGTGGTCCACCGCGCGGATGAAGACCAGGCTCGGCGAGTTCGACGAACGCGCCTACGAGATGGAGACCCGGTGAAGTACCCCGGGATCGACCTGCGCGGAGCCGTCGTCCTGATCAACGGTGCGGGGCGCGGCATTGGTCGCTCCACCGCGCACGCCATGGCCGCGCGCGGCGCCAGGGTCGCGGTGGCCGACCTCGATCGTGCCGCGGCCGACGAGGTGGTGGCCGAGATCGGTTCGGCGGCGCGGGCGTACACGCTGGACGTGCGGACCAGGGCGTCGTGGGACGCCTGCGTGACGGCGGTGACGGCCGACCTCGGGCCCGTCGACGTGCTGGTCGGCAACGCCGGGGTGATGCCGGTCGCGCCGTTCCTGGAGGAGCCGGACGAGATCGGCGAGGCCACGATCGACGTGAACGTGTGGGGGCTGATCCACGGCATGCGCGCGGTGGCCCCGGCGATGGTCACCCGCGGCCGCGGCCACATCGTCAACGTCGCGTCGCTCGCGGGCAAGGTCGCGATCCCCGGGCTGGCGGTGTACAACGCCAGCAAGTTTGCGGCCGTGGGACTCTCGTCGACCGCCCGGCTCGAGTTCGCCGAACACGGGGTCAGTGTGTCCACCGTGCTGCCCAGCGCGGTCCGCACCACCCTGACCTCCGGGCTCCCCCTGGGCAGGGGGCTGCCGACGGTCGACCCCGAGGACATCGCGGCGGCGGTAGTGCGCACGGTGTCGACGCGGCGGGCACAGACCCCGGTGCCCGGTTACCTGGCGGCCCTGGACGTCGCGCTCGCGCTGGCCCCCGAACCGCTGATCAGCCTGGTGCGCCGGGTGATCGGCGGGAACCGGGCGGTGACGTCCGTCGACCCGGCGGGACGGGCGGACTACGAGGAGCGGGTGAAGTCGATCACCCGAACTTCACGCCCTGCGCGAGCGGAAGCTGATCGGAGTAGTTGACGGTGTTGGTGGCGCGCCGCATGTAGGCCTTCCACGCATCGGATCCCGACTCGCGGCCGCCCCCGGTCTCCTTCTCGCCGCCGAACGCGCCGCCGATCTCCGCGCCGGAGGTGCCGATGTTCACGTTGGCGATCCCGCAGTCGGAGCCGTCCGCCGCGAGGAACCGCTCGGCCTCGCGCTGGTCGGTGGTGAAGATCGAGGACGAAAGCCCCTGCGGCACATCGTTGTGCAGCGCGATCGCCTCGTCCAGGGTCTCGTAGGTGAGCACGTACAGGATGGGGGCGAAGGTCTCCTCGCGTACCACCGCGGTCTGCGCGGGCATCCGGACCAGCGCGGGCGCGACGTAGTGACCGCCGCCCGACTCCACCCGTTCGCCGCCGCACACCAGGGTGCCGCCGTCCGCCCGGGCCTTGTCCAGCGCGGCCGTCATGGCCTCCCAGGACCGTTCGCGGATCAGCGGACCGACGAGGGTGTCTGCCTCGAGCGGGTTGCCGACCCGGAGTTGCCGGTAGGCGGAAGCGACCCGCTCGATCGTCTCGTCGGCGACCGAGGAGTGCACGATCAGCCGGCGCAGGCTGGTGCAGCGCTGGCCGGCAGTCCCGGCCGCGGAGAACACGATCCCGCGCACGGCCAGGTCGAGGTCCGCGGACGGCGCGACCACGGCCGCGTTGTTGCCGCCGAGCTCGAGCAGGCATCGACCGAGGCGTTGCGCGACCCGCGGCCCGACCGCCCCGCCCATCCGGACCGACCCGGTCGCGCTGACCACGGCGACCCGCGGGTCGTCGACGAGCTGCTCGCCGACCGGCCCGGCCCCGAGGACCAGGCGGTGGACCCCGGCCGGTGCACCGACGTCCTCGGCGGCCCGGCGCAGCAACGCATCACACGCGATCGCGGTGAGCGGCGTCAGTTCGGAGGGCTTCCAGACCACGGTGTCGCCGCAGACCAGGGCGAGCGCGGTGTTCCAGGACCACACCGCCACGGGGAAGTTGAACGCGGAGATCACCGCGACCACACCGAGGGGGTGCCAGGTCTCCATCAGGCGGTGGCCCGCGCGCTCCGACGGCATCGTGCGGCCGTACAACTGCCGGGACAACCCGACCGCGAACTCGCAGACGTCGATCATCTCCTGCACCTCGCCGAGCGCCTCGGAGGTGATCTTCCCCGCCTCGAGCGTGACGAGGGTCGCGAGGTCCGACTTGTGCTCGGTCAGCAGTTCGCCGAGCCGCCGGACCAGCGCGCCGCGCTGCGGTGCCGGCACCGTCCGCCACCGGAGGAAGGCGTCGTGCGCGTCGGCGACGGCGTCGGTGACCTGCGCCGGTGTGGTTGGAGTCAACCGGCACAGGACGCCGCCGGTGATCGGGGTGCGGGCCGTCAGCGCGCCGTCGGGGTTGGGATGGTCGTCGCGGGCCCCGCACGCGGCCAGCGCCGCCTCGGCCCGGGTCCGCAGGCTGTCGGTGTCGGGAAGGATCATGTCGGTGTCCTTTCGTCGCGAGGGTGCGCCGAGACCAGTGTGCGCTGAGTTAGCCTGCGCGGGTGCCGGAGAAACTGGACGAGACGGACGCCCTGCTGGTTCGTGAGCTGATCGCGGACGGGCGGGCGACCCTGTCGACGCTTGCGGAGAAGGCGGGGCTGTCGGTCTCGGCGGTGCAGTCGCGGGTACGCCGGCTCGAGGCGCGAGGGGTGATCCGCGGCTACACGGCGAAGGTGGACCCGGAGGCCGTCGGGCACGGTCTGTCCGCGTTCGTCGCGATCACCCCCTTCGATCCGTCCGGCCCGGACGACGCTCCCGCACGGCTCGAGCACCTGCCCGAGATCGAGGCGTGCCACTCGGTGGCGGGGGAGGACAGCTACGTGCTCCTGGTGCGCGTGGCGTCCCCGCGGGCGCTCGAGGCGTTGCTGCAGAAGATCCGGGTGACAGCCAACGTGCAGACCCGCAGCACCATCATCTTGCAGACATTTTACGAGCGGTAGCGTCCAGGCAGTCATATTTCCTGTGGGATGGTCAATTTCACGTAAATGCGCCTATCCTGGGCGGATGAGCACCGCGATGTGGTCATCCGAGTCGTCCGCTGGTCTGCCCGCGGACCGGGTGCTCACGGTGCTGCGGGAGAGCCTGCTGGTGGATGGTTTCGACCTGGTTCTCGACCTCGACCGCTCGCACGGACGCCTGCTCGTCGACCTCCGCGACGGCACCGAGTACCTCGACATGTTCGGCTTCTTCGCCTCCTCCGCCCTGGGCGTGAATCACCCGGACCTCGCCGAGGACGAGGGGTTCCGCGCTGAACTGGCCGCCGCCGCAGTGAACAAGCCGAGCAACTCCGACGTCTACACGGTGCCGATGGCGAGGTTCGTGCAGACCTTTGTGCGGGTGCTGGGCGACCCGGCGCTGCCGCACCTGTTCTTCGTCGACGGCGGGGCGCTGGCCGTCGAGAACGCGCTCAAGGTCGCCTTCGACTGGAAGAGCCGGCACAACGAGGCGCGCGGGATCGACCCCGCGCTCGGCACCCGGGTACTGCACCTGACCCACGCCTTCCACGGTCGCACCGGCTACACGATGTCGCTGACCAACACCGACCCCGGCAAGGTGGCGCGGTTCCCCAAGTTCGACTGGCCCCGGATCGATGCCCCCTGCCTCGAACCCGGCCGGGACGTGGCGGCCGCCGAGGCACGCGCACTGTCGCAGGCGCGCCGCGCGTTCGACGAACATCCCCACGACATCGCCTGCTTCCTGGCCGAACCGATCCAGGGCGAGGGCGGCGATCGCCATTTCCGCCCGGAGTTTCTGCAGGCGATGGCGGCGTTGTGCCGGCGCAGCGACGCGCTGTTCGTGCTCGACGAGGTGCAGACCGGTGTCGGCATGACCGGAACGTCCTGGGCGTACCAGCAACTCGGCCTCGACCCCGACGTGGTCGCGTTCGGGAAGAAGACTCAGGTGTGCGGGGTGATGGCCGGCGGGCGGGTGGACGAGGTGCGAGACAACGTGTTCCGGGTCTCCTCCCGCATCAACTCCACCTGGGGCGGCAACCTGACGGACATGGTTCGGGCCCGGCGAATTCTCGAGGTGATCGAGCGGGACCGGTTGATCGACCGGGCGCGACTGCTGGGCTCGCACCTGCTGGGCCGGCTGGACTGGCTGGCCGCCAGGCATGAGTGCGTCACCGACCCGCGCGGTCGCGGACTGATGTGCGCGGTGACGCTGGACTCGCCGGACCGCCGCGACGCGGTGCTCACCGAGCTGCGCGAACGCGAACACGTGCTGATCCTGGGCACGGGGGAGCGGGGGATCAGATTCAGGCCGCCGCTGACCGTCACCGCCGCCGAACTCGACGATGCGGTCGACGCTCTGGACCGGGTGCTGACCTCGTCCGTCGATGCTGACCGGTTGCGGCACTGACTCCTGCCGACTGGCCCACACGCAGTCGTGCGGTGAGCCATCAGCGGGTCGTCGCCCGCATGGTTTGCTACATGGTTGCCGATCGATTTCACCCTCGAATTCATGCCCGCCGGGGGCTGGCCTTGTGCATAATCCAGCAGTTGGCCGGGTTCTGTGTCTAGGGGTGTGACTAGTTGCTTTCGTTTGCTAAAGATTTACGGTTCCGTGGTGTCCGGCGAGACGGGCGGGCTGCGTTGTGACCGTGCGGATGGCGGACCCGTCCGAAGTCGAGGGCTGGGACGACCTGATCGTCGCGAACCCCGACGGCGGTGACGTCTGGCGCAGTCGCGACTACGCGGAGCAGAAGCGATTCAACGGCTACCACCCCGTGCACCTCATGGTCGACGGACTCGCCGTGACAGTTCTCGAGAAGCGGGTTGTGGCGCTCGGGAAGCTCTGGTATCTGCCGGGAGGACCCGGCGTGGTCGGCATCGACGGGGTGATCTCGGTTGTCGACCTGCTCGCCGAGTTCGCCCGCGCCCACGGCGTCTTTGCCGTGAAGATCGAGCCCAAGATCAGGTTCGGCGACATGGAACGCGGCCAGCTCCTCGCTCGGGGCTTCAGGCAGGCTCGTTCCATCGCGGCCAATTCGTCGACCATTGTGCTCGACATCTCGGGCGAGCCGACGGAGGTGATGTCGCGGTTCAGTACCAGGGCCAGGCGCTGGATCAGGCGGGCCGAGCGGGACGGGGTGCACGTCGACCGGGTGCCGGCGACCCCTGCCAACTGCCGCCTCGTGTTCGACCTTCTCTCCGATACCGCGAAGGGCCGGTTCGGGATTCGGAGCTACGAGTACTACGAGGAGTTCTGGGGGCGTTACGAGTCGTCCGGGAACGGCCAGTTGTTTGTCGCCCGCTTCGAGGGTGAGGTGATGGCGGGCGGGTTTGCGATGAAGTTGGGGCGCAACGCGTACTACATGAACGGAGCCTCGGTGCGCAAACGCGAGGACTCCTCCGCGCAGAGCGGACTCGGTGCGCACGGCGTCGGGCATGCTGTTCAGTGGGCGATGATCGAGTGGGCCCGGGAGTCCGGGTGCGTCCGATACGACATGGGTGGGACACCGCCCGCGGCGTTCGCCGACGACAAGGCGCACCCGTTCCACGGGATCGGCCAGTTCAAACAGAGCTTCAGCTACGACATCGTCGACTACCTGGGCGCCTACGACCTGCCGCTGAGCAGGGCCAGGTACGCGCTGTGGCAAAAAGTCCTGGAGCGGGAGGCCCGCCGCTTCACGATGATCGTCCGCAAGGACTACTACTGGTGAGCGTGGATTAGCCTGCTGGGTATGAGCATCACACCCACCACGGGAGCGGCAGTCCCGATCCCCTCCGTGCCCAACCTGCGCGACATCGGCGGCTATCCGACAGCGGACGGGGCCCGAGTTCGGACCGGCGTCGTCTACCGGTCGACCGACCTCGGGCGCGTCGCCGACGGCGACGTCGCCGCGCTGGACGCACTCGGCATCACCACGGTCTACGACCTGCGGACCGAGGCCGAGCGGGAGGTGCTGCCCGACCGGGCCCCGAGCGGTGCGAAGGAGGTGGCGCTGGACGTCTTCGCGGACGCGGACCAGAGCGCGGCCCCGGCGATGATGCAGCACATCCTCACCGACCCGAAGGTGGCGGAGGAGTTGCTCGGCACGGGCGACACCAACGAATTCCTGCTCAAGGTCTACGGGGACTTCGTCACCCTGCCCAGCGCAATCGCGGCCTACCGCACGTTGTTCACGGACCTGGCGAGGGCGCAGAACACGCCGGCGCTGATCCACTGCACCACCGGCAAGGACCGGACGGGCTGGGCGACCGCGTCGCTGCTGCTGTTCCTCGGGGTCAGCAAGGAGGACGCGTTCGCGGACTACCTGCTGACCAACGAGCAGCTGCTGCCGGCCCTCGCGCCGGTCTTCGACAAGTTCCGTGCCGCGGGCGGCAACCCCGATCTGCTGCTGCCGATCCTCGGCGTCCGCAGGGCCTACCTCGAGGCCGCGCTCGAGCAGCTCCACGCCAGCTTCGGGGACGTCGAGGGCTACTTCGCGGACGGCCTGGGAATCTCGGCGGCCGACCGGGATGCGTTGCGCGCCAACCTGCTCACGTAACCGTCAACTCCAGCGCGCCCTCGGCGAACCGGCGGATCACGGTCGTCGCGGTACCCAGCGCATCCTCGTGCCCGGGACGGGCCCAGCCGGCCAGCACGGCCCTGGGTCCGTCCAGGGTCAGGCCCACCTCGGCGAGCAGTTCGCCGGTGTTCGGCTGGCACACCGCCCACGAGTAGTGCTCGTCGGCCGCCCACTGCGCGGTGCGGGTGGCGACGTAGTCCGGGTCGTCGATCCCGCCGTCGGCGAGCGCCGGCCGGTCGTCGACCCGTTCGTCGGCGCGCAGCGCCCGCAGGTACCAGGCGCCGGCGTTCACCTCGATCGGTTCCATCAGTTGCGGTCCTCTCGGTCGTTGCGCCGATCACGACGCCGGCGTTCCTTGCGTTCGCGGTCGGTTCCGAAGAGCAGGGCGCCCGCCGCGGGGACGGCCAGGAACCACAGCCAGCTGCCGGTGACGAAGAACAGGACCAGCGCGGCGATCGGGATGACGGCCATCGCCCGTCCGGACCAGTCCGGCTGGAACCGTCGGGCCGGTTCGGCGGGCGCGGGGGAGCCGGGTCCCGCCGTGGCCGGGAGGTCCGCGAACACCCGATCGATCTGGCCGCGGGTGGTGGCCGCGGCGACCTGACTGCTGCGTTCGTCGAATTCGGTGACCGTCAGCCGACCGTCGCTGAAGTGGCGGCTCAACGCCTCGAGCGCCTGTTCGCGTTCGGCGGTGCCGATGCGGATCTCGGGAACCTCTGCCATGGGAACAGGATAGTGCGCGCACAGCACAGCGCCCCCGGTTGCCTGGGCAACCGGGGGCGCTGTGAGAGTGCTTGTGCTACTTGAGCTCAGCGAGCACGGTGCCCTGGGTGATGGCGGCGCCCGGCTCGACGGCCAGTCCGGTCACGATGCCGGCCTTGTGCGCGTTGACGGGGTTCTCCATCTTCATGGCCTCGAGCACGGCGATCAGATCGCCCTCGGCGACCTCCTGGCCCTCCTCGACGGCGACCTTGACGACGGTGCCCTGCATGGGGGCCGTCACGGCGTCACCCGACGCCGCTCCGCCCGCTCCGCCACCACGCTTGCGCGGCTTCGGCTTCTTGCGGGTGGCGCCGTTGGCGGATCCGCCACCGCCGAGCGAGAACTGACCGGGCAGCGACACCTCGACGCGGCGTCCGCCGACCTCGACGACGACGGCCTGACGCGGCAGGGCCTCGTCCTCCTCGAGCGCCTCACCGGCGGTGTACGGCTCGACGGTGTTGTTCCACTCGTTCTCGATCCACTTCGTGTAGACGTCGAAGCTCTCGCCGTTGCCGATGAACGCGGGGTCCTCGACGATGGCGCGGTGGAACGGGATGACCGTCGCGAGGCCCTCGACGTGGAACTCGGCCAGCGCGCGGCGGGCGCGGGCGAGGGCCTGGTCGCGGGTGGCGCCGGTGACGATCAGCTTGGCCAGCATCGAGTCGAACTGGCCGCCGATGACGGAGCCGGACTCGACGCCGGAGTCCATGCGGACGCCGGGGCCGGTCGGGGGCACGAACTTGGTGACCGGGCCGGGGGCGGGCAGGAAGCCGCGGCCGGCGTCCTCGCCGTTGATCCGGAACTCGAAGGAGTGGCCGCGCGGTGCGGGATCCTCGGTGAACTCCAGCTCCTCGCCGTTGGCGATCTTGAACTGCTGGAGCACGAGGTCGATGCCCGCGGTCTCCTCGGTGACAGGGTGCTCGACCTGCAGGCGGGTGTTGACCTCGAGGAACGAGACGGTGTCGCCCTGCACGAGGAACTCGACCGTGCCGGCGCCGTAGTAGCCGGCCTCCTTGCAGATGGCCTTCGAGGAGCTGTGGATCCGGGCGCGCTGGTCGTCGGTGAGGAACGGCGCGGGCGCCTCCTCGACCAGCTTCTGGAAACGGCGCTGCAGCGAGCAGTCGCGGGTGCCCGCGACGATGACGTTGCCGTGCTGGTCGGCGATGACCTGGGCCTCGACGTGGCGGGCCTTGTCGAGGTACTGCTCGACGAAGCACTCGCCGCGGCCGAAGGCGGCGATCGCCTCACGGGTGGCGGAGTCGAAGAGCTCGGGGATCTCCTCGATGGTGTGG
Source organism: Rhodococcus sp. P4_C10 (assembly GCF_056402135.1). Classification (NCBI taxonomy): domain Bacteria; kingdom Bacillati; phylum Actinomycetota; class Actinomycetes; order Mycobacteriales; family Nocardiaceae; genus Rhodococcus; species Rhodococcus sp. P4_C10. Next base: position 91,425 of record NZ_JBFUHZ010000014.1, on the reverse strand, counting down.
GCGACCTTCATGCCGCGGCCACCGCCACCGAAGGCGGCCTTGATCGCGACCGGGACGCCGTACTGCTTGGCGAACTCGACGACCTCGTCGGCGTTCTTGACGGGGTCCTTGGTGCCGGCGGCCATCGGGGCCTTGGCGCGCTCGGCGATGTGCCGGGCGGTGACCTTGTCGCCGAGGTCGCGGATGGACTGCGGCGAGGGGCCGATCCAGATCAGCCCGGCGTCGATGACGGCCTGGGCGAAGTCGGCGTTCTCGGAGAGGAAGCCGTAGCCGGGGTGGATGGCGTCGGCGCCGGACTTGCGTGCCGCGTCGAGGATCTTGTCGAAGACGAGGTACGACTCGGCGGACGTCTGGCCGCCGAGGGCGAACGCCTCGTCGGCAAGGCGCACGAAGGGCGCATCCGCGTCCGGCTCGGCGTAGACGGCGACGCTGGCCAGGCCTGCGTCCGCTGCCGCCCTGATCACCCGGACTGCGATCTCGCCGCGGTTGGCGACGAGCACCTTGGTGATGTGCGCGCTGGCATGACTGGGCACTGAGCCTCCTGTTGGTCGCATGGGAAACCGCGTCGGTCCCCCGGCCGGGGTCGTTGCCCGGCAGGTATGGACGGGCGTCTGTTGGGAGTGTATGCACCGTCCAGGACGCCGATGTAATTGGATAGCCAATTCACACTAGCGGCTCTCGGGAGGCGGCAAACACTACTGACAAGTAGTTTTCGAGCCTAGCGGTGGAGCGGTTCGCCGAGCGCGCAACTGCCGGTCCCGACGACCTCCTCCAGCCGGATCCGCAGGCGGGCGAGGTAGCGGTGCACGTTGGCGGTCGCGACGTCGGTGTTCGGGTACCGCGCCGCGATGTTGACCCCCAGCGGGGTGCGGTTGATCCAGATGTAGACGGAGTCGTCGTCGTACTGCTTGCTGCGCAGCGCGCGGGCGTTCCACTCCGACCAGCGGGAGGCCGACGGCGCAAACCTGACATCCATGTACGAGACCACGAACCGCGGCCGCGCGCCCCGGCCCAGGACCTCGCAGACCCGGTCGAAGGGGACCTTCGACGAGTCCTTGGCGGCCGCGATCTGCTGGGCGGCCCGGCCGGCCAGCTCGCCGAACGACCGCGCCCCGCGGACGTCGAAGCTGATCGGACCGATACCCACGTACCAGCCGACCGACGCCGCGGCGTAGGGGTCGCTGCGGGTGTGCATCGGGGTGACGGTGTCGAAGCGGTCCTCGCCGGCGAGTTCGGCGCCCACCAGGCCCAGACAGGCCAGGGCGCCCGCAAAGAAGCTGTGCCCGACCTTCCGGCAGGCGACGGCGAAGGCGTCCGCGGCCTCGGCGTCGAGCACCCACGCAGACAGGGCGCCCTGCGGCACCGGCCCGGCCGGCCGGTCGCCGAGTTCGAGCGGGAACCGCGGCAGCCGGCCGTCGTTGCGGTCGAGCGCCTCCCGCCACGAGCGCACGACGGGCGCGGCGGCGTCGAGGTCGGCGGCGTCCTCGCGTTCGCGCACGCCGTAGTCGAGGTAGCTGCCCACCGGGAACAGGCCCGCGGCGGGACCGCCCTGTTCCTGCCGGTACAGCGCCTCGATCGCGTGCGCGATCAACACGATGGTCAGGCCGTCGATGATCGCGTGGTCGGCGGCGAAGTAGACGGTGAAGCCGTCGTCGGGGTCCGGGGCGGCGACGGTCGCGAAGGCGAACGCGGGCCACGACAGGGGGGAGGTGGCGCGGTCGAACAGGTCGTGCAGGTGCTCGAAGATCATGGCCGAGGACCGGTGGCCGTGGGTGAGCGGGCACACCGAGACCACGCCGTCGTCGAAGGTCTGCCGGCTGAGCCTGCCGGTGGCGGGTTCGACCTCGGCGTGGCTGCGCAGCGCCTCGTGCCGGTCGATCCAGACCCGCAGCGCCCGCCCGAACGCGGCCTCGTCGAGCGGGCCGGCCACGGTGAACGCGGTGCCGAGCCAGGACTCGTGCCCCGGCCCGGTGTGGGTGGCCGCCTCGCGCAGGCGAGCCGCCTGGACGAACGAGGCGGGCCGGGGGTCGTCGTACCAGGGTGCGGCGGACGAAGCGGCCGGTGGACTGACCGTGGGCAGCCATTCGGTGAGGGTGCCCGGGGAGACGGGGTAGTCGGCGAGTTCAGTAAATTCCATTGGCAGCATCCAGTTCTCGCGAGTGGTGTGCTTCAGGCGTAGACCGAGCCGGTCCGGGAGGGTGGCCGGACACAGCGGCCTCCGACCGGAAATTTTACCGATGGGAGGACGGGCACGCAGTCCGACAGGGTCGGACGTCAGCTCACCGCATTGTGTGCGTCGTCGCGAGACGACTGGACTTCATTCCTTACAGGTGTCGCTTGATTCGGGTCAACATGGCGGACATGCCCCGCAGCCGCAGCGGACTGACCGCGTCGGCGAGGCCGAGTGCAGAGTAGAAGTCGGAGGGCACGTCCAGGATCGACTGTGCGCTCTGCCCGTCCAGCCCCTGGTGCAGGATCGAGGCGAAGCCACGCGTCGTCGGGGCCTCCGGCGGCGCACTGAAGTGCAACCGCACGTGCGCGCGGTCGGTGGCGTCCACCGACAAGAACAGCGGCGACTGGCACTCCGGGACGGGCTCCATCGCGGCCTGCGCGAGCTCCGCGGGCAGGTCAGGCAGCTCGCGGCTGAACTCCAGCAGCAGCTGCAGCTTCTCCTGCCCGTCGACGGCGGCGAAGTCGTCGACGATCTCGGCGAGCGGGGCGGGCAGTGCGGTCACGACGCCCCGATCTCGGTAACCACGCCGGGTGCCTCGCCCTTGACGATGGGGACCCGCACCGCGTTGCCCCACTCGGTCCAGGAGCCGTCGTAGTTGCGCACCTTCTCGAACCCGAGGAGGTGGGTGAGCACGAACCAGGTGTGGCTCGACCGCTCGCCGATCCGGCAGTACGCGACCATGTCGTCGGTGGTGGCGAAGTCGGCGTAGATCTCCTCGAGCTCCGGTCGACTGCGGAACCGGCTGTCGGGGGCCGCCGCCTTGGCCCACGGGATCGACACCGCGGTGGGGATGTGCCCGCCGCGCAGCGCGCCCTCTTCCGGGTAGTCCGGCATGTGGGTGCGCTCGCCGGTGTACTCCTGGGGAGAACGCACGTCGATCAGCGGCCCCTGGCCGAGGTGGCCGAGGACGTCGTTCTTGAAGGCGCGGATCGACGCGTCGTCCCGCTCGACCACCGGGTAGTCGGTGGGCTGGTTCTCGGGAACGTCGAGGGTGGTGTCGCGGTTCTCGGCGATCCACGCGTCGCGGCCGCCGTCGAGCAGGCGCACGTCCTCGTGGCCGAACAGGGTGAACACCCACAGCGCGTAGGCGGCCCACCAGTTGCTCTTGTCGCCGTAGATGACGACGGTGTCGTCTCGGCGGATTCCCTTGCTGCTCATCAGCTTTGCGAAGGCCGTGCCGTCGATGTAGTCGCGGGTGACCGGGTCGTTGAGGTCCAGGTGCCAGTCGATCTTCACCGCGCCCGGGATGTGTCCGACGTCGTAGAGCAACACGTCCTCGTCGGACTCGACGATCTTGAGGCCGGGTGCCCCGATGTGGCCGGCGAGCCAGTCCGCGGTAACCAGCCGTTCGGGGTGGGCATAGGCCGCGAAGGCTGCATGGGAATCGGCGGCGACGGGCACAGGTGGGCTCCTGACAAGGCGGCGGGCGGGGGCGGCCTCAATTCTAGGCGGACGCAGCCCAGGCCGCCGCCCCCCAGGCGTTCCCGCCGATCGCCAGGCGTACCGCGATCGACAGATCCTTGCTACGGTACTGCACCTTGACCTGCATGGATTCATCGATGACCAAATGCGGGTGGCGCTTGTTCGGAAGTTGCACGATTGTCCAATACTCGTGCGCGATGTCCGCCGGATCTCGTATTCTCTGCGCACAGACACATGCCGATCCGTGTGCCCTGAACTGCAGCGTCCGATCCTCGCCGTTGACACGAAGGTTCCCCAGCACAGACCCCATATTTCCCCGATAGCTGGACACTTTGCCCAAGTGTCGAGTCTGGTGGGGTTCAGCAATCATTTCGAGAGGTTCTACCGGTGGTTCCTGCACGTGACTCCGTCCGCGAGTCCGACATCCTCAACTCTCCGCAGACGGATGCGAACGGTGGTGTGGAGGCATTCCCACTCTCGGCCGCGCAGCGCGGGATCTGGTTCGCGCAGCACCTGCTGCCGGATGTGCCGATCACCATTGCCCAGTGCGTCGACGTGGTCGGCGACCTCGACATGGATGCGATGCAGGCGGCGGGAGCGCTCGCCTCGCGTGAGCTGGGCACCGGGATGCTCCGGATCGTCGAGCACGACGGTGAGCCCGCGCAGGTCATCGACGAGACGCTCAACGACCAGATGAAGATCGTCGACCTGCGTTCCGCGACGGACCCGGCCGGGGCAGCCGAGGACTGGATGCGCGCCGAGTACAGCGCCCCGATCGACCTCGTGACGGACCGGTTGATCGAGTCCGCGGTGCTGCGGATCGGGGAGGACCGCTACTACTGGTACGCCCGCATCCACCACATCGCGCTCGACGGGTTCGGCGCGATGACGTACATGAACCGCGTGGCCGAGCTGTACACGGCGGCGGTCGAGGGCAGGGCCGCCGCCGACCACAAGGCCAGTCCCGTCCGGGAGATCTGCGAGGACGAGACCCGCTACCGGGAGTCCACCCGGTTCGCCAAGGACCGCGAGTACTGGGCGGAGCGGACCCGCGAGCTGCCCGAGCCGATCAGCCTCGCCGCCAGTACCGCGGCGGTCGGTCCGTTCTCGCTGGTGGCGGGAGGGCCGCTGGCGGAGGCCACCGAGGCCGCGATCGACGCCAACGAGTCGGCGTTCACGCCGATCGCCATCGCCGCTGTGGCGGCCTTCCTCTCCCGGCTCACCGGTGAGAGCGACGTCGCGTTGAGCCTGCCGGTGTCGGCGCGGACCACCGCGCAGATGCGGCGGTCCGGCGGCATGGTGTCCAACGTGATCCCGCTCCGGGTCCAGGTCGGCCACGAGACGACGGTCTCGGAGCTCGTCGCCGCGGTGCAGCTGGAACTGACCGGGGCGCTGCGCCACCAGCGCTACCGCCACGAGGACATGCGTCGCGGACTGGGCTCCGGCGCCGGGCAGCGTGGCCTCTTCGGGCCGGCGATCAACATCATGATGTTCCACAGCGAGATTCGCTTCGGCGACCTGACGGGTCGGATGCGGGTGCTGACCACCGGTCCGGTGGAGGACCTGTCCGTCAACATCTACCCGAGCGTCGCCGGAAGCCGTCCGCACCTCGACTTCGAGGCGAACCCGAACCTGTACACCGCCGAGGACCTGCAGGGCCACCACGCCCGGTTCCTCGAGTACCTCACCCAGTTCGCCGCGGCTGACGGCGCGGCGCGGGTGTCCGGGCTGGACGTACTGCACGACGACGAACGCGCCGAGTTGGTGCCGCTGCGTGGGCCCGCCGCGTCCGCCCCGCGACTGCTGCCGGACCTGCTCGGGGACGGCGCCGCGGCGAACCCGGACGGAATCGCGATCCTCGCCGGCGACGCGCGGGTCAGCTACCGGGAACTCGACGCCCGGTCGAACCAGCTCGCACGACTGCTCGTCGACCGGGGCGTCGGTCCCGAGTCGTTCGTGGCGCTCTCCTTCTCCCGGTCGGTCGAGGCGCTCGTCGCCGTCTGGGCGGTGGCGAAGTCCGGCGCGGCCTTCCTGCCCATCGACCCGGAGTTGCCCGCCGACCGCAAGATACACATGGTCACCGACTCGGGCGTCCTGGTCGGGCTGACCACGACCGCCCAGCGCGGTGCGTTGCCGTCCTCGGTGGACTGGCTGACGACCGACGACGCGGAGACGATCGCCCGGTACTCCGGACTGTCGACGGATCCGTTCACCGACGCGGACCGGCGCCATGCCCTCTGCGTGGCGAACCCGGCGTTCGTCATCTACACCTCGGGATCGACGGGTCTGCCGAAGGGCGTGGTGGTCACCCACGCCGGCCTGGTCAACTTCGCGGCCGCGGCGCGGCCGGAGTTGGACATCACGTCCGAGTCCCGGGTGCTGCGCTTCTCCTCCGCCAGCTTCGACGCCTCGGTCTTCGAGATGGTGCAGGCCTTCAGTGCGGGCGCCACGATGGTGGTGGCCCCGCCGGAGGTCTACGGCGGCGACGACCTCGTGGACCTGCTGCGGTCGCAGCGGGTCACCCACATCATCTCGGCGCCGACCGTGCTCGGGTCGGTCGACCCGAAGGGTCTGGAGGACCTGCAGGCGGTGGTCGTCGGTGGCGACGTCTGCACGCCGGACCTCGTCGAGAAGTTCGCCGACGTCTGCAGCTTCACCAACAGCTACGGGCCGACCGAGACGACGATCGTCATCACGACCGGGCACCCGCTCGCGGTGGACGACCGGATCACCATCGGCGCCCCGATCCAGGGTGCGAGTGCCCTGGTGCTCGACCGCCGGCTGCGTCCGGTGCCGGTGGGGGCCGTCGGTGAGCTGTACCTGGCCGGGCCGGCGCTCGCCCGCGGGTACCACGACCGGCGGGGTCTGACCTCCGACCGGTTCGTCGCGAACCCCTTCGAGGAGCCGGGTTCCCGGATGTACCGGACCGGCGACGAGGTCCGGTGGACGCCCGACCGCGAGCTGATGTTCGTCGGCCGTGCGGACCATCAGGTCAAGATCCGCGGGTTCCGGATCGAGCTCGGCGAGATCGACGCCGCGTTGACCTCGCAGGACGGCATCGACTTCGCCGTCACCATCGCGCACGAGCGCAGCAACGGTGCGATCGCGCTGGTGTCCTACGTCCGGGCCCGCTCGGGCCACGCCGTGGATCCGACGGAGGTCATCGCCCGGGCGGGCGAGTTCCTGCCCGGCCACATGCTGCCGTCCGTGGTGATGGTGATCGACAGCGTCCCGTTGACCACCGCGGGCAAGTTGGATCGCCGCGCGTTGCCGATCCCGGTGTTCGGTGCGGCCACCGCGGAGTACCGCGAGCCGGTCACCGACGCGGAGAAGGTGATCGCGGAGGTGGTCGCGGACCTGCTCGGAGCGCACCGGGTCAGCGTCGACGAGTCCTTCTTTGCCGTCGGCGGAGACAGCATCATCGCGATCCAGCTCGTCGCGCGGGCCAAGGAGCGCGGACTGCGCTTCTCGGCGCGGGACGTCTTCGAGCGCAAGACCATTGCCGAGATCGCCAGGGTCGCGGTGCGGGCGGAGGACTCGGAGTCCGCGGCACTCGTGGAACTCGACGGCGCCGGAATCGGCACGGTGCCGCTGACGCCGATCGTGCACTCGATGCTCGCCCGCGGCGGCCCGGACCGGTTCTTCCAGGCGATCGCGCTGACGCTGCCCGACAACCTCGACCAGGCCATGTTGACCGCCGCGGTGACGGCCGTGACGGACCGTCACGACGCGCTGCGTGCGCGCTTCGTCCCCGGCCCCGACGGCTGGGTGTTCGAGACCCGGGCGGACTCGGTCGACCCGTCCCGGCTGCTGCGCAGGGTCGCGGTCGACGCGTCGCCGGGCAGCGCCGAGTTCGACGGCGCCATGCTCGACGAGTGCGAGGCCGCCGCGGGCCGGCTGGACCCGGCCGACGGGGTCATGCTCCAGTTCGTCTGGCTGGCAACAGAATCGCGCGAGTCGACCTCAGCGGGTCGGCTCCTGATCGTCGGCCACCACCTCGTCGTCGACGGGGTGTCCTGGCGCACCATCGTCCCCGACCTCGCGCAGGCCGCGATGCAGGCCGCGGCGGGTGCCCCTCCGGAGCTCGCGCCTGTCGGCACCTCACTGCGACGGTGGGCCCACGGGGTGGCCGACTCCGCCCGGGACAAGACGTTCGCCGACGAGATGGACTACTGGACAGAGGTTCTCGCAGGTCCGGACCCGGTGCTCGGCGCCCGGTCCCTGGACCCGGTTCTCGACACGGTGGCGACCGCCGAGCGGGTGCGGGTGGAACTGTCCACCGCCGTCACCGAGTCCCTGCTGACCAGCCTGCCCGGTGCGTTCCGGTGCGGCGTCAGCGAGGGACTGATCGCGGCCCTCACCGTCGCGGTGTCGGTGTGGCGCCGCGACCGCGGGCTCGCGTCGCCCCCGGTCCTGCTCACGCTCGAGGGCCACGGCCGCGAGGACGCCGCCGTCGCCGGCGCCGAACTCTCCCGCACGGTCGGCTGGTTCACCAGCATGTTCCCGGTGCGGCTGGACCTGGCCGCGGTGGACCTCGACGACGCGATCGTCGGTGGCGACGCGGCCGCCGTCGTGATGAAGGTCGTCAAGGAGCAGCTGCACGCGGTGCCGAACCGCGGCGTCGGTTTCGGAGTGCTGCGGTACCTGGACGAGGAGACCGCCCCCGTGCTCGCGGCCCTGCACGAGCCGCAGGTCAGCTTCAACTACCTCGGCCGCACCGGTGCGGCGCAGGTGCCCGAGTCGATGCGGGGCCTGGGCTGGATTCCCGACCCGGACGCGCCGGACCTCAACGCCGCGAGCGGGCCCGGCATGACCGTCGCCGCCGCGGTGGACGTCAACGCCATGGTCGACGACGGAGTCGACGGGCCGAGCCTGTCGGCCACCTTCGCGTTCCCGGCGGGGTTGCTCTCCGCCGAGGAGGTCGGCGAGCTCGCCGACCTGTGGCGTCGCGCGCTCGAGGGGTTCGCGGCGCATGCCGAGCAGCCCGCCACGGGCGGGTTCACGCCGTCGGACTTCCCGCTGGTCCGGGTGGGTCAGGGCGAGATCGAGCGGTGGGAGCACAGGTACCCGCTGCTGACCGACGTGTGGCCGCTCTCGCCGCTGCAGCGCGGCCTGCTCTTCCACGCCGAGCTGTCGGAGCAGACGGTGGACGTGTACACCGCCCAACTGCGGTTGAGCCTGGCCGGTGTGGTCGACTCGAGTCGGTTGCGTTCTGCCGTAACGGATCTGGTTCGTCGTCACGAGAACCTCCGTACCGCGTTCGGTTACGCGGAGGACGGCACCGCGGTGCAGATCGTGCTCGACCACGTCGACGTGCCGTGGCGCGAGGTGGACGTCCGGGCGCTGCCCGAGCACGAGCGGGACGTGCGCCTGCAGAAGCTGCTGGACGACGAGCGGACCGCACGGTTCCCGATGGACAGCCCGCCGTTGCTGCGGATCCTGTTGGTGCGCACGGCGCCCGAGCGGTACGTGCTCGCCGTCACCAACCACCACATCGTGCTCGACGGTTGGTCGATGCCGCTGCTGGTGCGGGAGCTGTTGATCTCGTACGCCGCCGGCGCCGACGTCGCGGGCCTGGCCCGGCCGCGCTCGTACCGCGAGTACCTCGCCTGGCTGGCCGACTGCGACACCGCCGCCGCCCACGCGGCCTGGGCGCGCGCCCTCGACGGCGTCACCGAACCGACCCTGCTCGCGCCGGTCCGGGCGCCGGGGGAGCAGGGCCCGCTGCCCGAGGAGTTGATCGTCGACCTGCCCGCCGGGCTGGAGGACGGGATCGGCCGGATGGCCCGCGAGCACGGGGTCACGGTGAACACCGTGATCCAGGCGGCGTGGGGGCTGCTGCTGGCCCGGTTGCTCTCCCGAGGCGACGTCACCTTCGGCGCCACCGTGTCCGGACGCCCGCCGCAGCTGGCCGGCGTCGAGTCCATGCTGGGCCTGTTCATCAACACCGTGCCCGTCCGCGTCCGCATCGACCCGGACGAGCCGGTCGCGGAGTTCCTGTCCCGCCTGCAGGGCGACCAGGCGGACCTGCTCGACCACCACCACGTCGGACTCGGCGACATCCAGGCCGCGGCCGGCCTCGGCGAGCTCTTCGACACCCTGACGGTGTTCGAGTCGTACCCCGTAGACAAGTCCGGGTTCGACGAGAACACCGACATCGGCGGGATGCGGGTACTCGACCTCGACGCGCACGACGCGACGCACTTCCCGCTGACGTTGATGTCGGTCCTCGACCCGCGGCTGCGACTGAACCTGCGGTTCAGCCCCCTGTCCTTCGGCCGCGACGCCGTGACGCTGCTGGCTTCCCGGCTGATCCGCATCCTCGACACCATGGCGACGCACCCGGCCCTGGCCGTCGGGGAGATCGACCTCTTCGGCGCGGGCGAGCGGGACCGGATGCTCGGATGGTCGCGGGGCGCTCGGACGCCCGCCGACGACCGGTCCCCGGTGGCGCTGTTCGGCGCCCAGGCCGACCGGTGCCCCGACACCGCCGCGGTGGTGGCGGGCGAGGCGTCGCTGACCTACTCGGAACTCGACGAGCGCTCGACGGCACTGGCCGTCGAACTGGTCCGGTCGGGGGTCGGCGTCGACGACGTGGTGGCGCTCGTGCTGCCGCGGTCCGTGGAGTGGGTCGTCGCGATGCTGGCGGCGTGGAAGGCCGGTGCGGCGTACGCGCCGATCGACCCGACGTACCCGGCGGACCGGATCGAGTCGATCCTCGAGGACACCGGTGCGCGGTGCGTGCTGAGCGCGTCGGCCAGGGACCTGCCGGTCCCGGTCGTCGCGATGGACGAGTTCGCCGGGACCGGTGAGGTTTCCGCGCGTCCGGTCGACCGGTGGCGTGAACCGGAGGCGGGACTGCGGCTGGGCTACGTCATCTCCACCTCGGGTTCGACGGGCAAGCCGAAGCCGACGCTGGTGCCGATGGCCGGCATCGAGAACACCCTGGCCTGGTACCGCCGCGAACTGCCCGCCGTCGGCGGCCTGCTCATCGCGTCGTCGCCGAACTTCGACCTGACCCAGAAGAACGTGTGGGCCGCCCTGACCCAGGGGCGCACGATCCACCTGGCGGCGGACGGATTCGACCCGTGGGACATCCTGCGGATCGTCGGCAACGGCGGAGCGGCGGTGGCGAACATGTCGCCGAGCGCGTTCGAGGCGGTCGTGGACAGCGATGTCGACGGCGTCCTCGCGGGGCTCGACATGGTCGTCCTCGGCGGTGAGTCGATCCGGGTCGGCAAGTTCGCAGCACTGATGAATTCCGGTCTGCGCGTGGTCAACAGCTACGGCCCGACGGAGGCGTCGGACGTGGTGTCGTGTCACCCGGCGTCGGCCGCGGACGTCGCCGGCGTGCCCATCGGACGCCCGGTCGCGAACCTCGACCTGTACGTGCTCGACCGTCGGCTGCGGCTGGTACCGGCCGGGGTGGAGGGTGAGCTCTACGTCGGCGGCGTCGGCGTCGGCCGCGGCTACGGCGGTCGGTTCGACCTGACCGCGGACCGGTTCGTCGCGAACGCGTTCGGGGGGCCCGGCGAGCGGATGTACCGCACCGGCGACCTGGTGCGATGGAACGGCTCGGGTGAGCTGGAGTACATCGGGCGCTCGGACTTCCAGGTCAAGCTGCGCGGTCAGCGCATCGAGCTCGGCGAGATCGAGTCGGCGCTCACGCGCGGCGGTGCGGTCGGTCAGTCCGTGGTGCTGCTGCGCGGGGGCGTGGGCGGCGAGTACCTGGCCGGATACGTGGTGCCCGCGCCGGGCGTGGAGATCGACCGGGCGGGCGTGCTCGAAGCACTGGGACGCGACCTGCCGGCGTACATGGTGCCGTCGGTGCTGGTCGTCCTCGACGAACTCCCGCTGAACGCGAACGGCAAGCTCGATCGGAAGGCGCTGCCGGAACCGGAGTTCGCGGGCGCGGAGTTCGTCGCCCCCGCCACGGCCACCGAACTCGTGGTCGCGCGGATCTGCGCCGAACTGCTCGGGGTGCCGCGGGTCGGTGCGTCCGACAACTTCTTCGATCTCGGTGGCAACTCGCTGCTCGCCACCCGGCTGCTGGCACGTCTCGATGCGGAACTCGGTGTGCGGGTGAGTGTCCGAGAGCTGTTCGAGGCACCGACGGTCGCGGGACTGTCCGCCCGGCTCGACGACGCCACCGACACCGGTGTGCGCCGGCCGCTGGTCCGGGCCGAGCGTCCCGAGCGGATCCCGCTCTCGCCCGCGCAGTCCCGGATGTGGTTCCTCAACCAGTTCGACCCGGGTTCCGGCGCGTACAACGTGGCGGTGGCGCTGCGGTTGAGCGGTGCCCTCGACGTCGACGCGTTGCGGGACGCGGTCACCGACGTGGTGGGCCGGCACGAGTCGCTGCGCACCCGCTACCCGGATTCGGTCGACGGTCCCAGCCAGCTGATCCTGGCTGCGGACGACGTCGACGTGGACCTGCGGGTGGCGGCGGTGTCGCCGGCCGAGCTCTCGGACCGACTCCTGGCGGAGGCCGCCGGCGGGTTCGACGTCACCACCGCCCCGCCCGTCCGGCTGCGCCTGTTCCGGGCGGCCCCCGACGAACACGTGCTCTCGATGGTCGTGCACCACATCAGCATCGACGCCTGGTCGATGCAGGCACTGGCGCGTGACGTCATGGTCGCGTTCGGTGCCCGTGCGCACGGAGTCGCGCCGTCGTGGCAGCCCCTGGACGTCCAGTACGCGGACTACGCGCTGTGGAAGCAGGAGATCCTCGGATCGGAATCGGATCCGCAGTCGCTGGCTGCTCGCCAGCTCGGGTACTGGTCGCAGAGCCTCGCGGGCCTGCCCGACCTGCTGCCGCTGCCGCACGACCACCGGCGTCCGCCGACCCCGAGCTACCGGGGCGACACGGTGCCCTTCACCATCGACGCGGACCTCTACCACGGAGTCCGTGAGATCGCGCGGCATGCCAACGCCACGCCGTTCATGGTGCTGCACACGGCATTGGCGGTGCTGCTCGCGCGATTGAGCGAGTCCAGCGACATCGCGATCGGCACCGCGGTCGCCGGCCGCGGCGAGTCCGCGCTCGACGACGTCGTCGGCATGTTCGTCAACACCCTGGTGCTGCGCACCGAGGTGGGCTCGGCGCGGTCGTTCGACGAGTTGGTCCGTGAGGTTCGTGCCGTCGACCTCGCCGCCTTCGGGCACGCAGACGTCGCGTTCGAGCGTCTGGTGGAGGTCACCGCACCGGCCCGTTCCACCGCACACCACCCGTTGTTCCAGGTGGTCTTTGCCTTCGAGGACCTGCCGGTCGACGGGTTTGCCCTGCCGGGTCTGCAGATCGGGCGCGAGCCGCTCGACTTCGGGGTGGCCAAGTTCGACCTGCAGCTGACGGTCAGTGAGCTGCTCGACGCCGAGGGTGCGGCCGCCGAGTTCGTCTATGCCACCGACCTGTTCGACGAGGCGACCGTGCGCGAGTTCGCCACGCGCTTCCTGCGGATCCTCACCGCCGCGGTGCGCACGCCCGCGGTCCCGGTCGGCGACATCGAGATCCTCGATGCGGCCGAGCGAATGTCGTTGCGGGAGTTGGGTGCGGCGCCGTCCCTGCCGGAGCCGGTCGGCCCGACCCTGGCATCGTTGCTGGCACAGGCCGTGTCGGCGAATCCGGCCGGGGACGCGCTGTCGTTCGAGGGGACAGTTCTGTCCTACGCCGAGTTGGATGCCCGCTCGAACCGGGTCGCGCGTGAGTTGATCGCCATGGGCGTGGCACCGGAGTCGTGTGTGGCGGTGGCCCTGGAGCGATCGGTCGAATCCGTCACGGCGGTGTGGGCGGTGGCCAAGACGGGTGCGGCATTCCTGCCGGTGGATCCGACCTATCCGGCCGAGCGGATCGAGCACATGCTCTCCGATTCCGGTGCGGCGATCGGTCTCACGGTGGAACGGAGCCGAGGCGCGCTCGGCGAGTCGGTCCGGTGGCTGGTGCTCGACGACGCGGTCGACGCGGAGCGAGTCGCGGCCAGGAGTTCGGCGACGATCGCCGACGACGAGCTGTCCGGTGTGGTGCGTCCGGAGAATCCGGCCTACGTGATCTACACGTCGGGGTCGACGGGCGTCCCGAAGGGCGTGGTGGTCACGCACGCCGGTCTGGGTGCGTTCGCGAGTGACCAGCGCGCCCGGTACGGCGTTCGCAGCGACTCTCGGACACTGCACTTCGCGTCGCCGAGCTTCGACGCGTCGATCCTGGAACTGATGATGGCGGTCGGCGGCGCGGCCACGATGGTGGTGGCGCCGACGCAGGTCTACGGCGGCGACACCCTCGCCGGGCTGTTGCGCGCGGAACGCGTGACGCATGCGTTCGTGACGCCGGCGGCCCTGGCGACGGTGGACCCGGCGGGCCTCGACCTGCTCGAGGTGGTTGTCGTCGGCGGCGACGCCTGCGAGACGTCGTTGGTGGAGCGGTGGGCGCCGGGACGTCGGATGTTCAACGCGTACGGGCCGACCGAGTCGACAGTGGTTGCGGCTCACTCGGATCCGATGGTGCCCGGTGCTCCGGTGACGCTGGGTGGCCCGGTCGTCGGGACCGAAGTCGTGGTGCTCGATGCCCGGTTGCATCCGGTGCCGGTCGGTGTCGCGGGTGAGCTGTACCTGTCGGGCGCCGGGTTGGCGCGTGGCTACCACGCCCGCCTGTCGTTGACGGCGGAGCGGTTCGTGGCGAACCCGTTCGGAACGGCCGGTTCGCGGCTGTACCGGACCGGTGACCTGGTGCGCTGGACGCGGGAGGGGACTCTCGAGTACCTCGGACGGACCGATGCCCAGGTGAAGATCCGCGGCCACCGGATCGAGTTGGGTGAGATCGACGCGGTGTTGTCCGCCCATGCGGACGTCGACTTCGCGGCGACGGTCGGATTCGACGGCCCGGCCGGTGGCCGGTCGCTGGTCGCGTACGTGCTGCCGCGGGCGGGTGTCGAGGTGGACACCGCCGCGCTGACCGCCTTCGTGCGGGATCGGTTGCCGGAGTACATGGTGCCGGCGTCGGTGACGGTGCTCGAGACGGTGCCACTGACGCCGGGCGGCAAGCTGGACCGGAAGGCTTTGCCGGCGCCGGTGTTCGAGGTGCGCGAGTACCTGCCGCCGCGGACGGCCACCGAACAGGTGGTTGCCGACATCTTCGCCGAGGTACTCGGGACCGAGCGGGTCGGCGCGGACGACGACTTCTTCGCGCTGGGCGGCAACTCCCTGAGCGCCACCCAGGTGGTGGCCCGGGTCAACGCCACCGCGGGCACCGATCTGCGGGTTCGGGAGGTCTTCGGCAACTCGACCGTGGCGGGCCTTGCGGCCCTGGTGGACACCCACGAGGCCGCGGACCGGATCCCGCTGGTCGCGGGGGAGCGGCCCGAGCGGATCCCGCTCTCACTGGCCCAGCAGCGGATGTGGTTCCTCAACCGATTCGATTCCGCGTCCGCGGTGTACAACATCCCACTCGCGGTCAGGCTGACCGGCGCCCTGGATGCCGCCGCGCTCGCCGCCGCCGTGCGCGACGTCATCGACCGGCACGAGTCCCTACGCACCCTCTTCCCGGACTCCGATCAGGGGCCGCAGCAACGAATCCTGGCCGGCGCCGAGGTGGCGCTGGACCTCACCCCGGTCGATGTCGACGGTGAGGACGAGTTGCGGACCGCGATCTTCGGTCTTGTCTCCGGCGGCTTCGACGTGACCGCCACCATCCCCTTGCGCGGCGGCATGTTCCGCCTCGACGCGAGCGAGCACGTGCTGGTGCTGGTGGTTCACCACATCAGCGCAGACGGCTTCTCGACCCTGCCGCTGGCCCGCGACGTGTTCACCGCCTACGAGGCCCGGACGCGTGGCGAGTGCCCGGACTGGGCGCCGCTGGCGGTCCAGTACGCGGACTACGCGCTGTGGCAGCGTGAGGTGCTCGGGTCCGAGGACGACCCGGAATCGCTGGCGTCGGTCCAGCTGGCCTACTGGGCGCAGCGGCTGGCCGGGGTCCCGGGCGTGCTGGAACTGCCCACAGACCGGTCCCGGCCGGCGGTCGCGTCCTACCGCGGCGGCCGCGTCGACTTCGTGGTCGGTGCGGAACTGACCGAGCGACTCAACGGTCTCGCGCTCGAGCACCGCTCGACCCTGTTCATGGTCCTGCACGCGGCGCTCTCGCTTCAGCTCGCGCGGCTCAGCGGCTCCACCGACATCGCCGTCGGCAGCCCGATCGCCGGCCGCGGCGAGGCGGCGCTGGACGACGTGGTGGGCATGTTCGTCAACACCCTGGTGCTGCGCACCGAGGTGGACCCGACGCTCACCTTCGAGGACCTGCTGGCCCAGACCCGCGGGGTCGACCTGGCCGCATTCGGGCACGCCGACGTGCCGTTCGAACGCGTCGTCGAGGTCGCCAACCCGCCCCGCTCGCAGGCATATTCGCCGCTGTTCCAGGTGGCTCTGTCGCTGCAGAGTCAGGGCGTCGGCTCGCTCGAGCTGCCGGACGTGCGGGTGACGATGCTCGACCCGGAGATCGACGTCGCGAAGACCGATCTGGAGCTGACCTTCCGCGAGGGCGAGGAGGGCATGTCGGGCTCGTTGACCTACGCGGCGGACCTGTTCGACGGCGGCACCGCGCAGCGGTTCGTCGACCGGCTGGTGCGGGTGCTGGGCTCGGTCTCGGCCGACCCGTCGGTCCTCGTCGGCGAGGTGGACCTGATCGACGGGGGAGAGCTGTCGGTGCTCGCGGAGCGGGCGATCGCGACGCCGCATCCGGTCCGGCTGATGCCGGAGATCCTGAGCACGGGCGCGGCGCTGGACCCGGAGAAGGTCGCGCTGACGATGTCCGGCACCGAAATGACCTACGCCGAGCTCGACGCTACGTCGAACCGTCTTGCCCGGCTGCTGATCTCGCGGGGCGCCGGACCGGAGTCGGTGGTGGCGCTGGCGTTCCCGCGGTCGGTGGAGTCGGTGGTCGCGATGTGGGCGGTCGCCAAGACCGGCGCGGCGTTCGTGCCGGTGGATCCGGCGCTGCCGGACGCGCGGATCGAGCACATGCTGACCGATTCCGGTGCGGTGCTGGGGCTGACGGTGGCCCGGGTCCGCGACCGGCTGCCGGGCATCGTCGAGTGGCTCGAGCTCGACGGCGACGTCGCCGAGGGGCTGCCGGACGGCTCGGTCGCGGATGGTGACCGGACGGCACCGCTGTCCGCGGACAACGTCGCGTACATGATCTACACGTCGGGGTCGACGGGTACGCCGAAGGGCGTGGCGGTAACCCACACCGGCCTCACGGCATTCACGGCCGAGGCACGTCCGGAGATGGCGATCACCGCCGCGTCGCGGGTGCTGCGACTGTCGTCGGCGAGCTTCGACGCGTCGCTGTTCGAGATGCTGGGCGCGTTCAGCACCGGCGCAACCATGGTGGTCGCGCCGCCGGAGGTCGTGGGCGGTGACGAGCTCGCGGTGCTGTTGCGGGACGAGCGGGTGAGCCACGTGATGAGTGCGCCCGCGGCGTTGGGGACCCTGCGCGGGGAGGACCTGCCGGACCTCGAGATGGTGGGAGTCGGCGGAGACGTCTGCCCGCCGGAACTGGTGGCGCGCTTGGCGCCCGGCCGTCGATTCGTCAACGGCTACGGCCCGACCGAGACCACGATCGTCATCACCCTGACCGAGCCGTTCTCGGTCGGTGACCGGATCACCATCGGTCCGCCGATCGGGGGAGCGGGCGCCGCGGTGCTCGACGGCCGGCTGCGGCCGGTGCCGGTCGGTGTGGTGGGTGAGCTCTACCTGTCCGGTGCCGGACTGGCCCGGGGGTATCACGAGCAGGCCGCGTTGACCGCGGGCCGCTTCGTCGCGAACCCGGCCGGCCTGCCCGGTGGCCGGATGTACGCCACCGGCGACCTGGTGCGCTGGACGCCCGAGGGACAACTGGACTTCGTCGGCCGCGCCGACTCGCAGGTGAAGCTCCGCGGGCTGCGGATCGAGCTCGGCGAGATCGAGGCGGCCCTGGCCGGTTGCGCGGGGGTGGCGCAGGCGGTCGTGATGGTGCACGAGGACCCGCACACCGGGCAGCGGTTGCTCGGTTACGTGGTGGGTGAGACGGATTCGGCGCTGGATCCGCAGACGTTGCGCGACACGCTGGCCGCTGTGCTGCCGGCGTACATGGTGCCGACGCAGGTGGTGGTGCTCGACGAGCTCCCGCGCACGGTGGTGGGCAAGCTGGACCGGAAGTCCTTGCCGGTGCCTGAGTTCGAGGCGCGGGCCTTCCGGGCGCCGTCGACGCCGATCGAGGAGATCGTGGCCGGCGTGTTCGCGGACGTGCTCGGGGTCGAGCGGGTCGGCGCCGACGACGACTTCTTCGCGCTCGGCGGCAACTCGCTGATCGCCACCCAGCTGGTTTCGCGCCTCGGCGCGGCGTTGGACACCACGGTGCCCGTGCGGACCCTGTTCGACGCCTCCACCGTCGCGGCACTCGCGGTGGCCGTCGAGCAGCATGCGGGCCGGGGTGGCCGTAAGGCGCTGGTCGCGCAGGAGCGTCCGGAGTCGATTCCGTTGTCGCTGGCGCAGCAGCGGATGTGGTTCCTGAGCCGGTTCGATTCCGAGTCCGCGGTGAACAACATCCCGGCGGCGATCCGGCTTTCGGGCGCGCTGGACGTGCCGGCGCTGCAGGCCGCGATCGCCGATGTCGTTGCCCGGCACGAGATCATGCGGACCGTCTACCCCGAGCACGGGGGCGCCGGGGTGCAGGTGATCCTGCCCGCCGGCGAGGTGGTTCCGGACCTGACGCCGGTGGCCGTCGGTGCCGACGAGCTCCTCGCGCGGGTGACCGAGGTCGCGACGGTCGGGTTCGACGTCACCGCGCAGGTGCCGTTGCGCACGACGCTGTTCCAGGTCGGTGAGACCGAGCACGTGCTGGTGGTGGTGATCCACCACATCGCCGCCGACGGGTTCTCGATGGGTCCGCTGACCCGCGACGTGATGGTCGCCTACGCGGCTCGTTCGGCCGGCGAGGCGCCGGGTTGGGCGCCGCTGGCGGTGCAGTACGCGGACTTCAGCCTCTGGCAGCGGGAGGTGCTCGGGTCGGAGGACGATCCGGAGTCGCTGATCGCCGGCCAGCTCGGCTACTGGACGCAGGCGTTGTCCGGACTGCCGGATCAGCTCGACCTGCCCTCCGATCGGGTCCGCCCCGTGGTGGCGTCGTATCGGGGTGCGACACATACGTTCACGATTCCGGCCGCGACCTACCGCTCGCTCGTCGATCTCGCCCGGGCCCACCAGGCGACCCCGTTCATGGCGGTGCATGCGGCGTTGGCGGTGCTGATGGCGCGCCTGTCCGCCACCGACGACATCGCGATCGGTACGCCGGTCGCCGGGCGTGGCGAGGCGGCCCTCGACGATCTGGTCGGCATGTTCGTCAACACCCTGGTGCTGCGCACCCAGGTCGACGGTGAACGCAGCTTCGTGGAGTTGCTGGCCACGGCGCGGGAGTCCGACCTGGGCGCCTTCGGTCACGCGGACCTGCCGTTCGAGCGACTGGTCGATGTGCTCAACCCGGCTCGCTCGCAGGCCCGGCACCCGTTGTTCCAGGTGATGCTCTCGTTCGTGAACGCCCAGCAGGGCAGCCTCGAGCTGCCCGGGTTGACGGTCGGTGCGGTGGACTTCGACTTCGACCTGGCGAAGTTCGACCTGCAGCTCTCGGTGGCCGAATCGGCGGACTCGGTGGACGGGCCGGCCGACGTCACTGCCGAATTCGCCTACGCGATCGACCTGTTCGACGAGTCGACGGTGCACGGATTCGCGGAGCGTTTCGTGCGGATCCTGGATGCGGTCGTCGCGGACCCGCAGACGCCGGTCGGGGACATCGACCTGTTGGGCGCCGCCGAACGTCAGCTGGTGTCCGCCACCTGGAACGCGACCGAGCACGAGGTGGCCCCGTCGACGTTGGCTGAGATGTTCGACGCGCAGGTGGCGCGGACCCCGCATGCGACCGCGCTCAGGTTCGAGGGGACAGCTCTGTCCTATGCGGAGTTCGATGCGCGGGTCAACGTGCTGGCACGCCACCTGATCGGGATGGGCGTGGGGCCGGAGTCCCGGGTCGCGCTGGCGATGCGCAGGTCCGTCGACCTGCTGGTCGGGATGTACGCGGTGGTGAAGGCGGGCGGTGCGTATGTGCCGCTCGATCCGGACCACCCGGCGGAGCGCACCGGGTACGTGCTCGAGTCCGCGCGGCCGGTTGCGGTGCTGACCACCGTTGCCGACGGTGCGGATCTGCCGGCGACCGTCGAGTTCGTGGCCGTCGACGCGTTGGACCTCTCGGGTCGCTCGGACGGCCCGGTCACCGATGCCGATCGCCTCGCGCCGGTGCGTGCGGACAATGCGGCCTACGTCATCTACACGTCGGGTTCGACCGGTCGTCCGAAGGGGGTGGCCGTCGGCCACGGTTCGATCGTGAACCAGATTGCCTGGCTGGCCAGTCGCTACGGGCTCGGTGCGTCGGATGTGGTGCTGCTCAAGACGCCGACGACGTTCGACGTGTCGTTGTGGGAGCTGTTCGGCGCCCTGGCGACCGGTGGCTGCCTGGTCATCGCGGCACCGGACGGGCATCGTGACCCGGAGTACCTTGCGCGGGTCATCGACGAGCAGGGCGTGACGATGACGTCGTTCGTGCCGTCGATGTTGTCGGTGTTCGCCGCGACCGCCCGTCCCGAGCAGTGCTCCTCGCTGCGCGCGGTGCTGGTCGCGGGAGAGGCGCTGCCGGCGTCGACGGTGACTGCCATGCGTGCGGTGACCGGTGCCGAGCTGCACAACCTCTACGGGCCGACGGAGTTCACCGTGCACGCCACGGCGTTCGAGATCGTCGGCGAACCGCACACGGTCCCGATCGGTCGTCCGGTGTGGAACTCCCTGGCCCACGTGCTCGACGCCCGGCTGCATCCGGTGCCGGTGGGTGTGCCCGGTGAGCTGTACCTGGCGGGCCGCCAGGTTGCGCGGGGTTATGTCGGACGCCCGGATCTCACGGCGGACCGATTTGTCGCGGACCCGTTCGGTCCTTCGGGTACTCGGATGTACCGGACCGGCGACCTCGTCCGGTGGAACGCAGCGGGAGAACTGGAGTACATCGGCCGAACCGACTTCCAGGTGAAGGTGCGCGGTCTGCGCATCGAGCTGGGCGAGATCGAGTCGGCACTGCTCGAACAGGGCGGTGTCGGGCAGGCCGTTGTCGTGGTCAAGGCGTTGGAGACCGGAGATCAGCTGGTCGGCTACGTGGTTCCCGCGGCAGGTACGGAGGCGGATGTCACCGTCCTGCTTCGGGCAGTGGCGCAACTGGTGCCGTCCTACATGGTGCCCTCGGTGTTGGTGGTGCTCGACGAGTTCCCGTTGAACCCGTCGGGCAAGTTGGATCGGAAGGCGTTGCCGACGCCGGTGTTCGAGGTGCGGAAGTTCCGGGCGCCGACGAATCCGGTGGAGGAGATCGTCGCCGGTGTGTTCGCCGAGGTGCTCGGTGTGGACCGGGCCGGTCTGGACGACGACTTCTTCGAGCTCGGTGGCAACTCGCTGGTGGCGACGCAGGTGGTCTCGCGTATCGGTGCGGCGTTGGATGCGCGGGTGCCGGTGCGGGTGCTCTTCGAGGCGTCGACGGTCGGCGCGTTGGCTGTGGTGGTGGAGCGGCACGCGGGCGCCGGTGGCCGTCAGGCCCTCGTCGCCCGGCCGCGGCCGGAGCGGATCCCGCTCTCGCCCGCGCAGTCCCGGATGTGGTTCATCAACCAGTTCGACACCGCCTCGCCGGCGTACAACATCCCGGTCGCGGTGCGGCTGTCGGGCAAGTTGGACGTCGCGGCCCTGCGGGCGGCCGTCGGTGACGTCCTCCGACGGCACGAGTCGCTGCGGACGGTGTTCCCCAACTCGGCGGACGGCCCGTCTCAGGTGGTCGTCGGCATCGACGACGTCCGGCTGGAGCTCGACGAGGTGGCGGTGTCGGCGGACGGCCTGATGGCCGCGTTCACCACCTTCGCGCTGCGGGGCTTCGACGTGTCGACACAGATCCCGTTGCGGGCAAGCCTGTTCCGCGTTTCCGGGAACGGAGTCGGCGGAGCGACCCAGACCGCGGAGACGGAGCATGTCTTCGCGTTCTCGGTGCACCACATCTCGTCCGACGGGTTCTCGGCGGGGCCGTTGGCGCGCGATCTCATGGTGGCGTACCTGGCGCGCACCGAGGGACAGGCCCCGACGTGGGCGCCACTGACGGTGCAGTACGCGGACTTCGCGATCTGGCAGCACGAGGTGCTCGGGTCGGAAGGTGATCCGGAGTCGCTGGCCGCGGTGCAGCTCGGCTACTGGGTCGAGCAGTTGGCCGGGGCACCCGCGCTGCTGGAACTTCCGACGGACCGCCCGCGACCGCAGGTGGCGTCGATGCGCGGTGCGCGCACCGACTTCACGGTCGACGCGGAGCTGCTGGAACAGTTGACCGAACTGGCTCGGGAACGTCAGTCCACGCTGTTCATGGTGCTGCACGCGGCGCTGTCGGTGCAGCTGGCGCGGCTGAGCGGGTCCACCGACATCAGCGTCGGAAGCCCGATCGCCGGGCGCGGCGAGGCCGCACTGGACGACGTCGTCGGCATGTTCGTCAACACCCTGGTGCTGCGCACCGAGGTGGACCCGACCGTGACCTTCGCCGAGTTGTTGGCGCAGACCCGCGCGGTGGACCTGGCCGCGTTCGGCCACGCCGACGTGCCGTTCGAGCGGGTCGTGGAGGTGGTGAACCCGCCTCGCTCGCAGGCGCACCCGCCGCTGGCCCAGGTCGCCCTGTCGCTGCAGAACCAGGGGTTGGCCTCGTTCGAGCTGCCGGGCATCGAGGTGTCGGCACTCGAGACGGACGCCGCTGTCGCGAAGATGGACCTCGAACTGACCTTCAGGGAGAGCGCGGACGGCCTGGCCGGTTCGCTGACGTACGCCGCCGACCTGTTCGACGAGTCCACCGCGCGAGTCTTCGTCGCGCGTCTGGTGCGGTTGCTGGGATCGATCGTGGCCGAACCTGCCGTGGTGGTCGGCGAGCTGGACCTGCTCGACGAGGGCGAGCGGGCGACCCTTGCGCAGCGGGCGCTCGCGCGACCGCTGCCGGCGCGACTGCTGCCGGAGATGCTCGCCACCGGCGCGGCACTGGACCCGGAGAAGGTCGCGCTGATCGGATCCGGCGCCGAGATGACCTACGCGGAACTCGAGGCTACGTCGAACCGCCTTGCACGGCTGCTGATCTCGCGAGGAATGGGTCCCGAGACCTTCGTGGCACTGGCGTTCCCGCGGACCATCGAATCGGTGGTCGCGATGTGGGCGGTCGCCAAGAGTGGGGCCGCGTTCGTGCCGGTGGACCCGGCGCTGCCGACCGCGCGGATCGAGCACATCCTCACCGACTCCGGTGCGGCGCTCGGCCTGACGGTCGCGGGCGTCCACGAGGACATGCCGGGCACCACCGAGTGGCTCGAACTCGACGCCGCCCTGGCGGAGGGTCTGTCCGACGCACCGGTCACCGACCGGGACCGGACTGCGCCGCTGTCCGCCACCAACGTCGCGTACATGATCTACACCTCGGGCTCGACCGGCATGCCCAAGGGCGTGGTGGTCACCCACACCGGGCTGTCCGCGTTCTCCGCGGACGCCCACCCGGAAATGGTCATCACCGCCACCTCTCGCGTGCTCCGACTTGCCTCGGCCAGCTTCGACGCCTCGATGTTCGAGATGCTGACGTCCTTCAGCACCGGCGCGACCATGGTGGTCGCGCCGCCGGAGGTGGTCGGCGGTGACGAACTCGCGGGACTGGTGCGCGAGCAGCGGGTGAGCCACCTGATGAGCGCGCCCGCGGCGATGGGGACCATGCGCGCCGAGGACCTGCCCGATCTCGAGGTGGTGGGCGTCGGCGGCGACGTGTGCCCGCCGGAACTCGTGGCCAGGCTCGCGCCCGGTCGGCTGTTCTTCAACGGCTATGGCCCCACCGAGACCACCATCGTCGTCACCCGGACCGCGTCGCTGGCCGCCGGTGACCGGATCACCATCGGCGCGCCCATCGGCGGCGTCGGTGCGGTGGTGCTGGACGCGCGACTGCGGCCGGTGCCGATCGGCGTGGTCGGTGAGCTGTACCTGTCCGGAGCCGGGCTGGCCCGCGGCTACCACGACCGTGCCGAGTTGACCTCGGCTCGCTTCGTGGCCAACCCGTTCGACGCCGCAGGCAGCCGGATGTACCTCACCGGCGACCTGGTGCGCTGGACGGCGAACGGTGACCTGGACTTCGTCGGCCGCGCCGACTCACAGGTCAAGCTGCGCGGACTGAGAATCGAACTCGGCGAGATCGAGTCGGCGTTCCTCGCCTGTGACGGCGTGGCGCAGGCCGTGGTGACGGTGCACGAGGACCCGCACACCGGGCAGCGGTTGCTCGGCTACGTCGTCGCGGACCCGGAGGTCGCGCTCGACACCCAGAAACTGCGCAGCGAGCTGTCGGCATCGATGCCGGCGTACATGGTGCCCGCACAGGTGGTGGTCCTCGACGCGCTTCCGGTGACGGTCAACGGCAAGCTCGACCGCAAGGCCCTGCCGGTGCCGGCCTTCGAGGCCGTCGCGTTCCGGGCGCCGTCGACGCCGATCGAGGAGATCGTGGCCCGCGTGTTCGCGGACGTGCTCGGGGTTGAGCAGGTCGGGGCCGACGACGACTTCTTCGCGCTCGGCGGCAACTCGCTGATCGCCACCCAGGTGATCTCGCGGCTCGGTGCCGCGTTGGACACGCAGGTGCCGGTGCGGGTGCTGTTCGAGGCCTCGACGGTCGCTGGGCTCGCTGTCGCGGCGGAGCGGCACGTCGGCGGCGGTGGGCGGGTCGCGCTGGTGGCCGGTCCGCGGCCGGAGCGGATCCCGCTTTCGCTCGCGCAGTCCCGGATGTGGTTCGTCAACCAGTTCGACACCAGCTCGCCTGCCTACAACATCCCGCTGGCGATCCGGCTGACCGGGGAACTCGACGTGGCGGCGCTGCGAGCGGCCGTCGGTGACGTGCTGGAACGGCACGAGTCGTTGCGCACCGTGTTCCCGAACTCGGCGGCCGGACCCTCCCAGGTGGTGGTCGGTGCCGGCGAGATCGAGGCGGACCTCGACGAGACGGAGGTGCCCGAGGATGTGCTGACGGCCTCGCTGTTCGACTTCGTGTCCCGCGGATTCGACGTCTCGACGGAGATCCCGTTGCGTGCCAGGCTGTTCAAGACCGGCACAGCGGAGCACGTCTTCGCGGTCGTGGTGCACCACATCAGTGCGGACGGCTTCTCCCTGTCGCCGTTGGCGCGCGACGTGATGGTCGCCTACGCCACCCGCGCCGGGGGGCTGGCGCCGACGTGGGCGCCGCTCGAGGTGCAGTACGCGGACTTCGCGCTGTGGCAGCGAGAGGTGCTCGGCTCGGAGGACGACCCGGAGTCACTGGCCGCGGTTCAGCTCGGCTACTGGGGCGAGCAGTTGGCCGGCGTGCCGGCAATGCTCGAGTTGCCGACGGACCGCCCGCGCCCGCCGGTGATGTCGATGCGCGGTGCGCGCACCGAATTCGGCGTCGACGCCGAACTGGCCGGTCGCCTGCGGGAACTCGCGCTGGCCGAGCAGTCCACTCTGTTCATGGTCCTGCACGCCGCGCTGGCGGCAACCCTGTCTCGGCTCAGCGGGTCCACCGACATCACCGTCGGCACCGCCATCGCCGGTCGCGGAGAGGCCGCACTCGACGACCTGGTCGGGATGTTCGTCAACACGCTGGTGCTGCGCACCGAGGTGGACCCGACGCTCAGCTTCACGGAGTTGCTGGCACAGGCCCGCGCGGTGGACCTGGCCGCGTTCGGCCATGCCGACGTGCCGTTCGAGCGGGTCGTCGAGGTGGCGAATCCGCCTCGGTCGCAGGCGCATTCTCCGCTGTTCCAGGTGGCGCTGGCGCTGCAGAACCTGGGGGCGACGTCGTTCGAGCTGCCGGGCATCGAGGTGTCCGCGCTCGACGCGGAGATCGCGGTCGCGAAGCTGGACCTGGAGTTGACCTTCCGGGACTCCGAGGACGGACTGATGGGTTCGGTGACCTACGCGGCGGACCTGTTCGACGAGTCGACGGTGCGTGGATTCGTCGCGCGACTGGTGCGGCTGCTCGGGGCCGTTGCCGCCGCCCCGGCCATGCCGGTCGGCGAACTCGACCTGCTCGACGAGGCGGAACGCGCGACGGTTGCCGAGCGGGCCCTCGTGGCGCCGTTGCCGGTGCGGCTGTTGCCGGAGATCCTGACGTCCGGTGCGGCGTTGGCCCCCGGCGCGGTGGCGTTGACCTCGTCCGGCAACGAGACCACCTACGCCGAGCTCGACGGTCGTTCGAACCGTCTTGCACGGCTGCTGATCTCGCGTGGCGTCGGCCCGGAGTCCTTCGTGGCGCTGGCGTTCCCGCGGTCGGTGGAGGCAGTGGTCGCGATGTGGGCGGTCGCCAAGACCGGCGCGGCCTTCGTGCCGGTGGACCCGGCGCTGCCGGCCGCACGGATCGAGCACATCCTCACCGATTCCGGTGCGGCGCTGGGCCTGACGGTCGCCGGGGTCCGCGAGGGTCTGCCGGGCACGAGCGAGTGGTTCGAGCTGGACGGCGAGGTGGCCGAGGGCCTGTCCGACGCTCCGGTCACGGACCGGGACCGGACGACGCCACTGTCCGCGGACAACGTGGCGTACATGATCTACACGTCGGGTTCCACCGGCATGCCGAAGGGCGTGGCGGTGAGCCATACCGGCCTCGCCCCGTTCACCGCGGTCGCCAACCCGGACATGGCGATCACCGCGCAGTCACGGGTGCTCCGCCTGTCTTCCGCCAGCTTCGACGCGTCGCTGTTCGAGATGCTCGCCTCGTTCAGTGCCGGCGCGACCATGGTGGTCGCGCCGCCGGCGGTGATGGGCGGCGACGAGCTCGCTGCGCTGTTGCGTGAGGAGTCGGTCACCCACGTGATGAGCGCGCCCGCCGCGCTCGGGACCATTCGGCCCGAGGACCTGCCTGCACTGGAGATGGTCGCGGTGGGCGGCGACGTCTGCCCGCCGGAGCTGGTGGCGCGCTTGGCGCCGGGTCGGCGATTCATCAACGGCTACGGACCGACGGAGACCACGATCGTCGTCACCCTGACCGGGCCGATCGCGGTCGGTGACCGGATCACCATCGGTCCGCCGGTCGGGGGCGTCGGTGCAGTCGTGCTCGACACGCGGCTGCGACCGGTGCCCCTCGGTGTGGTGGGTGAGCTGTACGTGTCCGGGCTCGGACTGGCCCGGGGCTACCACGACCGCGCGGAGCTCACCGCGAGCAAGTTCGTGGCGAACCCGTTCGGCGAGGCCGGGACCCGGATGTACGCCACCGGCGACCTGGTGCGCTGGACCGCCGACGGTCAGTTGGACTTCCAGGGCCGCGCCGACTCGCAGGTGAAATTGCGCGGGCTGCGGATCGAACTCGGTGAGATCGAGGCGGCCCTGGCCGGGTGCGACGGAGTGGCGCAGGCCGTGGTGACGGTGCACGAGGACCCGCACACCGGGCAGCGGTTGCTCGGCTACGTGGTCGCCGACCCGGAGGTCGCCCTCGACCCGCAGGTGTTGCGCGACGAGCTGGCGGGTTCGTTGCCGGCGTACATGGTGCCGGCGCAGGTGGTGGTTCTCGACGCGCTGCCGGTGACGGTCAACGGAAAGCTGGACAAGCGGGCGCTGCCGGTGCCGGAGTTCGCGGCGCGGGAGTTCCGCGCGCCGTCGACGCCGATCGAGGAGATCGTGGCGGGCGTGTTCGCCGAGGTGCTGGGGATCGAGCGGGTCGGTGCCGACGACGACTTCTTCGAGCTCGGCGGCAACTCGCTGATCGCAACCCAGGTGATCTCGCGCCTCGGCGCGGCGCTGGACACGCAGGTTCCGGTGCGGGTGCTGTTCGAGGCGTCGACGGTGGCCGGGCTCGCCGTTGCGGTGGAGCAGCACGCCGGCGCGGGCGGGCGTCCGCCGTTGGTGGCCGGTCCGCGTCCGGAGCGGATCCCGTTGTCGCATGCGCAGCAGCGGATGTGGTTCTTCAACCAGTTCGACACCACCTCGCCGGCGTTCAACATCCCCTTCGTGCTGCGGCTGAGCGGCGACCTGGACACGGCCGCGTTGCGGGCCGCGATGTCCGACATGGTGGAGCGGCACGAGGCCTTGCGCACGGTCTTCCCCGACTCGGAGGACGGTCCGCACCAGGTGATCCTGCCTGCGGCGGACGTGGTGCCGTCGCTCGAGCCGGAGTGGGTGTCCGAGGACCGACTGCACGCGCGGGTGTTCGAGGTGGTCGGCGGCGGGTTCGACGTCACCCGGGCAGTCCCGTTGCGCGCGGCCCTGTTCCAGCTCGCCGACCACGAGTACGTGCTCGCGCTCGGGATGCACCACATCTCCGCAGACGGCGGCTCCCTGGCCCCGATGTCGCGGGACATCCTCGTCGCCTACGAGTCCCGGCGGATGGGCCTCGAGCCCGCATGGGCACCGCTGACGGTGCAGTACGCCGATTACGCACTGTGGCAACGGGAGATGCTCGGCGACGAGAACGACGCCGAAAGTCTGGCCGCCAAGCAGATCGGCTACTGGAAGCAGACACTGGCCGGGGTCCCCGAACTGCTGGAGCTGCCGACCGACCGCCCGCGACCCGCGGTCGCGTCGAATCGCGGCGGCAACGTGAACTTCACGATGTCGGCGGACCTCGCGGATCGGATCGACCGGCTTGCCCGGGAACACAACTCGACCTTCTTCATGGTGGCCCACGCGGCTCTGGCCGTGCTGTTGTCGAGGCTCTCCGGATCCGACGACATCGTCATCGGGGTGCAGGTTGCCGGCCGCGGTGAGGAGGCGCTCGACGACCTGATCGGCATGTTCGGCAACACGTTGGTGCTCCGCAACCAGGTCGAGCCCGCGGCCGCGTTCACCGACTTCCTGGCCCGGGTCCGCGCCAACGACCTCGACGGTTTCGCGCACTCCGACATCCAGGTCGAGCAGTTGATCGACGTGCTCAACCCGACCCGGTCGACGGCGTACTCGGCGCTGTTCCAGGTACTGCTGGTGGTGCAGAACTTCGCCCGATCGGAGATCTCGCTGCCGGGACTGACGGTGGCGCCGGTGGATGCGGTGGCCGACGCGGCGAAGATGGATCTGCAGGTGACGCTGTCGACCGAGTTCGACGAGGAGATGCGGCGCACCGGGATCCAGGGGACGTTCAACTACGCACGCGACCTGTTCGACGAGTCGACCGTGGTCGGCTTCGCGGAGAAGTTCACCGCGATCCTCGAGGCCGTCACCGTCGACGCTGCGGTGCCCGTCGGTGCCATCGAACTGCGCAGTGACGCCGAATGTTCCGCGATGGCGCTCTGGAACGAGACCGACGTCGTGGTCCCCGAACTCACGCTGGTGGACGCCTTCGAGGCGCAGGTCGAGCGGACGCCGGAGGCCACCGCGCTGATCTACGGCGAGGAGGTGCTGACGTATCGGGAGTTCGACCGCCGGGCGAACAGGCTGGCGCGGTACCTGGTGTCGGTCGGTGTCGGGCCGGAGACCCTGGTCGGGCTCGGCATGTACCGCTCGGTCGATCTGATCGTGGCCATGTACGCCGTCCTCAAGGCGGGTGGCGGCTACCTGCCCATCGATCCGGAGCATCCGGACGACCGCACCGAGTACGTCGTGGCAACCGCGAATCCCGTTGTGGTGCTGTCGAGGTCGTGGGATGCCGGTGACCTGCCGGCATCGGTCGACGTGTTGGAGATTGACGTGCTCGACCTGTCCGGTTTCGCGGACACCACGTTGACGGACGCGGATCGGTTGGCGCCGTTGCGGCCGGCGAACGTCGCGTACTCGATGTTCACGTCGGGCTCCACCGGCCGTCCGAAGGGCGTGACCGTGACGCACGGTTCGGTGGTGAACCAGATCGCCTGGATGCAGGGCCAGTACCCCCTGAGTCCTGCCGACACCGTGCTGCAGAAGGCGCCCGTCACCTTCGACGTGTCGGTGTGGGAGTTGTTCATGCCGCTGCAGGTGGGCGCCCGCATGGTGGTTGCGAAGCCGGGTGGCCATCGCGACCCCGAGTACCTGGTGGCCGTCGCCGAGGAATGGTCGGTGACGATCATGGAGTTCGTGCCGTCGATGCTCGACGTCTTCCTCGCCGATCCGCAGCTGCAACTGCCGGCGTCACTTCGCTACGTCCTCGCCGGTGGCGAGGAACTCCCGGCGGAGTTGGCCCGGCGCTTCGCGGCCCGTTCCATCGCCGTGCTCGACAACACCTACGGTCCCACCGAGGTCACGGTGACCTCGACCGCACACCGGATCGGATCCGATGTCGGCGCCGTGGTGCCCATCGGCCGCGGGGTCTGGAACACCCGGGCGCACGTGCTCGACGCCCGACTGAACCCGGTACCGGTGGGTGTGCCCGGCGAGCTCTACCTGGCCGGCGCGCAGTTGGCCCGGGGCTACCACGACCGCCCGGACCTGACCGCCGAGCGGTTCGTCGCCGATCCGTGTGGCGCTCCGGGGGAGCGGTTGTACCGAACCGGCGACCTCGTCCGGTGGAATGCCAACGGTGAACTGGAGTTCCTGGGCCGCACCGACTTCCAGGTGAAGCTGCGCGGGCTGCGGATCGAACTCGGCGAGATCGAGGCGGCGTTGACCGCGGACCCGTCGGTGCGGGCGGCGGTGGTGCTCGTGCACTCGGGCCCCTCAGGTCAGCAGTTGATCGGTTACGTGGTCGGCGAGGGAGAGATCGACACCGCTGAGCTTCGCCGGGGGATGTCGACGGCGCTGCCGTCGTACATGGTTCCGGAGACCATCATGGTGCTCGACGAATTCCCGCTGAGCGCGAACGGCAAGCTCGAACGTCGGGCGTTGCCCGTGCCGGAGGTCGCGGCGCGGGAGTACCGGCCCCCGGTGTCCGCCACCGAGCAGGCGGTCGCGGCGGTGTTCGCGGAGCTGCTCGGAGTGGAGCGGGTGGGGTTGGACGACAACTTCTTCGAGCTCGGCGGCAACTCGCTGATCGGTATGCGGGTGGTCGGCAGACTGCGAGCCGAACTCGACACCGTCGTGCAGCTGCCCTGGCTGTTCTCCGATTCCACCCCGGAGGCACTGGCCCGGCAGATCGAGCACGGCGCCGACGACATCGCCGACCAGGCCTTCGGGACGCTGCTCCCGATCCGTCCGACGGGGTCGAGGCCGCCGGTGTTCTGTGTCCACCCGATCGTCGGGCTGGCATGGTGCTACACCGGACTGGCCCAGTACGTCGACGAGGACCGGCCGATCTACGGACTGCAGACGCCGGCGGTACTGGGTGACGGCGAGCTGCCGGGATCGATCGAGGCCGTCGCGGAGGTCTATCTCCGTGAGATCCGGCGCGTGCAGCCGTCCGGGCCGTACCACCTGCTCGGATGGTCGCTCGGCGGGGTGATCAGCCACGCCATCGCGGTGCAGTTGCAGGCGCAGGGGGAGAAGGTGGAACTGCTGGCGATGCTCGACAGCTTCACCGCGGAGACCACGCCCGGCAACACCCTCGGTGAAGTGACGATGTCAGAAATGCTCAGTGGCATGGGAATGGACGCGGTTGGTGATCGACTGGCCTCGGAGGTGACCTTGGACCAGGCGGTTGCCATGTTCGGTGAGCTGACCGGGCAGAGCGAGGAGCGGGCCACCGAGATCGTCGGCCGACTCCTCGCGGCCGCCGAGCACAACTCCGGACTGACCGCCGCCTACCGGCCCGAGGTGTTCGACGGTGAGGTGCTGTTCTTCACTGCCGGCGAGGACGACCCGACCGGTCTGCGCTCGGCTACCGGCTGGCAGCCGTACGTCAGTGGGGGTGTTCGTAACCATGTGGTCGACAGCACCCACTGGGGCATGACGTCGCCGGCGGCACTGAGCATCGTCCGCGATTGCGGAGTCGGCGGGCGACTTCAGTTGGTGGCGCGTGAGTTCAGTCTGCGGGGGTCGAGGCCCACAGTTCGGAGATCCCGACGCCCAGGTCGCCGAGCAGACGCCGGACCAGCGGCAGGCCGATGCCGATCACGCTGGACGGGTCGCCCTCGATCCGGTCGATGAACCAGCCGCCGAGCCCGTCGAGGGTGAAGGCCCCCGCGACCTGCATGGGTTCGCCGGACTCGAGGTAGGCCTCGAGGTCGTCGCCCGACGGGGTCCCGAAGTGCACCACCGTCGCGCTGTCCGCGGCGGCCTCGTCGACGACGGCGCCGGCACGGACCCGCAGCACGCAGTGCCCGGTCAGCAGGGTGCCGCTGCGGCCGGCCATGGACCGCCAGCGGGCTCGGGCGACGGCCGCGGTGTGCGGCTTGCCCTGTAGTTCGTCGTCGATCCGCAGCATCGAGTCGCAGCCGATCACCACGGCGTCCGCGACGATCTCGGCGGGGAGGTCCGGCAGGACCGCCGACGCCTTCGCCCGGGCCAGTTCCGTGACGACGTGCTCCGGTGCGGCCCGGGGGCCGAGCGCGGCCTGGATCGCGTCCTCGTCGACGCCCGAGACGTGGACGTACGGCTCGATCCCCGCCTTGCGCAGCACTGTCAACCGCGCAGGCGAGGCCGAGGCGAGGACGAGCCGGGTCACGCCCGGTTCTGGAACGAGTACGGGGAGAACGGTGCGCGCGTGCGGTGCATCTGCACCGGCTCACCCCAGCGGTCCTGCGGGGTGTTGTCCACCACGCTGTCCGCCGCCGCAGCTGCGGCCGCGAACACGGTCACCAGTGCGGCCACGTCGGCATCCGTCGGAGAGCCCTTGAGCACCGTGAGGAAAGGCGGCCGGGTGTCGGCTGCGCCCGTCGCCGCGGCCTCCGCCACAGCGGCGGAGTCGACGGTCGCCGCGGCCTCGGCCAGCACCTCGACGTCTTCGAGTACGGAGTCGCTCAAGATGTCGCCTGTCGTCGTCACAGCGGGATGTTCCCATGCTTCTTGGGGGGAAGCGTCACCATCTTGCGCTCCAGGAGTCGCAAGGCGGCAACGATCTGGCCACGGGTGTGCGACGGCGGGATGACCGCGTCGACGTAGCCGCGCTCGGCGGCCACGTACGGGTTCACCAGGGTGTCCTCGTACTCGTTCTGCAGCTCCAGGCGCAGCGCGTCCACGTCGGCGCCCGACGCCGCGGCGTCCTTGAGCTGCTTGCGGTAGACGAAGCCGACGGCGCCCGAGGCGCCCATCACGGCGATCTGCGCGGTCGGCCACGCCAGGTTGACGTCGGCACCCATGTGCTTGGAGCCCATCACGTCGTACGCTCCGCCGTACGCCTTGCGGGTGATGACGGTGATCTTGCCGACCGTCGCCTCGCCGTAGGCGTAGAGCAGCTTCGCGCCGCGGCGGATGATGCCGTTGTACTCCTGGTCGGTGCCGGGCAGGAAGCCGGGCACGTCAACCAGGGTGATGATCGGGACGTTGAACGCGTCGCAGGTGCGCACGAAGCGCGCGGCCTTCTCGGACGCGTCGATGTCGAGGCAGCCGGCGAACTGCATCGGCTGGTTCGCGACGATGCCGACGCTGCGGCCGTCCACGCGACCGAAGCCGACGATGATGTTCGCGGCGCGCTCGGCCTGCACCTCGAGGAACTCGTCGTCGTCGAGCAGGCGACGGATGACCTCGTGCATGTCGTACGGCTGGTTGGCCGAGTCCGGGATGATCGTGTCCAGCTCGAGGTCCTCGGGGGTGAGCGAGTCCTCGATGGAGCCGTCGATCGGGTCGGACGGCGCCAGGCGCGGGGCCGCGGCCTGGTTGTTCGACGGCAGGTAGGACAGCAGGTCCTTGACGTAGTCGAGGGCGTCCTGCTCGCCGGAGGCGACGTAGTGCGCGACGCCGGACTTGACCATGTGGGTGTGTGCGCCGCCCAGGTCCTCCATGGTGACGTCCTCGCCGGTGACGGTCTTGATCACGTCGGGGCCGGTGACGAACATCTGCGAGGTCTGGTCGACCATCACCACGAAGTCGGTGAGGGCGGGGGAGTAGACGTGGCCGCCGGCGGCGGGGCCCATGATCAGCGAGATCTGCGGGATCACACCGGACGCCTGGACGTTGCGGTGGAAGATCTCGCCGTACAGGCCGAGCGAGACGACGCCCTCCTGGATGCGAGCGCCGGCGCCCTCGTTGATGCCGACGAGCGGGCGGCCGGTCCGCAGCGCCAGGTCCATGACCTTGACGATCTTCTCGCCGTAGATCTCGCCGAGGCTGCCGCCGAAGACGGTGGCGTCCTGGCTGAACACGCAGACGTCGCGACCGTCGACGGTGCCGTAACCGGTGACGACGCCGTCACCCGCGGGCCGGTTGTCGGCCAGACCGAAGTTGACACTGCGGTGCCGGGCGAGCGCGTCGAGCTCGACGAAGGAGCCCTCGTCGAGGAGCGCGGTGATGCGTTCCCGGGCGGTCAGTTTCCCCTTGGCGTGGACGCGCTCGACGGCGGCCTCGCCGCTCGGGAGCATGGCTTCCGCCTGGCGTCGGTGCAGGTCAGCGAGCTTTCCTGCCGTCGTGTGGATATCAGGGGTGCTCGACGCCTCTTGCGCGGTGGGGTCCTGGACACTCGTCATAAGGACAGAGTTTATCCAGAGGGTTCCGGGGGCCGTCGACCGAGGGCAGATTGGGTACAACCATTGAACCCAAGCTACTGGCGAGTATCAAGTCGGCGTCGAATCGGCCGGCCGATCGGAGGGTCGCGCGCCGACCGGGCCGCCCATAGGCTCGGGGGCATGTACACCGACCTGAACCGGCCACCCCTCGACCTGGACGCCCTGCGCACGGCCCTGGTGAGCTCGGGGCCCGACGGCGACTCCCGGGCCTTCTACGCGAGCCTCGACCTGGTCGAGGAGACCGGCTCGACCAACGCCGACCTGCTCGCGCGCGCCGCCGACTCGGACCTCGACCGCGCGGTGCTGGTCGCGGAGTTCCAGGACCACGGCCGTGGCCGGCACGCCCGCTCCTGGGTGGCGCCGCCGCGGTCGGCGCTGTCGGTGTCGGTGCTGCTGCGCATGCCCGGCCTCGAGATCTCCAGCCTCGGCTGGCTCCCGCTGCTCACCGGGGTTGCGGTGGTCAACGCGCTGCGCTCGGTGGCGGAGGTGGATGCGAGCCTCAAGTGGCCCAACGACGTGCTCGTCGGGGGCCGGAAGGTGGCGGGCATCCTCGCGGAGGTGTCGCAGACGGTGCCGGTGCCCTCGGTGGTGGTGGGCGTCGGGCTCAACGTCAGCCTCACCGAGGACGAGCTCCCGGTCCCGACCGCGACGTCGCTGGCGCTGGTGGGCGCGGCCACCATCGATCGGGACACGTTGCTGCGCGCGGTGCTGCGGGAGTTGGCGGTCCAGTGGAACGCGTGGAGCGAGGACGGTTGGTCCACCGCGGGCCTCGCGGCGGACTACCGCGCCCGCTGCGCGACGATCGGCCAGCCGGTCCGGGTGAGCCTGCCGGGGGACCGCGAGCTCCTCGGTGTCGCGACGGACGTCGACGAACAGGGCCGCATCGTGGTGCTGCCGGACGGCGGGGGTGAGCCGGTGGCGGTCGCGGCCGGCGACGTCACGCACCTGCGGCCGCGGGACTGAGCTGGCGTCCGGAGGTGTCTGGACGCSACGGATCTACGGCCGCGGGACTGATCTGGCGTCCGGASGTGTCTGCCCCCCCCCCCCCCTCCGTCGCGTCTGTGCCCGGTTGGCTCAGTAGCGGTCGTTGTCCCAGGTGGTCACTGCCCAGATCACCACGACGTCGAGCGCGATGATGAGGATCGACCACAGCGGGTAGTACGGCAGCCACAAGAAGTTGGCGATGATCGACAGCGCCGCCAGCACGATGGCGGTCACCCGCGCCCAGGTGGCGCCGCTGAGCAGCGCGAGGCCCGTCAGCGCGATCAGGATGCCGACCACGATGTGGATCCAGCCCCAGGTGGTGACGTCGAACTTGTAGGTGTACTCGGGGCCGACCACCAGGAGGTTGTCCTTGGCGACGGCGGAGATGCCCTGGAACAGCTGCAGGATGCCGACGGTCATCAACAGAACAGCGGCGGCGATGGAGGCCCCGGCCGCGAAACCTTGCTTGACAGTGTTCTCAGCCTGGTGGGTTGCAGTTTGGTCCGTCATGGCTGGTTCCTCTCGTCTTGTCGGTGGCGAGTGATGAGCATGGTGCGCTTCGCAAGAATTCTGTCGGCGTCGCCGCAGGTCGGACATCATCCGTTGGGGGTGACATTCGCCGGTTGCGAAGTCATCCGTCGTGGGTGATGCCGCCCCGGCCGCCCCGGTGCGAACCTCGGTGCTGATTCAGTGGCCGAGGAAGGACAAATCATTTGACGACCTATTCCGGCGGGGCCGCGACGCCCGCGTCCGCCCCGCCGTCCCCGGTGTCCCAGTCGACCCTCCCGCGCGGGTTGATCGTGCTGCTCGGCCTCGCGGGCGCCGTGGTCGCGGTGGCCGGCACGAGGGCCTTCGCCGGGATCGTCGGGCCGGTGTTCCTGGCGCTGATGCTGGTGGTGGGGGTGCAGCCGCTGGGGGACTGGGTGCAGCGCAAGGGCGCGCCCAAGTGGGTCGCGGTGATCTCGACGCTGACCGCGGTCTACCTGATCCTGCTCGGTCTGGTTGCGGCGCTGATTGTCTCGATCGCCCAGTTGGCCACGCTGCTGCCGCAGTACACCGACAAGG
The DNA here is from genome assembly GCF_056402135.1 of Rhodococcus sp. P4_C10. Taxonomy (NCBI): domain Bacteria; kingdom Bacillati; phylum Actinomycetota; class Actinomycetes; order Mycobacteriales; family Nocardiaceae; genus Rhodococcus; species Rhodococcus sp. P4_C10. The sequence goes on along the minus strand of NZ_JBFUHZ010000014.1, from coordinate 55,173 downwards.
CCGACGAGCTGATCGCCAGCCTGCAGAGCCAGTTCGCGCAGCTGGACATCGGGTCCGAACAGGTGGAGAAGGCGCTCTCGAGCATCGATCTCGGCAAGGTCATCGGCCTGGTCGACGACGTGCTGCTCGGTCTGCTCGGCGTCTTCTCGAACCTCTTCTTCATCCTGGCGCTGCTGATCTTCATGGCGATGGACGCGAGTTCGTTCGGGGAGCGGATGCGCGCGGTGGCCTACTCCCGCGCGGACATCGCCTACGCGTTCTCCGCCTTCGCCAGCGGCACGCGCAGCTACCTCGTCGTCTCGACGGTCTTCGGCCTCATCGTCGCCGTGATCGACGCGGGCGTGCTGTGGGCCATGGGCATCCCACTGCCGATCCTGTGGGGACTGCTCTCCTTCATCACGAACTACATCCCGAACATCGGCTTCGTCATCGGCCTGATCCCGCCCGCGCTGATCGCCCTGCTGGAGGGGGGTCCGACGCTGATGCTCTGGGTGATCGTCCTCTACAGCGTCATCAACGTCCTCATCCAGTCGGTGATCCAGCCGAAGTTCGTCGGCGAGGCCGTCGGCCTGTCGGTGACGCTCACGTTCTTGGCGCTGGTGTTCTGGGGCTGGGTGATCGGGCCGCTCGGTGCGCTGCTGGCGATCCCGATGACGCTGCTCGCCAAGGCGTTGCTGCTCGACATCGACCCGTCGACGCGGTGGGCGAACGCGTTGATCACCGGGTCCGCGCCGAGTCCGGAGGAACTCGCGACCGCCGAGCAGGAGGCCGCGGAGCGTGCCGCCGCCCTGCAGTCGGCGGCGCAGTCGGAGGTCACCGAGGCGGTACTGGACGCGTCCGTGGAGCCGACCGACGGCGCCGCAGTGGTGGCCGCGGAGGGCACGGCGTCCGGCCGCGACTAGGTGGCACAATTTCGCGCATGGGATACCCGGACGATGCCCTCGCCGCGGACGAGGAACTGCTGCTGCATCGGCACCCGCACTGGAAGATGCTGCTGCTGCCGGCGATCACGTTTCTCCTCGCGACGGCGGCCGCCGGGTTCCTCGCCGGCCTCGCCCAGTCCCGGCTCGAGGGGGCAGCGCGCACGGTGGGCCTCCTCGTCGTGCTCGCGGGGTGGATCGGGATCGTCGGCTGGCGATGCGTCGGCACGCTCGTCAGCTGGAAGTCGACGCACTTCATCATCACCGACCGTCGGGTGCTGATCCGGCACGGCGTGATCACCCACACGGGCATCGACATTCCGCTGGGCCGGATCAGCAATGTGCAGTTCCGGCACGGTCTGCTCGACCGGATGCTGAGGACCGGGACCCTGGTGATCGTGTCGGCCGCTGACGATCCGCTCGAGTTCGAGGACATCCCGGACGTGCAGCGGGTGCATTCGCTGCTCTACCACCAGGTGTTCGACTCGACGTACCTGGACCCTGGGGAGAACCCGGGCGGAGCAGTCGATTTCGGCTGATCGGTGGCAACGGATACGCAGTTGTTGCGCGGCTCCGTACTGTGGTGACGTGACTGCCGTACTACTTGCCGAGGACGACGAGGCCATTGCCACGCCGCTCTCCCGCGCGCTGGGTCGCGAGGGCTACACCGTGACCGTCGCCCAGACCGGACCCGAGACGCTCGACATGGCCCTGGGCGGGTCCTTCAAGCTGCTGATCCTCGACCTCGGGCTGCCCGGCATCGACGGGCTCGAGGTCTGCCGCCAGTTGCGCGCCAAGGGGTCCAGCCTGGCGGTGCTGATGCTCACCGCGCGAACCGACGAGGTGGACTTCGTGGTCGGCCTCGACGCGGGCGCGGACGACTACGTCGGCAAGCCTTTCCGGCTGGCCGAGCTGATGGCCCGGGTGCGCGCCCTGATGCGCCGCGGCGGCAACGCCGACGACTCGGTGGTGGAGGTCGGCGACATCCGGCTCGAGGCGGCCGCCCGCCGGGTGCTGGTCGGCGGGACCGAGATCGCCCTGGCCAACAAGGAGTACGAACTCCTCAAGGTGCTCATCGACCGGGCCGGCGAGGTGGTCTCGCGCGACGTCATCCTGCACGAGGTGTGGGGCGACGCGGACCTGCGCGGGTCCAAGACGCTGGACATGCACATGTCGTGGTTGCGTCGGAAGATCGGTGACGAGGGTCCGGTCGCCGAACGTCGCATCGCCACCGTCCGCGGTGTCGGGTTCCGCTTCAACAACTGACGGGCCGCCGAAGTGCGTCGTCGCATCCTGCAGTCCATCGTCGCCGTCGTCCTGCTGACCGGTCTCCTGCTCGGCCTGCCGCTGATGTACCTCGGCTGGATGTGGGTCGAGGACTTCAGTCGGACCAGCCTGCAGAACCGGCTCGACCAACTGGCCGACGAGATCATCGCGCAGGAGGGCGAGGCCGGCGTGATCGAGGGCGGGCTCGACGTCGACACGCTGCGGTTGGCGATCCCGGACGGCGGCCGGCTCTCGGTGACCTATCCGATGCCCGACGACTCGGTCGCCCGCGTCGAGATCGGGGCGGAGCCGCTCGACGATCCGCTCGTCGAGACGATCTCGATGGGCAAGTCCGGTTCGCTGAGGCTCGAGGTGTCGGCCGACCGGATGCAGACGATGCAGCGGCAGGCCGCCGCCGCCGTCGGGCTGGTGGTGCTGGTGACCTTCGGCGCGGGTGTGGCGGTGGCATCGGTCACCGCCCGTCGGCTGGCGGACCCCTTGCAGGACGTGGCGGACCGCGCCGCCCGGCTGGCGCAGGGCGACTTCCGTCAGGACGCGCGGCGGCACGGGATCCCCGAACTCGACCGTGTCTCGGACGTGCTGGACTCCGCGACCGTCGAGATCGCGGGGCGCCTGCAGCGCGAGCGTGAGCTCGTCGGCGACGTCTCCCATCAGCTGCGGAGCCGGCTCACCGCGGTCCGGCTGCGGCTCGACGAGCTGTCCGTGCACCCGGACCAGGCGGTGGTCCACGAGGCGGACGAGGCGCTCGCCCAGGTGGATCGGCTCACGCAGGCGATCGACGACCTGGTGCGCTCGTCCCGGGATCTCGGCGGCGGGCACCGCCGGGTGCCGGTGCTGGCGGAGCTGAGGACGGTGGTCGCGGAGTGGCAGCCGCAGTTCGAGCAGGCCGGACGGTCGCTGGTGCTGCGCGGGTCGCCGGACCTGTGGGCGTCGGCGACGGCGCCGCGACTGCGGGAGTCGGTGTCGGTCCTGGTCGACAACGCGTTGCGGCACGGCGCGGGCACCTGCACGGTGCTGGTGCGGATTGTGCCGGGAGTCGAGCCTCGCCGCGACGCGATGGTGTGCGTGGAGGTGTCGGACGAGGGCATGGGCGTCAGTGACGCGCTGGCCCCGCACATCTTCGAACGCGGGTTCTCCGGGGCGGGGTCGACCGGGGTGGGCCTGGCACTGGCGCGGGCGCTGGTCGAGGCCGACGGCGGACGCCTCGCACTGCAGAGCCGTCGACCGGCGCTGTTCGCGGTGTTCGTGCCGACCGCCCGCGGTGAGGATCCCGTCGCGCCGGTCGAACCGCGATAGCCCTCAGCTGTGGTCGAGTTCTTCCTCGGCGAGCTGGTCCGGGGTCGCGTCGAACGCGATGGTGCCGTCGGGCTCGACGCGTCCGTTCTCCTCGGGGAACGCGAAGCGGCGCAGCGCCCAGAACCGGAAGACCATCTGCAGCAGGTTGCCGATGATGTAGTTGAGCACGAAGTCGACGATCACCACGGTGGTGACGTCCTGCGTGCCGCGGATGTCGAAGACGTTGTTCGCGATCCACAGCGGGGCGGCTGCCAGGCCCACGCCGACGGCGCTGATGGTGAAGAACAGCAGAGCCTCGTGGTGGCGCTCGCGTCCGCCGCGGTGCTTGAACGCCCACTCACGGTTGAGGATGTAGCTCAGGATCGTCGCCATCACGCCGGAGATGATCTTGGCGACGACGGGCTTCTCTTCGAGGATCGTCAGGCTCAGCGAGTAGAAGATCGCGAGGTCGAAGATCATCGTGGTGCCGCCGACGAGGGCGAACTTGACCAGTTCGTGATGCTGCAACACCAGCCCCCGCAGGGGTTGGGGGAGGCGGCTCACGACTTGATCGATAAATGACACAACGGTTGAGTCTACGAAAGAGCCCGGTGTGACGTGCGACGGACACTCCGATCTCAGGCGTCTATCAGGATGGGTGGTGCTTCCGTCGCCTTCGGATGGGTGCCGTCGACCTCGACGTACCCACGGCGAACCGGGCATGACACCATGGTCAGTCGTGAGCGTTGAACCCGGATCCCAGCCCCGCCCCACCAGCCCACGAGGCCCGAGCACCGGCATGCCGGTGGTCGCGATGATCGGTGGCGGGCAGCTGGCGAGGATGACGCACCAGGCCGCGATCGAGCTGGGCCAGTGCCTGCGGGTGCTCTCCGGCGGACCGGACGAGCCGGCCGCGCAGGTCAGCTCCGACGTGGTGCTCGGCAGCCACACCGACCTGGACGCGCTGCGCCGGGTCGCGGTCGGCTCGAACGCGCTCACCTTCGACCACGAGCACGTGCCCACCGAACACCTCGAGGTGCTGGTCGCCGAGGGTGTCAACGTGCAGCCGCCGCCGCACGCGCTGGTCTTCGCGCAGGACAAGCTGGCGATGCGCAGGCGGCTCGCCGAGCTGGGTGTGCCGGTGCCGGCCTTCGCCGAGGTGACCTGGGCCGGGGACGTGGAGCGCTTCGGCAACGAGCACGGCTGGCAGATCGTCGTCAAGGCGGTCCGCGGTGGCTACGACGGCCGGGGCGTGTGGATGCCGACCGACGCCGAGTCGGCCGAGGCGATCGTCACCGAGCAGCTCGACAAGGGCGTGCGGTTGATGGTCGAGCAGAAGGTCTCGATGCGTCGCGAGCTGTCCGCCATGGTCGCGCGCTCGCCGTACGGCCAGGGTGCCACCTGGCCGGTGGTGGAGACCGTGCAGCGGGACGGGCAGTGTGCCGTGGTGATCGCGCCCGCGGCCGACCTGCCCGCGGCGCTCGCGACCGAGGCCGAGCAGTTGGCGTTGCGGATCTCGGCCGAGCTCGGCGCGGTCGGGGCGATGGCGGTGGAGCTCTTCGAGACCACGGACGGCCGGCTGGTGGTCAACGAGTTGGCCATGCGACCGCACAACTCCGGACACTGGACGCAGGACGGCGCGCGGACCTCGCAGTTCGAGCAGCACCTGCGGGCGGTGCTCGACTACCCGTTGGGCGACACCTCGCCGATCGCACCGGTGACGGTGATGGCGAACGTGCTCGGGGCGCCCGAGGCGCCGGCGATGAGCATGGACGAGCGTCTGCACCACCTGTTCGCCCGGATGCCGGACGCGAAGGTGCACCTGTACGGCAAGGGCGAGCGCAAGGACCGCAAGATCGGGCACGTGAACGTGGTCGGGGCGGCCGGCGGTTCGATCGACGACGCGGCGTACGTGGCGCAGGTGCGCGAGCGCGCCGAGCGTGCGGCGCACTGGCTCTCGCACGGGGAGTGGACCGACGGTTGGGACGTGCATGGCGGGGCGAGCGAAGCGACGGGGAATTGAACCAGCCGAGCGAAGCGACGGGGAATTGAACCAGCCGAGCGAAGCGACGGGGAATTGAACCAGCCGAGCGAAGCGACGGGGAATTGAACCAGCCGAGCGAATTGACGGGGAGTGACACGGTGAGTGATTCGAACGGGCCTCAGGTCGGCCTGATCATGGGCAGCGACTCCGACTGGCCGACGATGGAGGCCGCGGCGGAAGCGTTGGCGGAGTTCGGGATCCGGTTCGAGGTCGGCGTGGTCTCCGCGCACCGCACCCCGCAGCGGATGCTGGACTACGCCCGCGAGGCGGCCGATCGCGGGCTGAAGGTGATCATCGCGGGCGCCGGCGGGGCCGCGCACCTGCCCGGCATGGTCGCGTCGGCGACCGCGCTGCCGGTGATCGGCGTGCCGGTGCCGCTGAAGTACCTCGACGGGATGGACTCGCTCCTGTCGATCGTGCAGATGCCGGCCGGGGTTCCGGTCGCGACCGTGTCCATCGGCGGCGCGCGCAACGCGGGCCTGCTGGCGGCGCGGATCCTCGGGGCGTCGGACCCGGCGCTGCGGGCGGCGATGGAGAAGTTCCAGGCCGGTCTCGAGTCGATGGTGCTGGAGAAGGACGCGGCGCTGCGCGCCAAGCTGCTGGGCTGACCGAGACGCGCGGGCGGGCAGTTGCCCGTTTCGCGCATCCGGGTGGGTCTGCCGGGTTAGATTCTGCGACGTTCGGATTTACGTTCATCGTTGCAACGAATTCCAACCTGGGAGAGTCGACATGCCTGCGCCGCTTGACGAGTACCCGATCCACCAGACCCCGCTGTCGATGGCGCGGGTCGCCACCAGCGACAAGAACTTCTACGACCGTTCGTACTTCAACGCCCTCGACACCGAGGGCGACCTTTTCCTGGTGACCGGCTTCGGGGCGTACCCGAACCTGGGTGTCACCGACGCGTTCGCGACCGTCCGCAAGGGCGATCGGCAGTGGGCCGTGCGGTTCTCCGACGCGCTCGAGGAGCGTTCGCTGGACCTGGCGGTCGGCGGCTTCCGCATCGAGGTGCTCGAGCCGCTACGGCGGCTGCGGGTGGTCTGCGAGGGCGACGACGCCGGCGGCCTCGGATTCGACCTCACCTGGGAGGGCTCCTGCCCCGCGGTGCAGGAGCAGCCGCACCTGCTCATGAACGGGCTGCGGCCGCAGCTGGATTCGAGCCGGTTCGCCCAGACCGGCACCTGGTCGGGCGTGCTGTCGGTCGACGGCGAGGACGTCGTCGTCGATCCGGACCGGTGGATGGGCACCCGCGACCGCTCGTGGGGGATCCGCCCGGTCGGCGACGGCGACCCGGCGGGCCGGCTCGTCGACAACCCGTCCGAGGGCTTCTGGTGGCTGTACGTGCCGCTGCGGTTCGAGGAGTTCTCGGTGATCGTGATCGTCCAGGAGAGCCCGGACGGGTTCCGCACCCTCAACGACGCGACCCGGGTCTGGAACGACGGCCGGATCGAGCAGCTCGGCTGGCCGCGGGTCGAGTTCGACTACGTCTCCGGCACCCGGCGGGCCCGGGCGGCCACCCTGCACCTGACCGCGGCCGACGGCAGCCCGGTGACGATCGAGGTGACCCCGCGAACCGGGATCGCGCTGCACGTCGGCGCGGGCTACGGCGGCGATCCCGAGTGGACGCACGGCCAGTGGCGCGGCCGCAAGTGGGTCGAACGCGCGGTCTACGACCTCACCGACCCGGCGATCGCGGGCCGTATTCCCTTCGGCGTCAGCGACTTCTCCGCCAGCGCCACCTGCAACGGTGAGCCCGGCGCCGGCCTGTTCGAGCACGCGAGCCTCGGCAGGCACGATCCCACCGGGTTCGCCGACTGGTCGTCGGTCGCCCCCTAGGCGGCTCCGACGCCTGTGCGCCTTTCTGGTTGCTCCCGCTACGGAAAGGCGCACAGGCCCGCAGGGCCTACGCTGGTCCGCATGCCCAGCGACGATCCCGCACAGTTTCGGCTCACAGTGGTGGCGGAGGCACTGCGGCTGTTTGCCGAGAAGGGCTACGAGGCCACCACCGTCGACGAGATCGCGGAGGCGGCGGGCATCTCGCGGCGCACCTTCTTCCGGCAGTTCCGGGCGAAGGAGGACGTGGTCTTCGCCGACCACGAGACGCTGCTGACCCAGGCCGCCGAGTACCTGGACACCGACCACGACGACCCGTGGAAGGCCGTGTGTGACGCCGCCATGCTGGTGTTCGAGCGCTTCTCGCACTGGCGGGACGTGGCCGAACGGCGCTACGCGGTGGTCCAGGGCGTGCCGGCGTTGCGGGACCGGGAGATCGTGACGGGCTACCGCTACGAGCGGCTGTTCGTGGAGTACCTGCGTCGTGAGTTGCCCGACGAGGCGGACCTCGAGCTGGTGCAGTTCGCGGCCTCGGTGACCGCCACCCACAACTACCTGCTGCGCCGGATGGTGCGCGACGGGGTGCGCGCCACCTCGGGCGAATTGCGCGCCGCGCTGGCCGAGATCCGGACGCGGGTCCACCGGGCCGCGGGAGCGGACGGGTTCGCCGACGAGATGGTGGTTGCGGTCTTCCCGCGCGGGACCGCGCCGAACCGGGTGGCGGACCTGCTGCAGGAGCGGCTGGGTTCGGGGCGCTGACCGCGGGGCCGGAGTGAAGGCGGCGCCAATCCTTCGCAGGGTCTGGCACTCGGTGCCGCACCGCGGCACGTAGTGCGCCAGGAACTTGCCGGTGGTTGGGGTATAGTGGGCTCAGTTTGGCACTGAGTGCCGCGTCGGACTTCGGTCGCGGCGGATCACCACTTTCTCCCAGAGGAGCTGCAGATGGCTGGAAACCCGGACTTCGACCTGTTCAAGCTCGCCGAAGAGCACGACGAGCTCCGGGCGGCGATCCGCGCGCTTTCGGAGAAGGAGATCGCGCCGTACGCCAAGGAGGTCGACGAGAAGGCCCGCTTCCCCGAGGAGGCGCGGATCGCCCTCGTCAACTCCGGCTTCAACGCCGTGCACGTGCCGGAGGAGTTCGGCGGACAGGGTGCCGACTCGGTCGCCACCTGCATCGTCATCGAAGAGGTCGCCCGCGTCTGCGGCTCGTCGTCGCTGATCCCCGCCGTGAACAAGCTCGGCACCATGGGCCTGATCCTGAACGGCTCCGAGGAGCTCAAGGCGCAGGTGCTCCCGTCGATCGCCGCCGGCGACGCGATGGCCTCCTACGCGCTGTCCGAGCGTGAGGCCGGCTCCGACGCCGCCGCGATGCGCACCCGCGCCAAGGCGGACGGCGACGACTGGATCCTCAACGGCTCCAAGTGCTGGATCACCAACGGCGGCCAGTCCGCCTGGTACACCGTGATGGCCGTGACCGACGCGGACAAGGGCGCCAACGGCATCAGCTCGTTCATGGTGCACAAGGATGACGAGGGCTTCACCGTCGGCGCGCTCGAGCACAAGCTCGGCATCAAGGGTTCGCCGACCGCAGAGCTGTACTTCGAGAACTGCCGCATCCCGGGCGACCGCATCATCGGCGAGCCCGGCACCGGCTTCAAGACCGCGCTGCAGACGCTCGACCACACCCGCCCGACCATCGGTGCGCAGGCCGTCGGCCTGGCCCAGGGTGCGCTCGACGCCGCGTTGGCCTACACCAAGGACCGCAAGCAGTTCGGCCGCGCCATCGCCGACAACCAGGCCGTGCAGTTCATGCTCGCCGACATGGCGATGAAGGTCGAGGCCGCACGCCTGATGGTCTACACCTCGGCGGCCCGCGCCGAGCGTGGCGAGAAGAACCTCGGCTTCATCTCGGCCGCCGCGAAGTGCTTCGCGTCGGACGTCGCGATGGAGGTCACCACCGACGCAGTGCAGCTGTTCGGCGGCGCCGGATACACCACCGACTTCCCGGTCGAGCGGATGATGCGCGACGCCAAGATCACCCAGATCTACGAGGGCACCAACCAGATTCAGCGGGTCGTGATGTCCCGCGCGCTGCTCAAGTGAGCTGACCGCACAGCCCCTCGGTAGGCCCTGCGGCCCACCACCCCACGTTCCCCGATGTCACATCGGTTCCCCCCCGGGGCACCCGATGTGACATCGGGGAACTGGCGTTTGTGGGGTCGGCCGTGGCCGCGGTGCGGTGCGGCGCCGTCCGGTGGCTACGCTGGCGACATGGTCCGATTCCCGCTGGGCGAGCGCTGGTACCGCTGGAGTGCCGCGCATGCAGTGGGGATCGACAGGGCTCTCGCGGCCGCGTTGGCGTTGCTCGGCGTGGCCGTCTCGGTCGGCACCGGACCGCTCGACGTGGCGATCGCGCTCGGCCTGACCGTCCCGCTGGCCTGGCGTCGTACCCGCCCGGCGGTGACCGGGTTCGCGGTCGCGCTGTCCTCGGTGATCTACCTCGCCGCGGGGACCCAGACGAATCTCGCGCTGCCGGGCATCTGTGTCCCCATCGCCCTGTACGCGCTCGCGGCGTACGGGCCGAGGTGGGCGGTCGGGTGGGGCCTGGCCGCGGCCGTGCTGGGTGTGGTGGCGGCGGGCCTGAGGTTCTTCGGCGGCGAGGAATCCACCTGGCAGGCCCACGCCTTCATCATTGCCTTCCTGATCGTGTACGTCGTCGCGGTGTGGGCCTTCGGGGACCTGCGCCGGGTGCGCAACCAGGAGTTGGAGGGCCTCACCGAACGGGCCCGGCTGCTCGAGCTCGAGCGCGCGCAGGAGGCGGAGATCGCCGCGATCAACGAGCGGACCCGGATCGCCCGGGAGATGCACGACATCGTCGCGCACTCGCTCACCGTGGTGATCGCGCAGGCCGACGGCGGGCGCTACAGCGCCAGGGCCGACCCCGAGGCGGCGGTCGCCGCGCTCGAGACGATCGCACAGACCGGGCGGCAGGCGCTGACCGACATGCGTGCCCTGCTGTCGGTGCTGCGTTCGGACCACCCCCGTGAGTACAGCTCCACGCCACGGGTTTCCGACATCGACGACCTGATCACGGAGATGCGTCGCGGCGGCCTCGCGGTGGCGCACCGGGTCGAGGGCGAGGCCCACGAGCTGTCCACCGGGGCGGAACTGACCGCGTACCGGATCGTGCAGGAGTCACTGACCAACGTGCTCAAGCACGCCGGACCCGACGCGCAGGTGACGGTCGACCAGCGGTGGGGTGAGCGGGCGCTCGAGCTGACCGTCAGCGACGACGGCCGGGGCGGCGCCGCCGCCCTGGTCGCGCCGAGCGCCGGCGGGCAGGGCGTGATCGGGATGCGGGAGCGGGTCGAACTGCACCGGGGCCGGTTCGAGGCGGGTCCGCAGGCCGGCGGCGGCTACCGGGTCCAGGTCGAACTGCCCTACGAGAGGAACATGACATGACGGAATCCGGGCCGATCCGGGTCGGACTGGTCGACGACCAGCAGTTGGTGCGGGCCGGCTTCCGGATGGTGATCGACTCCCAGCCGGACATGAGCGTGGTCGTCGAGGCCGCCGACGGCGAGCAGGCATTGCGCGAGCTGACCCGGGTGCCCGTGGACGTGGTGCTGATGGACGTGCAGATGCCGAACATGGACGGCATCGAGGCCACCCGCAGGCTCGCGGCGCTGGAGCTGTCCCCGAAGGTGGTGGTGCTCACCACCTTCGACAACGACGAGTACGTGCTCGCGGCCATCTCCGCGGGGGCCAGTGGGTTCCTGCTCAAGGACGCCCAGCCCGAGGAGCTGCTCGACGCGGTGCGGACCGTGTACCGGGGCGACGCGGTGATCGCCGCCCGGTCGACCCGCAGGCTGCTCCAGCACGTCGGCCCGATACTGGCCGGGGCGACCCCCGTGGCCCGCCCGCAGCTGCCGGAGGCGCTGACGAAGCGGGAGGTGGAGGTGCTCGAGGCGATGGCGCACGGACTGTCGAACGGCGAGATCGCGGCGAAGTTCTTCGTCTCCGAGGCGACGGTGAAAACCCATGTGGGACGGGTTCTCTCGAAGACCGGTTCGCGAGACCGGGTCCAGGCGGTGGTGTTCGCCTACCAGGCGGGGCTGGTGCGGCCGGAGGACCTGCTCCGCGGCTGACGTCCTACCCAGGTATGACGGGGCCGCCCGGTGGGTCCCCCCGCACGCCGATGCTCCCGCGCCCTGGATCCCACCGCGCGCCGATGCGCCCGACCGGTCCGCGCTCGTAGCGTCGATTTCATGACGACACTGGACATTCCGGCGGCCCGCGCGGTCGCACTGACGAAGCTGTACGGGGAGGGCGAGGCCGCGGTTCGTGCGCTGGACGCGGTGGACGTGGACTTCCGCCGCGGGGAGTTCACCGCGATCATGGGACCGTCCGGATCGGGGAAGTCGACCCTCATGCACTGCCTCGCGGGCCTCGACGAGGCCTCCGGTGGCCGGGTCTACCTGGGGGAGACCGACCTGACCGGGCTCGGCGACCGCGCGCTGACCGAGTTGCGCCGTGACCGCATCGGATTCGTGTTCCAGGCGTTCAACCTGCTGCCGGTGATCACCGCGGAGGAGAACATGCTGCTGCCGATGCGGCTGGCCGGGATGCGCCCCGACCCCGACTGGATGGCGCAGGTGGTCACCCGACTCGGCCTTCGGCACCGGCTCGGCCACCTGCCGCACGAGCTGTCCGGCGGCCAGCAGCAGCGCGTCGCGGTCGCGCGGGCCCTGCTGCCCCGGCCCGACGTGATCTTCGCCGACGAGCCCACCGGGAACCTCGACTCCCATTCGGGTGCCGAGGTGCTCGGCCTGCTCCGGGCGAGCGTGCGCGAGGTCGGTCAGACCGTGGTGATGGTCACCCACGACCCGGTCGCCGCCTCCTATGCGGACCGGGTGGTGCTGCTCGCCGACGGCCACATCGCCGGCGAGATCGACAGTCCCACGACGGATTCGGTGATCGAGACGATGCGTGAGCTCGGGGCGCGCACATGCTGAGCCTCACCCTCGCGCAGGCCCGCGCCCACGCGGGCCGCTACCTGGCCTCCGTCCTCGCGGTCCTGATCGCCGTCGCGTTTGTGGTGGCGACGCTGGTGCTCGGCGCCACCACGCAGGCGAGCATCACGAATTCCCTTGCCGGGCAGTACCGGAACACCGACGTGGTGGTGGCAGACGCGGGCGACGCCGAGCAGGCCCGCCGCGCCGCCCTGGCCGTCGGCGAGGTGGCCGGGGTGCGGGCGGTGACCACTGACACCGAGACCGCGGTGCGGGTGTCCGCGGCGGAACACGGGAAGCTGTTCGGGACCGCCACCTCGCTTGCGGTCGACGAGGACCTGCGCTGGCAGCGCCTGTCGGACGGGCGTTTCCCCGACGCACCCGGCGAGGTGGCCGTCGGCTCCGGCTCCGGGCTCCCGCTCGGCAGCCGGGTTGCGGTGACCGCGCTCTCGGCCGACACCGGAGAGGTCTCGGGCGAGGCCGTCGTGGTGGGGGAGGTCGACCTGTCCGGGAGCGCCCGGCGGATGGGCGGGGTCTCGCTGTTCGCCACCGCGGACCAGCTCGCGACCTGGACCGCGGGCGGGGCACACCACGAGATCCGGGTGGCCGGCGTCGACGGAGATCAGTCGGCACTCGCCGCGGCGGTGGCCGGCGCCCTCGGGCCGGACGCCACCGTGCGGACCGGAGCCGAGCAGGCGGAGGCGGCCTCGGCCGAGTACCTCGGCGGCGCCGACGTGATCCGCAACGTGCTGTTGGCCTTCGCGGCGATCGCGGTGGTGGTGTCGGGGCTGGTCATCGCCAACACATTCGCGGTGCTCGTGGCCGCGCGGACCCGGGAGATGGCGCTGCTGCGCTGCATCGGGGCGACCGGCGCCCAGGTGCGGCGCGGTGTGCGGATCGAGGCGCTGGCCGTCGGGCTGGTGGCCTCCGTCGCCGGGGTACTCGCCGGGGTCGGGCTGGCCTGGGCCGTCACCCGGGTGGCCGGGGCCCTGGACGCCCCGGTCCCGCTCGACACCCTCGGTGTCTCGCCGGCGGCGGTGGGGGCCGGCCTGGCGGTCGGGCTCGTGGTGACCTACCTGGCAGCCATGGCGCCCGCGCGGGCGGCGACGCGGGTGGCGCCCCTCGCCGCCCTGGCCCCCGTCGAGGCGAAGCCCGAACCGGCCTCGTCCTCGTTGGCCCGCAACGTCGGTGGCGGCGCCGGGCTGCTCGTGGGCGTGGTGGTGCTGGCCGCGGGCGTTCGCGCCGAACAGGTGACCGTCGCGTGCGGCGGCGGCATCCTGCTCTTCCTCGGCGTGGTCCTGTTGGGCCGCACCGTCATTCCCGCCGCGGTGGCCGCGCTCGGGCGGGCCCCGGCCCGGCTGGCCGGACCGCTGGGGGAGCTGGCGGTGGGGAACGCGCTGCGAAACCCGCGCCGCACCACCGCGACCGCGACCGCGCTGCTGGTCGGCGTCACGGTCACCGCGACCATGGTGGTCGGCATCGCGGCGGTCGGGGCCAGCGCGCCGAAGGCACTCGACGAGCAGTTCCCCGTCGACGTGACCGTTGTCAGCGCCGCGCCGCAGGGCATACCCCTCGACCTCGAGCGCCAGGTCGGCGCACTCGACCGGGTGACGGCCGTGGCGCCGTTGCTGCGCGCCGAGGCGACGGCCCCGAACGGCCAACGGGTGACCCTCTCCGGCGTGGACCCGGACGCGACCCGCGCGGCACTGCGGATCCCGCTCGCACTGCCGCAGCCCGGGGAGATCTCGCTCTCGCCCGAGCAGATCGACGCCCTCGGCGTCGCCGTGGGACAGTGGCTCGAACTCCGCCACGACGGGGTCACACGGGCGTTGACGGTGGTCGCCGGACCGGACGGACAACCCGCGCTGGTCGGACGGTCGGAGGTGCTGGCGATGACCCCCGCCCCGGTCACCGAGTCATTGTGGATCCGGCTCGCCGACGGCTTGACCGACGAACAGGTCAACGCGGTCCAGTCCGAGATCACCGACGCGGCAGGGCAACTCGACCCGACCGCGGAGGTCGGCGGCGCGGTGGCCATGCGCGCCGCGCTCGCCTCGGTGCTCGACACGCTGCTGCTGATCGTCGTGGGACTGCTGTCGGTGGCGATCCTGATCGCGCTGATCGGGGTCGGCAACACGATGGCGCTGTCGGTGCTCGAGCGGCGGCGTGAGTCCGGACTGCTGCGGGCGGTCGGGGTGAGCCGGGCGGGCCTGCGGACGCTGCTGGTGTACGAGGCCGTGCTGGTGGCGGTGGTCGCCTCGGCGCTCGGGGTCCTGCTGGGCCTGGTGCTGGGTGTGGCGGGCACGGCATCGGTGTTCGGTGCCGAGGACGTCGTGCTGCCGTCCTCGGCCTGGCTGACGCTGGTGGTGATCGTGTTGGTCGGCGGGGTCGCGGGGGTGGCCGCGGCGTTGCTGCCGGCCAGGGCCGCGGCACAGGTGTCGCCGGTTCAGGCCCTGGCCGCCTGAGCCACCGCGCCGCGCCGGGTCTCGGCGCGGCGCGGTGTTCCGTCGTGCACCCGGTGCCAGATGCCGCGCGACTCTGGTCAATGCCCCGGGTGAGGCGTTCAATGGGAGCAGTGCGGCGATCGGGGCGCGGCGCGGAGGACAGCGTACTGTCACGGCGGTGCGGTGTGACCGTTTCCGGTAACGCAAGGAGTTGAGGGCACGATGGGATCGATCAGCGAAAATGTACTGCTGGCCATGATCGGGTTGATCAGCAATCTGCTGACAGGCATGAACGGTGGCAACGGCGGTGGCAACGGCGGCGGTGGCAACGGCGGCGGCCTGGGCGGCGGCTTGGGCATGGGCGGCCTCGGCAGCCTGGGTGGCCTGAGCGGCTAGCCTGCCCGCACCCGGGTCACCTTCTCACTCGCGACGCGACGCTCGGACCTCTCCTGGTCCGGGTTCGATACCTGCACCAGCGAGGCCCCGGCTGCCAGCACGGCCAGCAGTCCGTCGGTCAGCTCGCGGGTGGTCGACCACCCGGCGGTCGACAGCACCCGGTCGTCGGCGGAGAAGCCTTGCGCCGCAGCGGATTCGCGAGCGTCCGCCAGGACCTCGGTGACGGTCCGGCCGTCCAGCGCCGGGGCGCCGGCCGAAGCCGCATCGGGGCGGAACTGGTCGCCGTGCACCCGCACCGAGGTCGCATAGTCGGTCACGCCCACCGGCAGGTTCTCGGCGGGGCGGCCGAACGCGTCGAGGGACAGCACGGCCACCTCCGCCAGGTCCGCGACCTCGTCCAGTCCCTCGGCGGTGACCAGTGCCAGGTCCGCGTCGTCGGCGGCGGTCAGCAGCACCTCCGCACCCGTCCACCAGCACCCGAGCAGGACGGCGGCGGACTGCCAGTGCGCGGGGAGCAGCACGCTCACCCGGGCCCCCGGCAGCAGACCGAACTCGTCGCGCAGCAGGTTCGCGGTCTTGGCCGCCCAGTTCGCGAGGGTGAGCGCGGACAGCTCGATGCGCTCGCCGCTGGCGTCGTCGTAGTAGGTGACGCGCGGCCGCGCCGGGTCCCGCTGCAGGATCGGGTCGAGCAGGGCCGCGGTCAGGTTGGTCTCGCTCACGAATCCGCTTTCTCTAGTTGGCGCACTGCACCAGTCGAACGGCCATCAGTTCACACATCGCATCAGTTCACGCACTGGGGTCCCTTGCGGCCGGCATCGATGGCCGGCCCCGGGGTGACCGGGGTGGTGTTGGTGCCCTTCGCGACGATGTCGGAGGTGGGTTCGGCGGAACCGGACGTCGTGGCCGAGGCGGAACCGGGACCCGAGTAGTCGGTGGCGAGCACCACCCGCACGGTGTCCGCCGGCAGCGACGGGTCGCCGACCACCTGCAGCCCGCCGAGCGCCGCGGCGACCGACTTCGCGCCGTCCGAGTCGGAGTCGGCGGCCAGGACCCGGCTGGTGCTCACCGACGTGCCGGTGTTGTTGCCGACCGCGCCCTCGAGGAAGCCCTTCGCGGACAACGCCTCCGCGACCCGTGTCGCCAGCCCGCCGATTCCGCTGTCGTTGGCGACGTCCACCGTCACGGTCGAGGGGTCCACCGACGGCGTCGACTCCGCGTCGGAGTCGGTGTCCTCGCCCTGGCCCGCGAGCGAGGCCACGTACTTGCGGACCGCCTTGGGATCGACCTGCACGATGGACTCGCCGTAGTCGGTGGTCGCGTTGATGTCGACGACCGGGATCGTCTCGAACTTGACCTCACCGCCGGCGAGGCCCTGCAGTTGCTTGGCGAAACCGAGGATGTCCCAGTCGTCGTCGATCACCACCGAGCGCTGTACCGCGGAACTGAGCTGGCTCAGCTTGCTCGGGTTGCTCAGCGTCTTCGCCGAGAGCACCTGGTGCACCAGCGAGGCCATGAACACCTGCTGGCGGACGATGCGGTCGAGATCGCCGCGGGGCAGGTCGTGTCGCTGCCGGACGAAGGACAGCGCGTCGGCGCCGCGGAGGGTCTGCTCGCCCGCCGGGAACTTGGCCCCGGACATCCACTCGTCCACCGGGTTGTTCAGGCACACGTCGACGCCGCCGACGGCATCGGTGAGCAGGACGAATCCCAGCAGGCCGACCTCCGCGTAGTGGTCCACGGTCACCCCGGTCAGGTTCGCGACCGACTTGATCAGGGCCTCGCGGCCGGCCTGGGTGGCCTGCTGCTCGGCCTCGGAGTCGGATTCGCCCTCCGCCTTCAGCCGGTCGAGTTCGGTGGCCTTGGTCGCGCCGAACGCGGCGTTGATCTTGGAGTTGCCGATGCCCGGGACGTCCACGTAGGAGTCGCGCGGAATCGACAGGGCGGTCGCGGAACTGCCGTCGACGGGCACCCGGATCAGCACGACGGTGTCGGTGTTGTCGGCCTCGGCGTCGCCCGCGCGCAGCGAGTCGAGCTCGCCCTGCGAGAGGGGGTTGCCGTGCGCGTCGGTGCGGCTGTCGGTGCCGACCATCAGGATGTCCAGCGCGCCGTCCTTGGTGCCGCCGAGCCCGAGTCGGGCGGTGGCGAGGTTGGCCTCGAGGGCGTCGACACTGCGCCAGGCGAACCCGGTGACCACGAGGACCAGCGCCGACACGATGGCAAGGGCCAGTCGTCCCGGGTGGGCGGTCAGCCCGCCCGCCGAGGTGGTCGGGCGCGACCGATCACCCCTGGGCGGTCTTCGGCCCGGCGTACTGCCGCCGCGCACCTTGCTGTCCGGCACGAATTGGGTCCTCCTGTCGATACGGTGTCCCTTCGACCCGGTCTCAGGCTACTGACGAAACGGCCCCGGTCTCGGACCTCGGACCGGCGTGCCAGACTTTCCGATGTGACGAAGATCCTTGTGACCGGCGCCCGTGGCCAGCTCGGTACCCAGTTGCTCCGCCGTGGTGCCACTCTCGGGTTGGACGTCGTCGGCCTGGGGTCGGGCGAGTTGGACATCACCGACCCCGACGCCGTGGCCGCGGCTGTTCGGCCCGGTTCGGTGGTGCTCAACTGCGCCGCGTACACCGCGGTCGACGCCGCAGAGTCCGACGAGCCCGCCGCGACCAGGGTGAACGTCGACGGGCCGCGCACCCTTGCCGAGGCCACCGCGCGCGTCGGCGCCCGGCTGGTCCACGTCTCGACCGACTACGTGTTCGCCGGCGACGCGACCGTCCCGTACGAGCCGGACGCGCCGACGGGGCCCCGGACCGTGTACGGGCGGACCAAGCTGGCGGGGGAGCGGGCGGTGCTGGCCGCGGACCCGGCCGCGGTGGTGGTCCGCACCGCCTGGGTGTACACCGGGACCGGATCCGACTTCGTGGCCACGATGCTGCGGCTGCAACGCGAGCGCGACCACGTCGACGTGGTGGACGACCAGGTCGGCTCGCCGACCTTCGCCGGTGACCTCGCGGCCGGACTGCTCGAGCTGGCCGGCCGCGACGCGGTCGGGGGCGTCCTGCATGCGACCAACTCCGGGCAGGCCAGCTGGTTCGACCTCGCCCGCGCGGTGTTCGCCGCCGTGGGCGCGGACCCGGAACGGGTACGGCCCTGCGGCACCGCACAGTTCCCGCGGCCGGCCCCTCGCCCGGCCTACTCGGTGCTCTCCCCGGCGGCGTGGGCGGCGGCGGGTCTGACCCCGCTGCGGCCGTGGCGCGCGGCACTGGAGGCGGCCCTGGCGGAGGTACCCGCGGTCTGCGACTAAGGTTGCCCGCGTGAGTTCGCAGCTGGCCGTGGTGACGGTTACCTATTCGCCCGGCAGGCATCTCCAGGAGTTCCTGGACAGCCTCCAGGACGCAACCCGGTTGACGACGCAGGTCGTCATGGTCGACAACGGTTCGACGGACGGTGCGCCGGAGGCGGCCGCCGCCTCGAACGAGAATGTGCGCCTGCTGCGCACGGGGGAGAACATCGGCTACGGCGGCGCGATCAACCGCGCGGTCGCCGAGCTGGACCCCGCGTGCGAGTTCGTCGTCGTCGCGAACCCCGACATCCGCTGGGGCGCCGGATCCATCGACACCCTGCTCGCCGCCGCCGAGCGCTGGCCGCGGGCGGGCGCGCTCGGGCCGCTGGTGCTCGAGCCCGACGGCAGCGTCTACCCGTCCGCCCGCGAGGTCCCCGGACTGGTGTCCGGCGCCGGGCACGCGGTGCTCGGCACGGTGTGGCCGTCGAACCCGTGGACGCAGCGCTACCGTCAGGAGAACGAGCAGGTCTCCGAGCGTGCGGTCGGCTGGCTGTCCGGGTCCTGCCTGCTGATGCGCCGCGCCGCGTTCGACGCCGTCAACGGCTTCGACTCGCGCTACTTCATGTACATGGAGGACGTGGACCTCGGCGACCGGCTGGGCCGGGCCGGCTGGCTCAACGTGTTCGTGCCGTCCGCCGAGGTCACCCATACCAAGGGTCACGCGGCCGGGCGCCACCCCGAACTGATGCTGCCGGCCCACCACCAGAGCGCCTACCGGTTCCAGGCGGACCGGCATCCGCACTGGTGGCAGGCTCCGGTGCGGTGGGTGCTCAAGGGCGGTCTGGCGGTGCGGTCGAAGATCGCCGTGGCGTCGGCAGTGCGCAATCGTGCGAACGAAGAGGAGACAACCGGCCGTGTCGGATGACTTTGGGGGCAATGACATCGTGGGGAACGAGATTGTGCGAAACGACGCGGTGGACGCGGTCGTGCTGGTCGGAGGCAAGGGCACGCGGCTGCGGCCGCTGACTCTGTCGGCGCCGAAGCCGATGCTGCCGACGGCGGGCCTGCCCTTCCTGACGCACCTGCTGGCCCGGATCCGGGCCGCGGGCATCACCCACGTGGTGCTCGGCACGTCGTTCAAGGCGGAGGTATTCGAGGAGCACTTCGGCGACGGTTCCGAGCTGGGCCTCGAACTCGAGTACGTCACCGAGACCGAGCCGCTGGGCACCGGCGGCGGCATCCGCAACGTGCTCCCGAAGCTGCGCGCCGACAACGTGGTCGTGTTCAACGGCGACGTGCTCGGCGGTACCGACCTGCGGGCGGTGCTGGACACCCACGCCGCCACCGACGCGGACGTGACGATGCACCTGGTCCGGGTGGGCGATCCCCGTGCCTTCGGCTGCGTGCCGACCGACGAGAACGGCCGGGTCACCGACTTCCTGGAGAAGACGCAGGATCCGCCGACCGACCAGATCAACGCCGGCTGCTACGTGTTCCGGCGCGAGATCATCGAGAAGATCCCGGCGGGTCGCCCGGTGTCGGTGGAACGCGAGGTGTTCCCCGGACTGCTGGCCGACGGTCGGCGGGTGTTCGGCCATGTGGACGCCGCGTACTGGCGTGACATGGGGACCCCGGAGGACTTCGTCCGCGGCTCGGCGGACCTGGTCCGCGGCATCGCGCCGTCCCCGGCGCTGACCGGCCCGCGCGGCGAGGCGCTGGTGCACCCCGGGGCCGGAGTGGCGCCGGGGGCCGTGCTGATCGGCGGGACCGTGGTCGGCCGGGGCGCGGAGGTCGGCGCCGGGGCGCGACTCGACGGCGCCATCCTGTTCGACGGCGCAGTGGTGGAGGCCGGCGCGACGGTGGAGCGCTCGATCGTCGGGTTCGGTGCCCGGATCGGCCCGCGGGCACTGGTCCGCGATGCCGTGATCGGCGACGGCGCCGACATCGGCGCGCGCTGCGAACTGCTGCGCGGCGCCCGGGTGTGGCCCGGCGTGGCCCTGCCCGACGGTGGCGTCCGCTTCAGCACCGACGTGTGATTCGGCACTGATTCCAGATTCCTTAGCTTTGCTACTGAAATACTGGGGGGCATGATGTCGCAGGAACCCGTATTCCACAGGTACGTCGCACTCGGTGACTCGTTCAGTGAGGGCGTCGGTGACCCCGACCCGACGCGACCGAACGGCCTGCGCGGCTGGGCGGACCGGGTCGCGGAGGAGCTGGCCCGGCGCGACGCCGACTTCGGCTACGCCAACCTGGCCGTCCGCGGTCGGCTGCTCGGGCCCATCGTCGACGAACAGCTCGACGCCGCGATCGCGATGGAACCCGACCTCGTCACGATCTACGCGGGTGGCAACGACCTGATGCGGCCGAGGGTCGACCTCGACGCACTGGCCGCGCGGTACGACGAGGCGATCGGCAAGCTGACGGCGACCGGCGCGACGGTGCTGATGTGGACCGCGTTCGACGCGGGCTGGTCGGCGGTGTTCGGCAAGCTGCGGGGCCGCTCCGCGATCTACAACGAACTGGTGCGTGAGGTGGCGGACCGGCACGGCGCGACGCTGGTCGACTTCTGGCGCTTCGACGAGTACCAGGACCTGCGGATGTGGGACTGGGACCGCCTGCACATGTCCACCGCCGGCCACCAGAACATGGCGATCCGGGTACTCGGGACGCTCGGCGCCCCGCACCGGATCGAGATGGACTCGCTGGGGCCCGACCTGCCCACCGACAAGGCGTCGCGGTGGCGCGCCGATCTCGCGTGGACCAAGGACTTCCTGGTGCCGTGGGTCGGTCGGCGGACCGGGAATCCCGGTCGGCCCTCTTGCGCGTCAGGTTGGTCAGTCGGTGCCGAGGTTGCGGGTCGAGGAGATCGCAATCAGGCCGATCAGGCCGACCAGGGCGAAGGCGTAGAAGCCCCAGGGCACCGCGTAGCCGGCGCCGAGCAGCGCGCCGCCGAGGAGGGGGCCGCAGATCGCGCCGACCCGGCCGACGCCCGCGGACCAGCCCAGGGCGGTCGCGCGGATGGCCGCGGGATGGTTGGCGCTGGTGAAGGCGTACACGAGCACCTGGGCGCTGAAGACGAAGCAGCCGGCCAGGAAGACCATCGCGTAGATGCCGCCCGCGACGTCGATGCTGAGCGCCGCGAGGAAGATGGCCGCGCCGGTGAACCACACGATGGCGGCGGTGCGGGGCCCGATCTTGTCGGCGACGCGGCCCGCGACGAGCAGGCCGACGATGGCGCCGGCGTTGAGGATCAGCAGGAACGTCAGGGCCGCACCGAGCTCGTAGCCGGCCTCACGCATGATCGTCGGCAGCCAGGTGTTGAGGCCGTACACCAGCAGCAGGCCCATGAACGAGGTGACCCAGATGGCGATGCTGTTGCGCAGGAACTTCGGCGAGAAGAGCGTCTTGACCGGGTTGGTGACGGTGGCGGCTGCGTCGTCGGCCGGCGCCGGCTCGAGGGTGAGGCCGTACTGCGCGGCGATGGCCTCGGCCTCGTCGCGGCGGCCCTTGGAGAGCAGGAAGGACGGCGACTCCGGCAGGTACCGGATCATCAGCGGGATCAGCACGATCGCGGGCGCCGCACCGATGACGAACATCGAGTGCCAGCCGAAGGGTTCGATCATCACGAGGGCCAGTGCGGCCGTCGCGACGGCGCCGACGTGGTAGCCGGTCATCAGCAGGGTCGAGGCCGACCCGCCGCCCTGCTTCTTCGAGAACTCGTTGACCAGGGCCAGTGCGGTGGGCAGCGCGCCGCCCAGGCCGATGCCCGCGATGAAGCGGAGCAGCCCGAAGACGAACGGGTTCGGGGCGACGGCGCACAGCAGGGTGACGACCGAGAACGCCGCGACGGCGTAGATCAGTGCCCGCCGCCGCCCGATGACGTCGGTGAGGGTGCCGATGACCAGTGCGCCGATGGTCATGCCGACGAGGCCGAACGTCGAGATGGCGGTGATGGCGCCGGTGCTCAGGTTCCAGTCCCCGTACTCGCGGAGCGAGGGGATGACGGCGCCGAGCACGACCAGGTCGAAGCCGTCGAGGAGGACGGCGATCCAGCAGAGCGGTGCGACCCACATTGCGGTCGAACCGCGGGTCAACGGTCGTTCGATGGTGCTCATTCACTCTCCGGAATCCACAGGCGTTCGCAATGCGAACTGCCGTTCATTTTTGGCAAACGTCATTGTTTGGTGGATCACATTCGAATGTCAAGCGGGCGGACCGCGGGGGTGGTAGGTCATCGCGGCGACGCGGCGGCCACACTGGATGCGTGAGTGAGGTGAACGCCGTCGACCGCAGCATGCTCGGTCGGGCCTTCCTGGTGCTGAACTCCTTCAGTGTCGAGCGGCCGCGCCTGACGCAGTCAGAGCTGAGCCGGCGCACCGGTCTGCCGTTGCCGACGGTGCACCGGTTGTGCGGGCAACTGGTTGACCACGGCGCCCTCGAGCGCGACGCGGACGGGCGCTACGAGATCGGCGTGCGGCTCTGGGAGCTGGGGGCGCTGGCACCCCGCGCGCACGGGCTCCGACAGGTCGCGATGCCGTACCTCGAGGACCTCTACGAGGCTACCCACGAGAACGTCCAGTTGATCGTGCGCGAGGGGCTCGAGGCCCTGTACATCGAGCGACTTTCCGCACGTGGGGCGGTGACTGTGGTGGGGCGCGCAGGTGGTCGGCTGCCCCTGCACGCGTCGAGCGGCGGGCTGGTCCTGCTCGCGCACGGGGGAGCCGACCTGCTGGCCGAGGTCCTCGGGGCCGGGCTGGCCCGGTTCACCCCGAACACCATCACCACCGAGCACCGGCTGCGGTCGACGCTCGCCGAGATCCGGCGCGCCGGCTACATCGTGTGCCGTGAGCACCTCAACGTCGGCACGCTGGCGGTCGCGGCGCCGATCCTGCGCGCCAACGGCGCCGTGGTCGCGTCGATCTCCGTCGTCGTCCGGGCGGCCGACGATCCGGCCCCGCTCATCCCCGCCCTGCGGGCCGCCGCGCGGGGAATCTCGCGCGGAATGGCGTGACGGACGTCTCAGGGTCGACGGCGGAGAATTCTTTCACTGAGTGAAAGTCGCGGTATCGCACCGGAACCGCCGCGGGAACAGTGGTGGCGATCACGAGCTACCGAGGAGTAACCCATGACCAACCCGAGCACCCAGGTCGGCATCGTCGGCGCCGGCCCGGCCGGACTGATGCTGTCCCACCTGCTGCACCTGCGCGGCATCGAATCCGTCGTGCTGGAGGCCCGCACCCGGGAAGAGGTGGAGGGCACCATCCGTGCGGGCGTGCTCGAGCAGAACACCGTCGACCTCATGACCGCGACCGGCCTCGGCGACCGGCTGAAGGTCGAGGGGCTCGAGCACCACGGCATCGAGCTGCGGTTCGGCGGCCGCGGGCACCGCATCGCGTTCGACGAGCTCACCGACGGCCGCGCGGTGACGGTCTACCCGCAGCACGAGGTGCTCAAGGACCTCATTGCCAAGCGCATCGCGGACGGTGGCGACATCCGGTTCGGCGTCTCCGACGTCGAGGTCCACGACCACACCTCCGACCAGCCGCACATCACGTACACCGACACGGACGGCAACCCGCAGACCGTCACCTGCGCCCTGGTCGGCGGCTGCGACGGCTCGCGCACCAAGACCCGCAAGCTCATCCCCGAGCCGGCCATCCGCCAGGACCACTTCCGTCAGTACCCGTTCGCGTGGTTCGGCATCCTCGCCGAGGCGCCGCCGTCGTCCGAGGAACTGATCTACGCCAACCACCCGCGTGGCTTCGCGCTGATCAGCACCCGCACCCCGCAGGTCCAGCGGCACTACCTCCAGGTCGATCCGGACGACTCGGTGGACAACTGGTCCGACGACCGCATCTGGTCCGAGCTGCACGCCCGGGTCGACGGTGAGGGCGCGGAGATCAAGGACGGCAAGATCTTCGAGAAGTCGATCCTGCAGTTCCGCAGCTTCGTGTGCGAGCCGATGCAGCACGGCAACCTCTTCCTCGCCGGCGACGCGGCGCACACCGTGCCGCCGACCGGCGCCAAGGGCCTGAACCTGGCCGTGGCCGACGTCTACGTGCTCTCGAAGGGCATGGCCGAGTTCTTCGAGACCGGCAACCGTGGCCCGCTCGACGCCTACACCGAGACGGTGCTGCCGCGAATCTGGCGCACGCAGCACTTCTCCTGGTGGATGTCGTCGATGATGCACCGCCTGCCCGACGCGTCCGGCTTCGACCACAAGCGTCAGGTCGCCGAGCTCGACATGGTGACCCGCTCGGTCGCCGGCCGCACCCTGATCGCCGAGAACTACGTGGGCACCCCGCTGGGCTGACCCGCGGTCAGACGGGTTCGTCCCGGAACGCTGAAATGGCCGGTCCCGCAAGGGGGCCGGCCATTTCGCGTGTCGCTCTGCGGTGTCAGCCGATGCGTTCGAAGACGGCCGCCAACCCCTGACCGCCGCCGATGCACATGGTCTCGAGGCCGTAGCGAGCCTCACGACGGTCCATCTCGCGCAGCAGCGTCGCGAGGATGCGGGCGCCGGTCGCGCCGACCGGGTGGCCGAGGGAGATGCCCGAGCCGTTGGGGTTCAGGCGCGGGTCGTCGGCCTCGAGGTCCCACGTGCGCAGGACGGCGAGGGCCTGCGCGGCGAATGCCTCGTTGAGCTCGATGACGTCCATGTCGGACAGCGACAGGCCCAGGCGGCTCAGCGCCCTCTCGGTGGACGGCACCGGCCCGATGCCCATCGTCCGCGGCGGCACACCGGCCACGGCCCAGCTGGCGAGCCGGGCGAGCGGACGCAGCCCGAGGGCCTTCGCCTTCTCCGGCGTGGTGACGATTGCGATTGCGGCACCGTCGTTCTGGCCGCTTGCGTTGCCGGCGGTGACGGTGGAGTCGGGGTCGACCTTGCCGCGGATCGGGCGCAGCTTCGCGAGCGACTCGACGGTGGTGTCGGCTCGGGGGTGCTCGTCGGTGTCGACCATCAGGGCGTCGCCCTTGCGCTGCGGCACCGCGACCGGGACGATTTCCTGCGCGAAGACGCCGCTGTTCTGCGCCGCGACGGCCCGCTGGTGGGACGCCACGGAGAGCGCGTCCTGGTCCGCGCGGCTGATGGAGAACTCGGCGCGCAGGTTCTCGGCGGTCTCGATCATGCCGCCGGGCACCGGGTAGTTCCGTCCGCCGGCGGTGACGCGGGCCCGGGCCAGCCGGTCGTTGAGGGCCAGCGACTCGCCGCGGACGCCGTAACGCATTCCGGTGGCGTAGAACTCGGCCTGGCTCATCGACTCGACACCGCCCGCGAGGACGAGGTCGCTGCCGCCGGACTGCACCTGCATCACGGCCTGGATGATCGCCTGCAGCCCGGAGCCGCAGCGGCGGTCCACCTGCAGGCCCGGAACGTCCACGCCGAGACCGGCATTGAGAGCCGCGATCCGGCCGATCGCGGGCGCCTCACCGCCGGGGGAGGCCTGGCCGAGGATCACATCGTCGATGTCGGCGCCGGAAATGCCGGTCCGGGTGACGAGTTCGGTGATCACGGTGGCCGCGAGGTCCTCGGGGGTGATGTCGCGGAACACGCCGCCGAATCGGCCGACGGGGGTGCGGAGGGGTTCGCAGATGACTGCGTCAGGCATGGTTACTTCCTTGCAGAGATGGTCAATGCTGGGTGCGGACGAGATCGGCCGAGATGGCCTCCGCGGCTGCGACGGCGGCGGGAACGAGGGTGTTGTACACGTCCTCGATCGAGTACCGCGCCGCCTGCGTCGAAATGTTCACGGAGGCAACGACTGTGCCCGAGCGGTCGCGAATGGGGGCGGCGAGCGAGCGCAGGCCCTCCTCGAGTTCCTGGTCCACCACGCAGTAGCCGTCCGCGCGTACCTGGTCGAGTTCGGTGCGGAGCATGTCCGGGGTGTCGATGGTGCGGCCGGTGAGGGGCGTCAGCGTCACCCGCGCGAGGTACTCGTCGAGTTCGGGCTTGTTCAGCCCCGCGAGCAGGACGCGGCCCATCGAGGTGGCGAAGGCGGGAAAACGGGTGCCGATGTTGATGGACACGGTCATGATGCGGCTCACCGGGACTCGGGCCACGTACACCACGTCGTCCTGGTCGAGGATCGAGACCGACGTGGATTCGCGGACCTGCTCGGACAACGCCTCGAGGTGCGGTCCGGCAATCTCGGGCAGCGACAGGCTCGACAGGAAGCTGTAGCCGAGCTCGAGCACCCGCGGCGTCAGCCAGAACACCGAACCGTCGGTGCGCACGTATCCGAGCTCGGCGAGCGTCAGCAGGAACCGGCGGGCGGTCGCCCGCGTCAGGTCGGTGTGCTTGGCGACCTCGCTGAGGGTGCGCCGCGGGTGGCCGGCGTCGAACGCCTTGATGACGGACAGTCCTCGCGCGAGCGACTGCACGTAGTCGGGCGACGCCCCGATCGGCTCGGTCCCGGTCGTCTCGCTCGAGTTGCTCACTGTCAGGTACTCCCCTCAGTGGCCCCCGCCAGGTCGGCGAGGGCCTGCTTCCCGAGCGCGAACGCCCGGTTGCTGTTCGGCACACCCGCGTACACCGCGGTATGGAGGAATACTTCCACGAGCTGCTCGGGGTCCATGCCCGCCCGCAGGGCCGCCCGGATGTGCATGTCGAGCTCGTGCTCGTTGCCGACTGCGGTGAGGATCGCGAGGGTCAGCAGCCGGCGGGTGGGGTGGTCGAGACCCTCGCGGGCCCAGATGTCACCCCATGCGGTGCGGGTGATGAAGTCCTGGAACGGGTCGGTGAACGCCGTGCTGGAGCCGATCGCACGGTCCACGTGGGCATCGCCGAGAACCGAACGGCGCACCGACATCCCGACGTCGTGGACGGCGCGGCGGGCCACACCCACCGGGGTCGACGTCGCGATGTGCGCCTCGATCAGGCGGGTCACCGCGCCGGCCTGCTCGACATTCGCCAGGTGCGCGCCGGGGGACAGGACGTGGAACTGCGCCCCGGCGACGCCGTCGGCGATGGCCCGCAGCGCGGACGGGGGAGTGGGGCCGTCCTGCTCGGCCGCGATCACCAGCGTGGGCGCGGCGATGCGGGCCAGGTCGGCGCGGCCGTCCCACTGGGAAAGGGCCTCGCAGCACGCGGCGTATCCCTCGTCGGAAGTGCCGGAGACCATCGCGACGTGGCGGGCCACCAGTTCCGGATCACGCTGCGCCAGTTCGGGGGTGAACCAGCGGCCGACGACGGACTCCGCGATGGACGCGACGCCGTCGGCGCGGACGGCGGCCGCGCGATCGAGCCACGGCTGAGCCGGGGCGAACTGCGCGGCCGTGCACAGCACGGTCAGGGTGTGCACGCGCTGCGGGTGGTGCGCCGCCAGCCACTGTCCGACGGCGCCGCCGAGGGACAGGCCCACGAGGTGCGCCGCGTCCAGGCCGAGCGTGTCGAGCAGTGCGATGACGTCGCCGCCGAGGTCGGCCATCGTGTACGGGCCGGCGGGGACGGGGGAGCCGCCGTGGCCGCGGTGGTCGACGGCGATCACGTGGGCGCGGTTCGACAGCGCGCGGACCTGCGGATCCCACATGTGCAGGTCCGAGCCGAGCGAGCCGAGCAGCAGCACCGGCGGCGCGGTCGGGTCGCCGTGGCGTTCGTAGTGCAGGTCCACGGTCATGCGGGTCCTCCGGGGGTTCGGGCGGGCCGGGAAGCTGGGGTGGGTCGGGCAGAAAGGGCACGGTCGACGAGGTCGACGGCGTGGCCGAGGTAGTTCGAGGGATCGAGCAGGTCGCGCAGTTCGTCGGCGGACAGGTGCGCGGTGATCTCGGGAGCGCGGTCGAGGGGGACCCCGGATGCCGCCGCGGCGGTGACGATCTCGCGCGCCGAGTCGGTGTGCGCGGACAGCGCTCCGGTGACCCGCTCGGCGAGGATGAGCCCGCCGGTGATGTCGAGGTTGCGGGCCATCGCGTCGGCGTGGACGTGCAGTCCGCCGAGGCTCGACGCCAACTGGTGTGCGGCCCCGCCCGCCAGGCGCAGCAGGTCGGTGACCGTCTCCCACTCGGCGTGCCACGCGCCCGCGGCCCGGGCGAACTCGTGGTCCATCGACGACAGGACGGTCGAGACCAGGCCGGGCGCCCGGCGGGCGGCGGCACGTGCGGTGATGGCCGCCACCGGATTCTGCTTGTGCGGCATGGCCGACGAGCCGCCCGGTGCGTCCTCGGCGACCTCGCCGAACTCGGTCGAGGCCATCGCGATGATGTCGGTGGCGGGCTTGGCGACCGCGCCCGCGGCCATGCCGAGTGCGGACGCCAGGGCCGCGACCGGCGTGCGGGTGGTGTGCCACGGCGCCACCTGCCGCGCCAGGCCGAGTTCGTCGGCGAGGGCGTCGGCCATCTCGAGGCCGCGCGGGTGGACGGCGGCGAGAGTGCCCGCCGCGCCACCGAACTGGCCGGGCAGCGCGCAGAGCGCCCGCTCGAGTTGGGTGGCCGCGTCGTCGAGGCCGGTGAACCACGACACCGCGAGCGCACCGAAGGTGGTGGGCAGCGCCTGCTGCCCGAGCGTGCGCGCGACCATCGGGGTGGCGCGGTGCGCCCGCGCGAGTTCGGCGCCGGAGTTCGCCGCCGCCCGCAGGTCGGCGAGCACGATGTGACCTGCCCTGTGCGCGAGCAGCATCAGCGCCGAGTCCATCACGTCCTGGCTGGTGGCGCCGACGTGCACGGCAGAGGCGGGGACGCCCTCCGCGGCACAGGCCGCGCGCAGGATGCGGACCAGTGGGATCACCGGGTTGCCGCCGGCGGCGGACTTGCGGCCGAGGTCCGCGATGTCGAGCCCGGCGGGCGCGCCGAGCGCCGCGGCGACGGTGGTGACCGTCGCCGCGTGCGCGGCCGACACCAGCCCGACGGTCGAGGCGGCCCGGGACAGGGCGGCCTCGACCTCGAGCAGAGCAGTCACCCAGGCCTGGTCCGAGACCTCCGCGGCGACGGCGTCGCCACCGAAGACGGGATCGAAGAGTGCACCGCGGGCGTTGCTCACACCAGGCTCCTGATCACAGCTCGAAGAACGGCGTCTCGACGCCCTCGGGATCGCTGTCCTGAACATAGACGGTGAGGCTGTAGCCGTCGTCGGTCTTGCTCGCGATCAGCTTCGGCCGCTGCGACTCGGGCAGCGACGTCAGCACGGGGTCGACGGCGTGCGCCTCGGTGTCCTCCGGGAAGTACAGCCGGGTGTACAGGCGGTCGAGCATGCCGCGGGCGAAGACGCCGACGTTGACGTGCGGGGCCTCGACGGCGCCGTTCTCGGCCGGCAGCGGACCCGGCTTGACGGTGTGGATCGCCGCGGTGCCGGTCTCGTCCGCCCCGGCCCGCCCGAAGGCGCGGAACCCGGCGGGGGTCGGCTCGGCCGCGCCGCGCGGGTCGTCGGCGTGGGCGAATCGGCCCGCCGCGTCGGCCTGCCACGTCTCGATCATCGCGTCCGCGACCGGCGTGCGGGCGCCGTCGATGACGGTGACGCGCAGCGTGATCCGGTCCGGGGTGCCCTCGGGGGCGGCGTCGGGGCCGTCCGCCCACGGCAGGCCGATGTGCCAGTACGGGCCCACCGTCTGCGACGGGGTGACGCCGAACTCGGCGGTGGTGAAGTCGCCCGGGGTGACCTCGTAGGTCGGTGCACCGGAGTTCTTGGGGGAAGTGTCAGTCATCGTGATCCTCGTCGTCCTCGAACGGGGTGGCGTCGCGTCCGCGCAGGACGATGTCGAAACGGAAGCCCAGGGCCCAGTCGGCCACGGTCGCGTCGTAGTCGAAGACGCTGACCATGCGGTGCCGGGCGGCGGCGGGGACCGCGTTGTAGATCGGGTCCTGGAAGAACAGCGGATCGTCCGGGAAGTACATCTGCGTCACCAGGCGCTGCGTGAAGGCCTGGCCGAACAGCGAGAAGTGGATGTGCGACGGGCGCCACGCGTTGTCGTGGTTGCGCCACGGGTACGCGCCCGGCTTGACCGTCGTGAACGTGTAGTGACCGTCGGCGTCGGTGACACACCGGCCGATGCCGTCGAAGTGCGGGTCGAGCGGCGCGGGCCAGTTGTCGCCGATGTGCCGGTACCGGCCGCCCGCGTTCGCCTGCCACACCTCGAGCAGCGTGTTCGGGACGGGCTTGCCGCCCGAGTCGAGGACCCGGCCGTGCACCACGATGCGCTGCCCCTGGGCCTCGCCGCCGTTGGCGATGGTCAGGTCGGCGTCGCCGGGCTGGACTCGGTCCTCACCGAACACGGGTCCGGTGACCTCGCCGAGGCGCTGCGGGATCAGCTTGAGGGGCTGCCGGGGGCTGCGCAGCGCGGTGGTCTTGTAGTCGGCGAAGTCCGGCGGCGCATTCACGTCGGCGCCGATCGGCCGGTATTGCGGGGGCAGATGAAGCATGTGACGACCTCGTGTGGGGACGGTCCGGGTGAGGGGTACCGAGTCTTGTTCGGCCTTCCCTGTTCGGAATGTGGACGAAGTTACGTTATGCGAACAACCGTAGTGCGTTCCGCGGGCGCGATCAACGGCCCGCGCCCAAATTGTTCGCAATGCGGACGGGGGTTCATATTACGCACGAACCGTCGTATGCTGGCTCACATGATGGACAAAGTCATTGCCACGGCGGCCGAGGCCGTCGCCGACGTGCCCGACGGCGCGACGATCGCGGTCGGCGGGTTCGGCCTGGTAGGAGTGCCGGAGATCCTCATCAACGCGCTGCTGGAACAGGGCGCGACGGATCTCGAGACGGTGAGCAACAACTGCGGCACCGACGGCTTCGGCCTCGGTGTGCTGCTCGAGCAGGGCCGGATCCGCCGGACCGTCAGCTCGTACGTGGGCGACAACAAGGAATTCGCCCGGCAGTACCTCTCCGGTGAACTCGAGGTGGAGCTGACGCCGCAGGGCACCCTCGCCGAGCGGCTGCGTGCCGGCGGCGCCGGCATCCCCGCGTTCTTCACCCCTGCCGGCGTCGGCACCCAGGTCGCGGACGGCGGCCTGCCCCGCCGCTACGACGGCAACGGTGGCATCGCCGTCGCGAGCCCGGCCAAGGAGACCCGCGAGTTCGACGGGCAGACGTACGTCATGGAGCGGGGCATCGTCGCCGACTACGCCCTCGTCCACGCGTGGAAGGGTGACCGCCACGGCAACCTCGTCTTCCGCCGCAGCGCCCGCAACTTCAACCCCCCGGCCGCCGCGTCGGGCCGGATCACCATCGCGCAGGTCGAGCACCTCGTCGAGCCGGGCGAGCTGGATCCCGACCAGGTCCACACCCCGGGTATCCACGTGCAGCGCGTCGTGCCCGTGGGCAAGGTCACTGTCGGAATCGAGAAGCGAACGGTACGAGCATGACTCAGACGATTGTGCAGAAGCTGACCCGCGAGCAGATGGCCGCGCGGGTGGCACAGGAACTCTCCGACGGGCAGTACGTCAACCTCGGCATCGGCATGCCGACGCTGGTGCCGAACTACATCCCCGAGGGCATCACGGTGGTCCTGCACTCGGAGAACGGCGTCCTGGGTGTGGGCCCGTACCCTACCGAGGACGAACTCGACCCCGAGCTGATCAATGCCGGCAAGGAGACCGTCACCGTCCTGCCGGGTGCGTCGTACTTCGACTCGTCGCAGTCGTTCGGCATGATCCGCGGCGGCCAGGTGGACGTCGCGGTGCTGGGCGCGATGCAGGTCAGTGCCAAGGGTGACCTCGCCAACTGGATGATCCCCGGCCACATGGTCAAGGGCATGGGCGGCGCGATGGACCTCGTCCACGGCGCCAAGCGCGTCATCGTGATGATGGAGCACGTCTCCAAGAAGGGCGAGTCGAAGATCCTCGACGAGTGCGCCCTGCCGCTCACCGGCAAGGCGTGCGTACAGCGGATCATCACCGACATGGCCGTCCTCGACGTCACCGACGAGGGCCTGCGCCTGGTCGAGACCGCGCCCGGCATCAGCGTCGACGACGTCGTCGCCGCCACCGCGGCGACGCTGCTGCTCTAGCGTCGCCGCCGGCCGGCGGACGGGCTCAGCGCCGGTTCGCCAGCCGGACCAGGTGGTCGATCGTCGCCTTCTCGGCGCCGTCGGGCAGGTCGTCGACCGGCCACCACCGCAGGTCCTGCGACTCGTCACTGCGCACCGGCGTGGCGCCCACCTCGGCCCACACCAGGAACCTCAGGTCCAGGTGCCGGGTGGGCACCCCGAGCGAGCAGGTGATGGGGTGGGTGTGCGCCGACAGCAGCGACGGATCGATCCGCAGGCCCGCGATCCCGGACTCCTCCGTGGCCTCGCGCAGGGCCGCGTCGACCACCGTCTCGTCGCCCGGCTCGCAGTGCCCGCCCAGCTGGATCCAGCGGCCGACCCGTGGATGCAGGGTGAGCAGCACCTGACGCCGGTCCTCGCTGAGCACCAGCGACGACGCGGTGATGTGGCCGGGGACGTGCTCGCGCAGGCAACCGAGCGGCGCCGAGTCGAGGAACGCAAGCATGGTGTGCCGTAACGACTCGGCGTCGCCGGAATCGGTGTCCCAGTCCTCGAGTGCGGCCACCGCCGACGCGTGCAGCGACTGTGCCGTCATTTCGGTCACAGCTCCAGCAATGCGTCGCCGGGCGCGAGGGGCTTGCGCGGGGTCAGCTCCTCGACGGGATGCCCGACGGCGATCGCGCCGAGCGGCTGCCAGTCGTCCGGCAGGCCGAGGACGGCGCGCACCGTGTCCGCGGCGAAGATCGTCGACCCGATCCAGCAGCTGCCGATCCCCTTGGCGGCCAACGACACCAGCAGCCCCTGCACGGCCGCACCGACCGCGACGGTGAACATCGTCGACTCGGCGCGGGTGCGACGCTCGTCCGGATAGTGGTGCGCGCCGTCCGGTACGCAGAACGGGATCACGACCTCCGGAGCGCCGAACAGGATGTTGCCGCGGGCAACCCGTCGCTCGATGTGCTCGTCGCTCATGCCGTCGGCGGCAAGATCGTCGCGCCACCGCTGCTGCATCGTCTCGAGCAGACGCCTGCGCGTCTCGGGGGTGCGCAGCCACACGAACCGGACCGGGCGGGTGTGGTGCGGCGCCGGTGCGGTGAGGGCCTCGGCGATCGACGCGCGGACCGCCTCGGGATCCACCGCCTCGTCGGAGAACTCACGGATCGAGCGGCGCAGCAGCAGAGCCTCACCCCGGCCCTGGGCCAGCGCCTCGTTGGTGCCGAGCCAGAACAGGTCCTCCTCGCCGCGGCGGAGCAGGTCGGCGGCGACCGAGCCGTCGTCCGCCAGGTTCAGGCCCCGGACCACGGCGACGGGGACCCCGCCGACCTTGCCCTTGACCAGATCGCCCGCGGCGGCGAGCTCGTCCGCGATCGCCACCGAGGTGACGTAGAGCTCGTTGCCCTGGGCGTCCACCGAGCCGGCGTAGCCGTGCAGCACGGGCAGCCCGGCGGCGCCGATCGCGGCGTCGGTCTGGCCCATCCGCCAGGCCCGGCCCATTGTGTCGGTGATCACCACCGCCACCGACACCCCCAGTAGTTCGGCCAGCCGCACGCGCAGTGCCCGTGCACTCGCGTCGGGGTCCTCGGGCAGCAGGGCGAGCTCGGCGGGATGCACGTTGGACCCGTCGATTCCAGATGCGGCCTGGACGATGCCCAGCCGGTTCTCGGTGATCAGCGTGCGGCCCTTGCGAGCCACGACGCGCACGGCCTCCTGGTCGACGAGGACGCGGCGGGCCGCGTCGCGTTCGTCGGGGTCGGTGGGGGAGGCCACAATTCGGCCTTCCACCTTCGAGACGATCTTGCTGGTTACGACCAGCACGTCGCCGCCCCGGAGCCACGGCGCCGCCACGGCGAGGGCGGCGGCCAGGTCGTCGCCGGGCCGGAACTCGGGCAGACCCGACACCGGGAGGATCTCGATGGCCGCGCCGGCGCCGTGGTCGCCGATGCCGGCCGTGCCGTTGTCGTTCTCGGAGCTCACACCGACACCCCGGCCAGGCGCAGCGCCGCCCGCGCCATCTCCGCGGTGGTCTCCGGGTCGGTCATCAGCAGCGGGACCGCCTCGACCGTCACGCCGGGGACGTCGGCGGTGTCGGTGTCGTGGATCAGCCAGCCGTCCAGGATTCCGGTGTCCGATCGCGCGCCGTAGTAGCGCCCGACTGCCTCGGCGGAGGTCTCGACGCCGATCACCTCCAGGCACTCGTCGGCCATGCCGCGCAGCGGCTTGCCGTCGATGACGGGGGACAGGCCGACCACCTTGGCGCGTCCGGTCCGCAGCGCACCCCGGATGCCGGGGACGGCGAGGATCGCGCCGACACTGACCACCGGGTTCGACGGCGCCAGCAGCACCGCATCCGCATTCTCCAGGGCGTCGATCACGCCCGGTGCGGGTGCCGCCTTGTCCGCGCCGACATGGACGAAACTGTGGGTCGGGACCTGGGCCCGGTGCCGCACCCACCATTCCTGGAAATGAATTGCTCGCTGTTCGCCGTCGGCCGGATCGGTGATCACGACGTGCGTCTCACTGCGGTCGTCGGTGACGGGGATCAGCCGCACCCCGGGCTGCCAGCGGTTGCACAGCGCCTCGGTCACCGCGGACAGCGGGTAGCCGGTGCGCAGCATCTGCGACCGGATCAGGTGCGTCGCGATGTCCCGGTCGCCGAGGCCGAACCAGTCGGGCTTGGCGCCGTACGCCGCGAGCTCCTCCTTGGCGTTCCAGGTTTCGCCCACATGGCCCCACCCGCGTTCGGGGTCGATGCCCCCGCCGAGGGTGTACATGCAGGTGTCCAGGTCCGGGCAGATTCGCAGCCCGTGCATCCACACGTCGTCGCCGACGTTGACGATCGCAGTGATTTCGTGTTCAACCGCTTCGCCCGATTCTGCGAGCAGACTGCGAATTCCCTGCAGAAAACGCGCCCCGCCGACTCCGCCTACCAATACAGTGACTCTCACGCGCAAGAGCCTATGCGGCCAGCGTCGGTGCCACCGAGTGGCACCGTGCCAGCGTCATGCGCCGACCACGACACGCGCAGAACCGGACATATGCGCAGCAGTCCGGAATCGCTCGTCGGGGATGGTAAGGGAAAATTAGCTGACAGCTTGACCCTCGGTAGCTGGGCGTGTCTAATCACATCTATGTCATTCCATGCTCATCATCCGAGATCCATTGCGATGGGTAGCGATTCGAACGTCTGTTTCATTTCGAATGACATTGTCGGGAGTCCCGACTGCTCATGAAATTTCTGCGCTAATCAAGAGGTGAGGAGGCGGCATGATGTCCATCCAGTACGAGGAATCACTAACTCTCCCGAGCGCCATTGAAGGGGAACCGCAGATCGATGCCACGGGGGGCACGGCACTGGGCGTCAGTCAGACGCAGGACGACATGGGGGTCGTCCGTCCGGTGCTGAGTCTGGTGCAAACCGGCTTCGACGACATGTTCGAGGCCATCGAAGACCAATGGCAGGAACGCGCGCTGTGTGCGCAGACCGACCCGGAAGCCTTTTTTCCGGAGAAGGGGGGATCGACCCGCGAGGCCAAGCGCATCTGCCTTGGCTGCGAGGTCAGGGGGGAATGTCTCGAGTACGCGCTCGCGAACGACGAGCGGTTCGGCATCTGGGGCGGCCTGTCGGAACGTGAGCGCCGGCGCCTCAAGCGGGGGATCGTCTAGAACAACGGGGAGTCCGGTACGGCTGCGTCGACTACTGTCGGCGCAGCCGTACCGAGTTTCCGGCCGTTGAGGTCAGTCATCAACCGGCAGTGACGTTTTCGGTGTGGTTGTCGGACCGTCAGTCGTCGGGGTCTTCGGTGAGGTCGGGGTCGACCACCTCGGGGTCCACTCCGAGGTAGGTGGCCACCTGGCGCACCAGCACCTCGTTGAGCAGGTCGACGAGGTCCTCCTGGCGCTTGGCCCGCAGTTCGAGTGGGCGCCGGAACAGCACCAGTCGCGCCCGGGTCGTGGCGCCGTGCCGGTCCACGCCCGCGGGCACCAGTCGTGACAGCGGGACGGGTCCCTCGGCCACCACCTCGGGCGGCCAGGTCACCGAATCCGGGTCCAGTGCACGAATTTTCGGCACCTCGTCGACCGCGATGTCGAGCTTGGCGATCCGGTCGTGCCAGCGGGCGTCGATCGGTGCGAACGCCTCCAGCACCAGCAGGTCGAACTTCTCCGCGCGGCTGCGCCATGCCGGAACGCTCGCGGGCAGCAGCGGTCCGCGGATCCCGCGTCCCCGGCGAGCCGCCGATCGGGAACTCAGTGGTCGACCGTGTCGGGCTCTGCGCATGAGTGTCAATCCTACCGACCGCGATCGTCACTCGGTGTGTCCGAGTAGGAGTTGGCGGAGCGGCGGGATACCCTCACTCTCGTGATATCACTACGTCGATGCTGCCGGCCGGGTTGCAAGAACCCTGCCGTTGCGACTCTGACGTACGTCTACTCCGACTCGACCGCGGTCGTCGGTCCGCTCGCGACGGTGGCGGAGCCGCATTCCTGGGACCTGTGCGATGCGCACGCCTCTCGGATAACCGCGCCGAAGGGCTGGGAACTGGTCCGTTACGAGGGTGGATTCGCCACGAGCCCCGACGAGGACGACCTGACCGCACTGGCGGAGGCCGTGCGCGAGGCCGGCCGGGGCGAACGCGTCCACGTCGAGTCCCGCGGTGTCGAGCATGCGGCTCCGGCCGTCTCCGCGCCGCGTACGGGACGTCGCGGTCACCTGCGGGTGCTGCCGGACCCCACCAGCTGATCTTCGAATCCACCATGCGGTCCCGCCGCGGCGTCGGCCGCTGATTCCGCGTGTCCGGTCTGGGGCACTAGGCTTCCCACCGAGACAGCGCGCGAGAAGACAATCCCCGAACGCAGGAGAAATGCAGTGGCACGTTCCGCCGAATCCGTCCATGCCGTGATCAAGGCATACGACGTGCGCGGGGTGGTCGGTGAACAGATCGACGCCGACTTCGTTCGCGACGTGGCGGGCGCGTTCGCCCGGCTCGTCCGTGACACCCCGGATCCGGCGCAGGCCGCGACCCGGGTGGCCATCGGGTACGACATGCGCGCCTCGTCACCGGAACTCGCTCAGGCCTTCGCGGACGGGGTGACCGCCCAGGGCCTCGACGTGGTCATGATCGGGCTGGCCTCCACCGACCAGCTGTACTTCGCGTCCGGGCTCCTGGACTGCCCCGGCGCCATGTTCACCGCGAGCCACAATCCCGCGCGCTACAACGGGATCAAGCTGTGCCGGGCCGGCGCGAAGCCGGTCGGCCAGGACACCGGCCTGGCCACCGTCGCCGCCGAGGTGATCGCCGGCGTCCCGTCCCACGACGGCGCCACCGGCTCGGTGACCGAGCAGGACGTGCTCGACGAGTACGCCTCGTTCGTCCGCGGGCTCGTGGACCTGTCGCAGATGCGACCGCTCACCGTGGCCGTCGACGCGGGCAACGGCATGGGCGGGCACACCGTGCCCGCCGTGCTCGGCGCGCTGCCGGTGTCGGTGCGGCCGCTGTTCTTCGAACTCGACGGCACCTTCCCGAACCACGAGGCGAACCCGCTCGACCCGAAGAACCTGGTGGACCTGCAGGCGTACGTGCGCGAGACCGGCGCGGACATCGGACTGGCCTTCGACGGCGACGCGGATCGCTGCTTCGTCGTCGACGAGCTGGGCAACCCGGTCTCGCCGTCCGCGGTCACCGCGCTGGTAGCCGAGCGTGAACTGGCCAAGGAGCCGGGGGCGGTCGTCATCCACAACCTGATCACCTCACGGGCCGTCCCGGAACTGGTCGCCGAACTCGGCGGCACCGCGGTGTGCACCCGGGTCGGGCACTCGTTCATCAAGCAGCAGATGGCCGAGACCGGCGCCATCTTCGGCGGCGAGCACTCGGCGCACTACTACTTCCGCGACTTCTGGGGTGCGGACTCGGGGATGCTGGCGGCCCTGCACGTGCTGGCCGCGCTGGCCGGCCAGGACCGGCCGCTGTCCGAGATGATGGCGAGCTACGAGCGGTACGCGGCGTCCGGGGAGATCAATTCGACCGTCGCCGTCGCCGCCGAGCGCACCGACGCGGTCGTCGCGGCCTTCGCGTCGCGGACGACGTCCGTGGACCGGCTCGACGGCGTGACCGTCGACCTCGGCGACGGCGCCTGGTTCAACCTGCGCGCGTCGAACACCGAGCCGTTGCTCCGGCTCAACGTAGAGGCCCGCACGTCGGAAGACGTCGATTCGTTGGTAACTGAGATACGCGGCAAGTGTGGTCGCCGCCGACGTCGACGGTTCCATGCGGTCTGCCGCGCTCGGTGGCGCGCAGGTCCGGGCCMCGGCCGCGGCCGKGGCCGAGGGTGCGCTGGACCGGCTCGCCGGGCTGCGTCCCCGCAGTGTGGTGCTGGTGACCGGACCCGGCCGGGCCGCGGCCGCAGCGTCCGTGCTCACCGCCGCGCTGGGCTCCCGGGTGGGGCTGCCCTTGCTGCAGCTGAGCGCGGTGCCGCCCTGGGTCGGGCCCTTGGACGTGGTGGTGGTGGCCGGCGACGACGCCGGTGACCCCCGGCTGCTCGAGGCGGCGGACGGCGCCTTGCGCCGCGGCGCCGAGGTGGTGCTGGCGGCGCCGGACGAGGGTCCGCTGCGGGCGGCGGGCGCCGGCCGGGCGATGCTGCTGCCGCCGCGGGTCCACGTGCCCGACCACTACGCCTTCCCCCGTTACCTTGCCGCCGGGTTGGCGGTGCTGACCGCGCTCGAGTCGGTACGCGCGCGGGACCTCCTGCCCGACCTCGGTGAGCTCGCGGACCGGCTCGACGCCGAGGCCCTGCGGGGGCACCCGGAGAACGAGGTGTTCCACAACCCCGCCAAGTCGACGGCCGTCCGCATGCGTGGCCGTCGGGTGGTCCTGGCGGGGGACGGCCCGGCCACGACGGCCCTGGCTCGGCACTGCGCGGAACTGGTGCTGCGCGCCGCGGGCACGGTCGCCTCGGCGGCCGACCTCGGCGACGTGCTGGCCGCTCGCGCCCGCTTCGCCGGCGCCGATGCGGCGCGGCCGGCCGACTACGACCCGATCTTCCACGACGAGGAACTCGACGGCCCGCCGCCGGTGCGCCCGGTGCGGGTGTTCGCGCTGGCCACGTCCGGCACGCGCGCCGTCGCCGGACGGCGGATCGCCGCCCTCCCGGACGCCGAACTGGTGCTGGCCGCAGGGGAAGAGGAGACGATCGAGATGGGGGGCCGTGACATGGGGGACCGCGACATGGGAGGACGGGCCGCGGGACCGGCTCGGGGCGAGCGCACCGAGGTCGAGCAGCTCGCGGTGACCGCGGTGCGGCTGGGGATGGCCGCCGCCTACCTGCAGTTGATCGGCGGCAGCTAGTGCACCTGCTCTCCGGTGCGCTGCGCACCTATGCCTGGGGTTCGCGCACGGCGATCGCCGCCCTGTGCGGTCGCCCGGTGCCCTCGGACCATCCCGAGGCCGAACTCTGGCTCGGCTCGCACCCCGCGGACCCGGCGCGGCTGCTGACCGACGACGGGTCCCGCTCGCTGCTCGACGCCATCGACGCCGACCCGGCGGGACAGCTGGGGGACCGGGCACGCACCGGATTCGGGGACCGGTTGCCGTTCCTGCTCAAGCTGCTCGCGGCAGAGGAACCGCTCTCGCTCCAGGCACATCCGAGTGCGGAGCAGGCCAAGGAGGGCTTCCTGCGTGAGGAGGCCGACGGCATTGCCCTGGACTCGCCCGAACGCAACTACCGCGACGACAGTCACAAGCCGGAACTCGTGGTGGCGCTGACCAGGTTCGAGGCGCTGGCCGGGTTCCGGGATCCGCACCGCACCGTGGAACTGCTGCGGGCCCTCGACGTGCCGGAACTGGCGCACCACATCGAACTCCTTGCCGGGCAACCGGATTCGGCAGGCCTGCGCGCGTTGTTCACCACCTGGATCACGCTGCCGCAGCCGGCGCTGGGTGCGCTGCTGCCGCGGATCCTCGACGGCTGCGTCCGCTACCTGGCCGCCGCGCCCGGCGCCGAGCGCCCGTTCGCCAACGAGGTGCGCACCGTGCTCGGGCTGGGCGAGTCCTACCCCGGCGACGCGGGTGTGCTGGCGTCGCTGCTGCTCAACCGGGTCACCCTGGAGCCCGGCGAGGGCCTGTACCTCGACGCCGGGAACCTGCACGCGTACCTGCACGGCCTCGCCGTCGAGATGATGGCGAACTCGGACAACGTGCTGCGCGGCGGGTTGACGCCCAAGCACGTCGACGTCCCGGAACTGTTGCGGGTGTTGGACTTCGAGCCGTTGACCGGATCGTTCCTGCTGCCGGCGCCGGTGCCGGGGACAGGCGTGCACGTCTACGACACGCCGGCGCCCGAGTTCTCGCTCGCCCGCGTCGACCTCGCCCGTGACGGTGTCGCGAATCCGGCCGCCGTGGAGTTCGACGCGTCGGGTCCCCGAATCCTGCTCTGCACCTCCGGGTCTGTCACAATTCGCGGTGGCGATGACACCCTCGTGCTCGACCAGGGCGACGCGGCGTGGATCGCTGCCTCGGATCCCGCGCTGACGGCATCGGCGTCCACCCCGGACGCCCAGCTGTTCAGCGCCTCGGTCGGGTGACGGTCGGGCCGTCGCGCCGTAGTCAGCGCCCGGATCGATTCTCGGACCGCAGAAGCCGGCCGGGGGAGGAGTACTGCAGTGTCAGCTAGTGGAGGCAAGAAGGCGATCGTCGCGGCGTTGACCGCGAATGCGGGGATCGCGGTCGCCAAGTTCGCCGGGTTCCTGATCACGGGATCGTCGTCGATGCTCGCGGAGTCCGTGCACTCGGTCGCCGACACCTCGAACCAGGGCCTGCTGCTGCTGGGGCAGAGCCGGGCCAACCGCGCGGCCACCAAGCTGCACCCGTTCGGGTACGGGCGCAACCGCTACTTCTACTCGTTCGTGGTGGCGCTGGTGCTGTTCACCCTCGGCTCGATGTTCGCGCTGTACGAGGGCATCCACAAGATCCAGCACCCCGAGGACCTGTCCTCGCCCATGGTCGCCGTGGTGATCCTGCTGATCGCAATCGGCCTGGAGGCCTACAGCTTCCTCACCGCGGTCAAGGAGTCGCGCCCGCTCAAGGGGAAGGCCGGCTGGTGGCGCTTCATCCGGACCTCGCGCAGTCCGGAGCTTCCGGTGGTGCTGCTCGAGGACACCGGCGCACTCGTCGGTCTGGTCCTGGCGCTGGGCGGCGTCGGCCTGTCGATGCTCACCGGCAATCCCGTCTTCGACGGCATCGGCACGCTCTGCATCGGCGTCCTGCTCGGCGTCATCGCGGTCATCCTCATCATCGAGATGAAGAGCCTGCTGATCGGCGAGGGCGCCACCGAGGACGAGGAGGAGCGGATCCTCGCCGCCCTGGTCGACGGGTCGAAGATCGACCGCGTCATCCACTGCAAGACCCAGTACCTCGGCCCGGAGGAGTTGCTCGTCGCCGCCAAGGTCGCGGTGGCACCGGGATCCGACATCGAGACGATCGCGGCCGCGATCGACGAGGCGGAGGCCCGGGTCCGCGCGGCGGTGCCGACGGCCCGGGTGATCTACCTCGAGCCCGACCTGTACCGCACGGCCCCCGTGTAACCGGGCCCGTACCACTTACCTGACGCGCGAGGCGTCCACACAATCCTGTTCGAGCGGGCCCCGGGGTCATAGGCTCAGCTGGATCCCTCTCGAGGAGGCAAAGATGGCAGTGCACGAGAAGCCGGAGTCTGGGCGACAGTCCGGGATCTTCCGCACCAAGTCGGTCGAGCAGTCGATCGCGGACACGGACGAGCCGGACAGCAAACTCCGCAAGGACCTCACCGCCTGGGACCTGACGGTGTTCGGCGTCGCCGTCGTCGTCGGCGCGGGCATCTTCACGCTGACGGCGCGGACCGCGGGCAACGTGGCCGGGCCGTCGGTGTCGCTGGCCTTCGTGCTGGCGGCGATCGCCTGCGGGCTGGCAGCCCTCTGCTACGCCGAGTTCGCCTCCACCGTGCCGGTGGCCGGCAGCGCGTACACCTTCTCCTACGCCACCTTCGGCGAGTTCGTGGCCTGGATCATCGGGTGGGACCTGATCCTCGAGTTCGCGCT
Source organism: Rhodococcus sp. P4_C10 (assembly GCF_056402135.1). Lineage (NCBI taxonomy): Bacteria > Bacillati > Actinomycetota > Actinomycetes > Mycobacteriales > Nocardiaceae > Rhodococcus > Rhodococcus sp. P4_C10. The sequence continues at coordinate 12,694 of NZ_JBFUHZ010000014.1, read as the reverse complement.
CGCGGCCTCGGTGGTGGCCAAGGGCTGGTCGCTGTACCTGGGCAATGTGCTCGGCGCCGAAGGGTCGACGGTGGTCTCGATCGGGCCGGTGGACATGGACTGGGGCTCGATCCTGCTGATCGCGGTCCTGACCGTCATCCTCGTGACCGGCACCAAGCTGTCCTCGCGGGTGTCCGCGGTGATCACCGGCATCAAGGTCGGCGTGGTGCTGCTGGTGATCGTCGTCGGTGCCTTCTACATCAACAAGGACAACTACTCGCCGTACATCCCGCCGTCGCAGCCGGGCAGCACCGGCGAGGGCATCCACCAGTCGCTGTTCTCGTTCCTCACCGGGGCGGGTGGCAGCACCTACGGCTGGTACGGCCTGCTCGCCGCCGCCAGCCTGGTGTTCTTCGCGTTCATCGGATTCGACGTCGTGGCCACCACGGCGGAGGAGACCAAGAACCCGCAGAAGGCGCTGCCGCGAGGCATCATCGCCTCCCTCCTGATCGTGACCGTCCTGTACGTCGCGGTGACGCTGGTGCTCACCGGCATGGTCAAGTACACCGACCTCGCGGGCGAGAACTCCACGCTCGCGACGGCCTTCGAGTTCCACGGCATCACCTGGGCGCAGTGGGTGATCAACCTGGGTGCCCTGGCCGGCCTGACCACCGTCGTGATGGTGATGCTGCTGGGCCAGACCCGAGTGCTGTTCGCGATGTCGCGGGACGGGCTGATGCCGCGCCAGCTGGCGCACACCGGCCGCAAGGGCACCCCGGTGCGGATCACCGTCATCGTCGGTGTCGTCTCCGCGCTGCTGGCCGGCTTCTTCCCGATGGGCACCCTCGAGGAGATGGTGAACATCGGCACCCTGTTCGCCTTCGTGCTGGTGTGCCTCGGCGTGATCGTGCTGCGTCGTACCCGGCCGGACCTGCCGCGCGGCTTCCGGGTCCCGCTGGTCCCGCTGGTGCCGATCCTCGCGGTGCTGGCCTGCCTGTGGCTGATGCTCAACCTGTCGGTCGAGACCTGGATCCGGTTCGTCGTCTGGATGGCGATCGGTATCGTCGTCTACTTTGCCTACGGGCACCGTCACTCGATGGTCGGGCGGCGGAACCGGGCGGAACCGGGGGTCGAGGCGAAGGCACTCGGTCACCTGGGTGGGCCCGAGGGCCCGGGCGGGGTGGGCCTCTGACCGCCGGCCGCCCCCGGACGCCGTTTACAAATTCTGGTATTTGTATAGACCGCAGACAAATGGCGGCGTACTGTCAACTCTCGGGTGACCTGGCTCACTGATGTGGGCCGGCCCTCGAGAGGAGGCGGTCATGGCAATGCGAGTCGACCCAGCGGAGCAGGTACCCGCCGCGCAGTGGCGAGACAAGAAGCGGCACCTCTGGCTGCTGGGGCTGGTCCCGCCGACGGCGGTGTTCCTCGCGGCCGGGCTGGTCTGGGGATTCAACGAGCTGGGCTGGTCCGCGGTCTCGCCGGTGTGGTGGTGGATCGGGCCGATCCTCGTCTACGGGCTGCTGCCGGTGCTCGACGTCTTCTTCGGGCCGGACGGGCAGAACCCGCCCGAGGAGGTGATGGAGCGGCTCGAGAACGACAAGTACTACCGGTACTGCACGTACGTCTACATCCCGTTCCAGCTCGCGAGCCTGGTGTTCGCCTGCTACCTGTGGACCGCGGACAACCTGGGCTGGCTCGGCATCGACGGCGGGCTGGGACTCGCGTCGAAGATCGGGCTGGCGCTGAGCATCGGCGTGGTGGGCGGCATCGGCATCAACACCGCGCACGAACTGGGGCACAAGAAGGACGAGCTCGAGCGCTGGCTCTCGAAGATCACCCTGGCCCAGACGTTCTACGGGCACTTCTACATCGAGCACAACCGCGGCCACCACGTCCGGGTGTCCACCCCGGAGGACCCCGCCAGCGCGCGCTTCGGCGAGTCCTTCTGGGCCTTTCTGCCGCGCAGCGTCTGGGGCAGCCTGAGGTCCTCGTGGGAACTCGAGAAGGCCCGGATGCAGCGGCTCGAGAAGAGCGTGTGGAGCATCCACAACGACGTGCTCAACGCCTGGCTGATGTCGGTGGTCCTGTACGCGGCGCTGGTGGCCGGCTTCGGCTGGGAGGTGCTGCCGTTCCTGGCGATCCAGGCGGTGTACGGGTTCTCGCTGCTCGAGACCGTGAACTACCTGGAGCACTACGGCCTGCTTCGGCGCAAGACCGCGAGCGGACGCTACGAGCGCTGCGCCCCGGCGCACAGCTGGAACTCCGACCACATCTGCACGAACATCTTCCTGTACCACCTGCAGCGGCACAGTGACCACCACGCCAACCCGACCCGGCGCTACCAGACGCTGCGGAGCATGGACGGCGCGCCGAACCTTCCCAGCGGCTACGCCAGCATGATCACCCTCGCGTACTGCCCGCAGGTCTGGCGCAAGGTCATGGACCACCGCGTCCTCGACCACTACGACGGCGACATCACCCGGGTGAACGTGCAGCCGGCCAAGCGTGAGCGCATCTACGCCCGGTTCGGGGTGGCGTGATCATGGCTGCCTACCGGTGCCCGGTCTGTGAGTACGTCTACGACGAGTCGAAAGGTGCTCCGCGCGAGGGCTTCCCGGCCGGCACCGGGTGGGACTCGGTCCCCGACGACTGGTGCTGCCCGGACTGCGGAGTGCGGGAGAAGATCGATTTCGCGAGGAGTGCGTGATGAGGCTGTACCGCTGTGTCCAGTGTGGATTCGAGTACGACGAGGAGCTGGGGTGGCCCGACGACGGTATCGCCCCGGGCACCCGGTGGGACGACATCCCGGACGACTGGAGTTGCCCGGACTGCGGCGCCGCGAAGGCCGACTTCGACATGGTCGAGGTCGCTCGGTCATGACCTCGGTCGCGATCGCCGGGACCGGGATCGCCGACCTGCGCGAACCGGCCGCCACTGCCGGTGTGCACGGTGACGCCGTCCACGTTTGACGCCGCGCACGCACAATGCCACTCTCGCCACCATGGCTCCGTCGAACCGACTCCCGTACCAGCAGGCCACCCGCACCCTCCTGCGGGAGTCGGTTCTGGACGCGATGCGGGACCTGCTGTCGGTGAAGGACTGGTCAGAGGTGACCATGACCGATGTCGCGGCGGGCGCGCAGGTCAGCAGGCAGACCGTCTACAACGAGTTCAAGTCCCGGCAGGGGCTCGCGCAGGCCTATGCCCTGCGGCTCGCGGACCGCTTCGTCGGCGCCGTCGAGGACGCGATCTACGCCAACGTGGGCCGGCCGCACGTGGCCCTGGTCGAGGGCTTCACCATGTTCTTCCGGCAGAGCGCCTCCGATCCGCTGGTGCAGTCCCTGCTGACCGGGGAGGCGAAGCCCGACCTGCTCCGGCTGATCACCACCGACAGCGGGCCCCTGCTCGAGCACGCCTCGGCGAGGCTCGCCGAGACGCTGGAACGCAGCTGGGTCCAGGCCCCGCCCGCCGAGGCCGGAATTCTCAGCCGGGGCATCGTCCGCCTGGCGATCAGCTACATCTCGATGCCGCCCGACTCGGACCGGGATGTGGCCGAGGACCTGTCGCGGACCTTCGTGCCGTTCATCGAGGCGATCATCGGCGCGCACGCGTAGCTGCCCGGTCGCGGGGTCCCTGCGCCCGGTGCGACCCGACTAGGCTGACCACTCGTGCTGCGTGTCCGCCCTCTCGGTCCCGTCACCTCGGCGCTGAGAACGGCGCGCACCCTGCCTCCGGCGGTGCGCCTGATCCTGGCGTCGATGGTGCTGTTCAACATCGGCTTCTACCTCGTGGTGCCGTTCCTCGCGGTGCACCTGGCCGACGACCTGCACCTGGCGGGGTGGGCCATCGGACTGGTCCTGGGCCTGCGCACCTTCAGCCAGCAGGGCATGTTCTTCCTCGGCGGCAGCCTCGCCGACCGGTTCGGGGTTCGCCCGATGGTGTTGCTGGGCATCGCGATCCGGGTGGTGGGCTTCGTGGTGCTGGGGGTGGCATCGAGCCTGGCCACGATGATCGTCGGCGTGGTCCTGGTCGGGCTGGCGGCGGCGCTGTTCTCACCCGCGGTGGAGGCCGCGAACGCGGCCTACGGGCGCGGGCTCGAGGAGTCGGGGGGGATCCGCCGCACCGAACTGTTCGGGATCGAGCAGATGTGCAGCCGGTTCGGCACCGTGATCGGCCCGGCGCTCGGCGCGTTGCTGCTGGGGGTGCCCTTCGCGTGGACGACGATCGCGGCTGCCGTCCTCTTCGCCGGCCTCGGCGTGATGTTCGCGCTCTGGTTGCCCGCGGACGCGTCCACCTCGCACCGGCCGACCGGCGCCCAGGGTCCGGACGGCCTGCGGGTGGTCTGGCGGACGGTCCTGCACAATCGCCGGTTCATGGTCTTCGTCGCGCTGTGCGGCTTCCAACTGGTGGCCTACAACCAGCTGTACCTGATGCTGCCCGAACAGCTCGAACGGGTCACCGGCTCGCAGGCCGCGCTCGGCTGGTTCTTCGTCGCGTCGGCGGTACTGGTGATCGTCGGTCAGTCGCCGACGGTGGCGCTGGCACACCGCCTGGGCCACCACACGGCGATCGTCGCCGGGATGGGGGTCATCGCCGCGTCGTTCCTGTTCCCGATCGTCACCGGAGCCCTTGCGTCCGACTCGGTGGCCGCCGGGCTGGTCGGCGTGGGCCTGTGGGTGGCCGCCCTGCATCTCGGCCAGATGCTGATGGTGCCGCCGATGCGCGACACCATCGGCGTGCTGGCCGGCGAGCGGCACCTCGGCGCCCACTTCGGCATGCTGAGCACCCTCGGCGGGCTGATGACCCTGGTCGGCTCCCTCGCGATCGGGCAGATCTACGACCTGGTCGACGCCGGCACGGTCGCGCCGTCCACGCCGTGGTGGACCCTCGCCGTGGTGGTCGCCGCCGCCGCGGCCGGGATCTGGGCCGCGGCGGCGCGTGCGGCCGTCAGGCCCCGACCGGCGTCCGGCTGATCCTCTCCAGCACCGCGTTCACCGAGAACGGGATGGTCAGCGGGTTCGGCATGGAGACGGCGTCGCTGACCACGGGGTCCAGGCCCACCATCGCGCCGGAGCGGACCACCTGCAGGCCCGTGAACGTGGGCAGCGCGTCGAGCCGCGCGGCGGCCGCGTCGTAGTTGTCGACCACCAGCAGGTCCGCCTCGAGCAGGCCCAGGTTCTCCGCGGAGATCTCGGTGTAGAGCGCATCGCCGAAGCGGTCGCGCAGCTGCGCCGGGACGCCGAATCCGAGTTCGGTGAGCAGCTGGCCGCGCGCGGAGGCGGGGCTGTAGGCCCGGAACTTGTCGCCGTCGAGGTACCGGACCAGGATCGCCGACTTGCCCGCGAACTCCGGGTGCTCGCTACGGGCGCGGGCGAAGGTGTCCTCGACCATGCGGACCTGCTCCGCGGCCTTGGCCGGACGACCCACGGCGTCGCCGATCCGGGTGGTCACCTGCTGCCACGGCAGCATCCAGTCGGCCTGGTCGGCGGCATGCAGCACGGTCGGCGCCATCGCGCTGAGCTGGCCGTAGACGTTCGCGTCGATGGCGTTGTTCACGGCGACGATCAGGTCCGGGTTCGACGCCGCGACCTTCTCCACGTCGAATCCGGCCGTCGCATTGGCCAGAGCGGGCGGCGTCGCGCCGGCCAGGGCGGGCTTCGCCCACTCGCCGATGCCGGTGTCGACGGATCCCTTCCACGCGGGCACCAGGACCGGAGTCACACCGAGGGCGAGCAGGACGTCCGCGTCGCCGATGCCCACCGCGGCGACCCGCTGCGGCACCGCCTCGACCGAGGTCGATCCGTGCACGTGGTCGATCGTCACCGGGAGCGCGCCCGCCTCGGCGGCGGCCCCGGCCCCCGCATCGGACGTGCCCTCCGCCGAGGTCGAGGAGCAGCCGACCGCCATCACGGCCGCCGCGACCAGACCCATCGACAGAACCGTCCGCCGCCTCAATGCCGACACCATGCCGCACCACCCTTCGTTTGTTTGGTTACCCTCACCTTAGAAGTTGGGTGGGGATGCCGGCGGGCCGGGGGTCCGTACACGGACGGCTGGTCTTCGGACGGGGTCCGAACCCGATAGCCTGGGCCGAGACAAATCCAAACAGGAGAGGCAGATGACGACCAGCGTGTCTGAGAACAACCTCGTGGCGGACAGCCGCAACGGAATCGACTTCAAGGTGGCGGACCTCTCGCTCGCCGAGTTCGGCCGCAAGGAGATCCGGCTCGCCGAGCACGAGATGCCGGGCCTGATGACCCTGCGCCGCGAGTACGCGGAGGTGCAGCCGCTCAAGGGTGCGCGCGTGTCGGGCTCGCTGCACATGACCATCCAGACTGCGGTGCTGATCGAGACGCTCGTCGCCCTCGGCGCCGAGGTCCGCTGGGCGTCGTGCAACATCTTCTCCACCCAGGACCACGCCGCCGCGGCCGTCGTCGTCGGCCCGCACGGCAGCCCGGAGGAGCCCAAGGGCGTCCCCGTCTTCGCCTGGAAGGGCGAGACGCTGGAGGAGTACTGGTGGGCGGCCGAGAAGATGCTCACCTGGCCGGGTGAGTCCGCGAACATGATCCTCGACGACGGCGGTGACGCCACCATGCTGGTGCTGCGCGGCGCGCAGTTCGAGAAGGCCGGCGTCGTGCCGCCCACCGACGAGGATCACGACTCGGACGAGTACAAGGTGTTCCTGGCGCTGCTCCGTGCCTCGCTGGCCGCCGACGCGACCAAGTGGACCGCCGTCGCGGAGTCCGTCCAGGGCGTCACCGAGGAGACCACCACCGGCGTGCTGCGCCTGTACCAGTTCGCCGCCGCAGGCGAGCTGGTCTTCCCGGCGATCAACGTCAACGACTCGGTCACCAAGAGCAAGTTCGACAACAAGTACGGCACCCGCCACTCGCTGCTCGACGGCATCAACCGCGGCACCGACGTGCTGATCGGCGGCAAGGCCGCGCTGGTCTGCGGCTACGGCGACGTCGGCAAGGGCTGCGCCGAGGCGCTCAAGGGCCAGGGCGCCCGCGTCACGGTCACCGAGGCGGACCCGATCAACGCGCTGCAGGCGCTGATGGACGGCTTCGACGTCAAGACCGTCGAGGAGTTCATCAGCCAGGCCGACATCGTGATCACGTCCACCGGCAACAAGGACATCATCACGTTCGAGCACATGAAGCAGATGAAGCACCAGGCGATCCTGGGCAACATCGGCCACTTCGACAACGAGATCGACATGGCCGGCCTCGAGCGCGCCGCCGACGTCACGCGGATCAACATCAAGCCGCAGGTCGACGAGTTCACCTTCGCCGACGGCCACAGCATCATCGTGTTGTCCGAGGGCCGGTTGCTGAACCTGGGCAACGCCACCGGGCACCCGTCCTTCGTGATGTCCAACTCGTTCGCGAACCAGACCATCGCGCAGATCGAGCTGTGGACCAAGCCGGAGGAGTACGACAACGAGGTCTACCGGCTGCCCAAGCACCTGGACGAGAAGGTCGCGCGGATCCACGTCGAGGCGCTCGGCGGCTCGATCACCAAGCTGACCAAGGAGCAGGCCGAGTACATCGGCGTCGACGTCGAGGGCCCGGCCGGCCCCGGACTCCGGGGCCGGCCACGGTCGTCCGCGCAGCTAAGCTGGATCATCGTGGGAACACTGATCGCACTCGAGGGCCTCGACGGGGCCGGCAAGCGGACGCTGTCGAACGCCGTCGTCGCGTCCTGGCGCGCGGACGGACTGTCCGTGGCCACCCTGGCCTTCCCCCGGTACGGGGTCTCCGTGCACGCGGACCTCGGCGCCGAGGCGCTGCGCGGTTTCCACGGCGACACCGCCGAGTCCGTCAACGCGATGGCCCTGTTGTGGGCGCTGGACCGCCGGGATGCGGCGGGGGAACTGCGCGAACTGGTCGCCGGGCACGACGTCGTGCTGCTCGACCGTTACGTGGCCTCCAATGCCGCCTACACCGCGGCCCGCAGCCACCAGGGCGCCGCCGGGCCGGCCGTGCAGTGGATCGAGGACCTCGAGTTCGGCCGCTTCGACCTGCCGCGCCCGGACCGTCAGGTGCTGCTGCGGGTGCCGGTCGAGCTGGCCGCGCAGCGGGCCCGCGACCGGGCCGGCGAGGAGGCCGACCGGCAGCGCGACGCCTACGAGCGGGACGGCGGGCTGCAGGCCCGCACCGGCGAGGTCTACGACGGGCTCGCCGCGCGCGGCTGGATCTCGCCGTGGACCGTGGTCGGGCCCGACGTGGATCCGGCCCAACTCGCCGCCGACGTAACCAATCAGCGTCGGTTGCCGTCGGAAGTGACACGATAGAGACCATGAAGCCACGCATTCTTGTCGTCGACGACGACACGGCCCTGGCCGAGATGCTCACCATCGTGCTCCGCGGCGAGGGGTTCGAGCCCTTCGTCGTCGGTGACGGCACGCAGGCGCTGTCCGCCGTCCGGGAGATCCGGCCGGACCTGGTTCTGCTCGACCTGATGCTGCCCGGGATGAACGGCATCGACGTGTGCCGGGTGCTGCGCGCGGACTCCGGCGTGCCGATCGTCATGCTCACCGCCAAGACGGACACCGTCGACGTGGTGCTGGGCCTCGAGTCCGGTGCGGACGACTACGTGATGAAGCCGTTCAAGCCGAAGGAGCTGGTGGCCCGGGTGCGGGCGCGGCTGCGTCGCACCGAGGAGGAACCGGCCGAGCTGCTCGCCATCGCCGACGTGGTAATCGACGTGCCCGCGCACAAGGTGACCCGCGAGGGCGCGCTCATCGCGCTGACGCCGCTGGAGTTCGACCTGCTGGTCGCGCTGGCCCGCAAGCCCCGCCAGGTGTTCACCCGCGAGGTGCTGCTCGAGCAGGTGTGGGGATACCGGCACGCCGCGGACACCCGGCTGGTCAACGTGCACGTGCAGCGCCTGCGCGCCAAGGTCGAGACTGATCCGGAGAATCCCGAAGTGGTGCTCACGGTCAGGGGGGTCGGCTACAAGGCCGGACCGCCGTGATCGGACGCACTCGCGCGCGGCGCCGGATCGGTGGCACATTCGGTCCGGTGCTGCGTCGTTTTCGTGGGTGGAGCCGTTCGCTCGCACACCTGTGGCGTCGTTCGCTGCAGCTGCGGGTGGTCGTGTCGACACTGACGCTCTCGCTGGTGGTGATCACGATCCTCGGTGTCGTGCTGACCAGCCAGATCACCGACCGGCTCCTCGAGGCGAAGATCAGCGCCGCGACGGAGGAGATGGATCGGGCCCGTAACACCGTGCAGAACCAGCTGGCCGGATCCGACGACAGCAGCTCGCTGGCCGCACGGCTCGACGCCGCGGCCGCCGCCCTGACCAGTCGCACCGACACGGGCCCGGCGACCGGGGCGGCGGGCACCTTCAACCCGGTGCTGATCGTGCCCGGCATCCCGCCGCTCGAGGGGGTCTCCAGTGGGCCCGAGGACCAGATCCCGGCGAACCTGCGCGAGTTCGTCAAGAACGGTCAGGTCAGCTACCAGTTCGCCACGGTCTCCGACTCGGACGGCTACCGCGGTCCCGCGCTGATCATCGGCAGCCCCACCGCGTCGGACGTCTCCACACTCGAGCTGTACCTGGTGTTCCCGCTGGCCAGCGAGGACAAGAGCCTGTCGTTGATGCGCAGCACCCTGCTCGTCGGCGGGGTCGTGTTGCTGGTGCTGCTGGCCGCGATCTCGATGATCGTGGCCCGGCAGGTGGTGCTCCCGATCCGGTCCGCGTCCCGGATCGCCGAGCGGTTCGCCGACGGCAAGCTCCGCGAACGGATGCCGGTCCGCGGCGAGGACGACATGGCCAGGCTGGCGATGTCCTTCAACGACATGGCCGAGAGCCTGTCCAAGCAGATCGCCCAGCTCGAGGAGTTCGGCAACCTGCAGAAACGGTTCACCTCCGACGTCAGCCACGAGCTGCGCACCCCGCTGACCACGGTCCGGATGGCCGCCGAGCTGATCCACGACGGCAGCGCCGACCTGGACCCGGCGATGCGCCGGTCCTCGGAGCTGCTGGTCGCCGAGCTGGACCGGTTCGAGTCACTGCTCAACGACCTGCTCGAGATCAGCCGGCACGACGCCGGCGTGGCGGAGCTGGCGGCCGAGAAGCTGGACCTGCGGATGAGCGCCCGCGCGGCGGTCGCCACGATCCGCCATCTGGCCCGGGAGTCCGGGACCGAACTGATCCTCGACCTGCCCGACGAGCCCGTGCTGGCCTCGGCGGACCCACGCCGGGTCGAACGGATCCTGCGGAACCTGCTCGCGAACGCCATCGACCACGGGGAGGGCAAACCGGTGCTGCTGCGCCTGCGCGCCGACGAAGACGCGGCCGCATTCATCGTTCGGGACAAGGGCATCGGCCTGCGACCCGGTGAGGAGAAGCTGGTGTTCAACCGGTTCTGGCGGTCCGACCCGTCTCGGGTGCGCCGCTCCGGGGGCACCGGACTCGGCCTGGCGATCAGCGTCGAGGACGCGCGGCTGCACGACGGTCGGCTCGAGGCGTGGGGCGAGCCGGGGGAGGGTGCCTGCTTCCGCTTCACCCTGCCGCTGGTGCGCGGGCACAAGATCACCAGCAGTCCGCTGCCGTTGCGGCCGCCGAGCGTCAAGCACGTCCAGGGCCGCCCGCTGCCCGGCGCGGAACGCCCGCACAGCGGGCACGCCGATCCCTCCGGTGAGGCCCTCGATCCCGACCAGGCCTCCAGCGTGCCGGTCCTGCGGGAGCGGCGGCCGTGACGGGCGAGCGCCGGCGCGGTCGCGGGCGGATCTCGCTGACGGCCGCGTTGCTGGCCGTCGCCGTAGTGGTCGGCGGTTGCGCGAGTCTGCCGGAGTCGTCGTCGCCGCAGGCGATCGGCACCATCACCCGTGAGCCGGTGGTCGTCAGCGTGCCGGTGCCGACGCCGGGCCGGGAACCGGACCTGCTGCTGCGGGACTTCTTCTCGGCCAGCACCGACCCGGCGGACAAGCACCTGGCGGCTCGCCAGTTCCTCACGCCGGCGGCGTCCGCCCGCTGGGACGACACCGCCAGCACCACCGTCGTGGACAAGGTGGACGTGCTGCCGGAGTCCCGCGCCGACGACCAGGCCACCTACACGATCCGGGCCAACCGGGTCGGCCAGTTGGACGACGGCGGGCAGTACCAGGCGGTGGAGGGAAACTTCGAGGCGAAGGTGCGCCTGAGCAAGGTCAACGGCGAGTGGCGGATCGACGACCTGCCGCCCGGGGTGATCATGGACCGCCCGCAGTTCCTCAAGACCTACCAGCGCAAGGCGCTGTACTTCCTGGACCCGTCGGGCACCACCGTGGTGCCGGACCTCCGGTGGATCTCCGCGACTCAGGAACAGATGCCGGGACGACTGATCGAGCTGCTGATCGCCGGACCCAAGCCCGCGCTCTCCGACGCGGTGCAGAACATGGCGGGCAAGGTGTCGGTGCTGGCACCGATCACCAAGGCGGACGGCCGCAGCGCCGGGGTCGGGGTCGGCTTCGGCGGCCTGCACATCGACTTCACCGGCGCGTCGGCGCTCGACCAGAACGCCCGCGACCTGCTCGCCGCCCAGGTGGTGTGGACCCTCGCGGCGGCCGAGATCTCCGGACCGTACGTGCTGACGGGTGACGGCGCCCCTCTCGACGAGCGGTACGCGAACGGCTGGACCACCGCCGACGTGTCCTCGACGAACCCGATGGCGACCGCGAGCACGACAGTGGGCCTGCACGGGCTGGTCGACGGCGCGCTGGTGGCCGTCAACGACACCGGGGTGAGCGCGATGCCCGGATACTTCGGCACCGCCACCACTCTGGAGTCGATCGCGCTCTCACGGGACGGCCGGTTGGCGGCCGCGGTGGCCGACACCGGCAAGCCCGAGCCGGAGCCCAGGAGCGCGCTGATGGTGGGGCCCGTCGAGGGCTTCGCGACGCCGGCCCTCGAGGCGGGCTCGATGACGCGGCCGACGTGGTCGCGCACCGAGCCGGCGGTGTGGACCGTCGTCGACGGCACCTCGGTGGTGCGGGTGGTCCGCGACCCCCAGGGTGGTCAGCTGGTGGTACTGCCGGTGGACACCGCGGACCTCGCCCCGTTGGGCGCCACGATCACCGAACTGCGGCTGTCCCGGGACGGCGTCCGGGCGGCGCTGATCGTCGACGGCAAGGTGTACGTCGCGACGGTGGTCCCGAGGCCGGACGGCGGTTACGCGCTGACCGCGCCGCGGCCCGTCGCGATCGGACTGGGCAGCCCCGCCCTGTCCCTGGACTGGAGCAGCGGCGAGGCGATCGTGGTGGCCCGAGCGGCCTCGGACATCCCGGTGGTGTCCGTGGCGGTCGACGGGTCCCGGATGGACGCCCTGCCGAGCCGGAACCTCTCGGCGCCGGTGAGCTCCGTCGACGCGTCGGTGACCACGGTGTTCGTGGCGGACGCGCGCGCGGTGTTCCAGCTGAACAACAACGACCCGGCCGGCGACCGCTACTGGCGTGAGGTGCCCGGGTTGACCGGGGTCAAGGCGATCCCGATCCTGCCGGGCTAGGTGTACCCGGCCATCAGGTTGGTGCCAGACGGCTGACCGGCGGGAGTCCGCCGAGTGCGCTGTGGCGRCGTCGAGTGTTGTAGTGCTCAAGCCAGGGCGCAAGTGCGGCGGTCCGCTCGGCGTTGGTGATGAAGACCTGCCGGTACGCCCACTCGGTCTGCAGAGTGCGGTTCAATCGTTCGACCTTGCCGTTCTGCCACGGGCAGTGCGGTTTGAT
>NZ_JBFUHZ010000013.1:0-70741 GCF_056402135.1 Rhodococcus sp. P4_C10 | reverse complement strand
CTGCGGGCGGTCGCCGTAGGAACGGTTCTCGCTGTTGCCGCGGTAGCCACCTTCGGTGCGCTGCGGGCGGTCGCCGTAGGAACGGTTCTCGCTGTTGCCGCGGTAGCCGCCTTCGGACCGCTGCGGGCGGTCACCGAAGCTGCGCTGTGGGCGATCGCCGCGGTAGCCGCCGCTGTCGTTGTTGCCGCGGTAGCCGCCGCCGTCACGACGGGGACGGTCACCGAACGAACGCTCACGGCGGTCGTTCTTGAAGGCGGGCTCGCGCACAGGCTCACCGCTCGGCGCCTTCGCGCCGGTGATGTTGGCCAGTTCCTCCGAACCCGGGGCGACGTTCACGGCGGTCGCGTCGACACCGGCCATGCCGGTGAGCTTGCGGACCAGGCGACGCTGGTTCGGCAGCACGATCGCGACGACGGTGCCCTTCTCGCCGGCGCGGGCGGTACGCCCGGCGCGGTGCAGGTAGTCCTTGTGGTCGGCCGGCGGGTCGACGTGCACGACCAGGTCGATGCCGTCGACGTGGATGCCGCGGGCGGCGACGTCGGTGGCGACCAGCACCGGGGTGCGGCCGGTCTTGAACCGGTCGAGGACCCGGGTGCGCTGGTTCTGGGCCTTGCCGCCGTGCAGCGACTCGGCGGGGATGCCCACCGCGCGCAGGCGGTCGGTGATGCCCTCGCAGCCCAGCTTGGTGCGGGCGAACATGATGGTGCGGCCCTCGCGGGCGCCGATCTCGGCGAGCACGACGTCCTTCTGGCCACGCTCGACCAGCAGCACGTAGTGCTCCATGGTGTCGACGCTGGCCTTGCCGTCCTCGGTGGAGTGCGTGACGTGGTCGGCCAGGAACTGGCGGACCAGCGACTGCACCTCGCGGTCGAGGGTGGCCGAGAACAGGAGGCGCTGACCGTCGGCGCGGGTCGCGTCGAGGATGGAGCGGACCTCGGGCAGGAAGCCCATGTCGGCCATCTGGTCGGCCTCGTCGAGGGCGGTGATCTCGACCTCGTCGAGGATGCAGGTGCCCTGCCGCAGGTGGTCGCCGAGGCGGCCCGGGGTGGCGACGAGGATGTCGACGCCGCGGCGCAGCTGCTCGACCTGCTTGGTGAACGGCATACCGCCGACGGCGGCGCGCACGTTCACGCCGACCGCGGAGGCGTACGGGTACAGCGAGTCGACGACCTGGATCGCGAGCTCACGGGTGGGGACCAGGACCAGGGCGCGGGGGCGCTTGGCGGCGGGGCGGTCTTCGTGCTGGGAGAGGCGGGCCAGCATCGGGAGGCCGAAGGCGAGGGTCTTGCCGGAGCCGGTCTGCGCGCGGCCGAGCACATTTCGGCCGGCGATGGCGTCCGGGACGGCCATGGCCTGAATGGGGGACGGCACGGTGATGCCGTTCTTGGCGAGCGCGGTGACGACCGCCGCGGGCAGGCCGATCTCGGCGAAGGTGACGGTGGCGGTCTCGTCGGCGGCAGCCTCGGGGGCTGCGACGGTGACGGCCTCGTCGGGGGTGGGAACTGCGGCCTCATCTTGGGCAGCAGAAGACATTTGGACAGCGTTGGTCACGCAGATACCTCTCCGGACATCGGGCGCGTCGCGGAGCGCGAGCTGTCATGCAGCACGCAAAGAGACGAGCCTGGCACGTCATGCCTGCCGAACCTGGCCAATATGGCGGGCTCGGAGTGAATGGCTAGTGCCTGAAAATTAGCGGATTCGATCGATTGTCGAATCGGGCCACGTGTGCGGCCGCTGTCCACTGTACGGCAGAAGAGGAAAAACTACACGTCAGAGGTGTTGTGACGTGGACTACTGCCGGCCGAAGGCGGCACTCACACGTCGAAAAGTCGGCTGAGTTCGGTAAGCCAGGGTGCTGCCACCGCGACGGTCGGCACCACGAGGATGGCCACGGAGGCGAGGTACGCGGCGATCGCGATCGAGGTGGCCGACTCGGTGTCGGACAGCCGTTGGATGCGGGTGAGGGTGTGCGGGCCGCCGGCGGCCATCGCGCCCACCGGGGTGCTGGACCCGGCGCACGCGACCAGGGCACGGGCCAGGGGAGTGGGTCCGGTGACCCGGACCGCGGAGTCGTCGGCGAGCATCTCCACCAGCAGTTGCACGCAGCCGAGCGCGGACTTGCTGCGTACCACGAGCGGGAAGGCCGTGTTGACCGCGGTGAAGGCCTCGAGGACCAGGTCGTGCCGCGCCCGCAGGTGCGAGCGCTCGTGCATCAGGATCGCCTTGACCTCGTCGCGGCTCAGGTTCGCCAGGGTGCCTTCGCTGAGCACCACCCGCTGCCGCAGCCCGGGCAGGCAGTAGGCGATTGGCTCGGCGGATTCGATCACCCGCAGGTTGGAGGTGCGACTGCGCTCGGGGTCGCGTCGGTCCAGCAGGTCCACCAGCATCCGGTGCCGCGCGCGCCGGCGTCGGGTGCGGACCGCCACCGAGGCGATCGAGAAGATCAGCCGGGCGCCGATGAACAGGGTGATCGCGAAGACCACCACGTACAGCAGCCACAACGGCATGCCGAGCGCGTCGATCTCCTCCAGCGGTGCGGTGGTCGGGCGGCCGTCGGGTCCGGGGACCAACAGCCGCGAGGCGATCGCCAGGCCCGAACTGAAGGCCGACAGCACGGCGGCCAGCGCGATCGCCTGCCAGAGCACCAGGGCGGCGCGGGGCGCCCGGTACGGCCAGGCGGCACGGGCGAGGACGGCGGGTACCGGACCGGCGAGGAGCAGGGCCGTCAGGGCAAACGCCAGCGCGGTGGTGGGGTTCATGACCTACCCATCATCGGACATGCGCGGTCAGCTGGCGCGGTCGGTCCCCGTTGGCACGCTCCTGAGTCCGCGCTTGGCGGCGTCCGAGGCCTCGAGTGCGGCGAGGGCCTCGCGCAGTGCCGCGGCCTCGTCGGCGTTGACCTGCCCGACGAAGTGCACCAGTGCGGCGGCGCGGCCCTGGGACTCGTCGGCCTGCTTGAGGGCGTCGACCATCAGGCTCGCGACCAGTTCGTCGCGGCCGTGCACGGGTGCGTACCGGTGGGCGCGGTCGTCGCGCTGCTGGGTCACCAGATGCTTCTTCGCGAGACGCTGCAGGACCGTCATCACCGTCGTGTACGCGAGTTCCCGCCGGGCGGCCAGGGCTTCGTGCACCTGCCGCACGGTCTGGGGTTCGGTACTGGACCACAGGTGGTCCATCACTGCTCGTTCGAGTTCACCAAGGCCTGCCATGGGACCAGTCTACGGACCGTCCGACGCAAATGCGTACTACTCGCAGTAGTAACTATTGCGGTGTAAAGGTGTTGAGGGCGCGGCACGTGTCGGCGCCGCATATTGTGCAGGTCACACCCGCCGAAGGGGGAAGATTGTGGACTGGCTGTGGCGCACGTCACTGATCTCCGGTCCGGTCCCGTGGATTCTCGCCGCGCTCGGCGTGGTCGGCGGCCTGTGGCTGCTGTTCGCGCCGACCGCCGACACACGGCGTTACCGCAGGCTCGCGGTCCCGATCACGGCCACCGTCGCCCTGGCGCTGACCCTGGTGGGCTGGGTGGTCGTGGAGCGGTGGTGGCGGCCGTTCCCGGACCCGATCGAGACCGAGATCTACGTCTGGATCGGGTTCGGGGCGTGGGCGCTGCTGCTGGCGGGGGTGCGAGTGGCCACGGACCGGCGGCTGCGGCGCTCGGCGGTCGCCGTCCTGGCCGCCGTCGCGGTGGTCGCGGTGTCCGCGGCCCAGGTGAACCTCGTCTTCGACGCCTACCCCACCGTGCGGGACGCGCTGGGCCTGCCCGACCCGAACCGGATCGCCCTCGCCGACGTGCCGCCGCCGACCCCCGACCCGGTGACCGGGACCCCGCTCGCGGCGGTGTGGCAGCCGCCCGCGGACCTGCCGTCCGGCGGCCGGGTCGTCACGGCGCCGATCCCGGGCACCGTCTCGGGTTTCGGGGCCCGGGACGCCGTCGTCTACCTGCCGCCCGCCTACTTCGCCGACCCTCGGCCCGTGCTGCCGGTGCTGGTCCTGCTCGCCGGGCAGCCGGGCTCGCCCCAGGACTGGCTGGCCGGCGGCAAGCTGGTGCAGACGATGAACACCTTCGCGGCCGCACACGGCGGCCTCGCCCCGGTGGTGGTGGTCGCCGACGCCACCGGATCGCAGTTCGGCAATCCGTTGTGCGTGGACTCGAGCCTCGGCAACGTCGCGACCTACCTGGCCCAGGACGTGCCCGACTGGGTGATCTCGCACCTGCAGGTGAACGCGGATCCGCGCGCCTGGGCGATCGGCGGCCTGTCCTACGGCGGCACCTGCGCGCTGCAGATGGCGACCAACCACCCGCAGCGCTACCCGACGTTCCTCGACCTGTCCGGGCAGGAGGAACCCACCCTCGGCGACCGTGACCGCACCCTTGCCGCCGCGTTCGGCGGCGACGCGGCGAAGTTCGCCGCGGTGAACCCGCTGGACCTGCTGGCCGCCCACCCGTACCCCGACTCCGCGGGCGTGTTCGTGGTCGGCGGCGACGACCGGGACTTCAAGCCCGGGCAGCGGAAGGTCTACGAGGCGGCACGGAAGGCAGGCATGGACGTGCGATATGTCGAGGTGCCCGGCGGGCACAGCTTTGCCGTCTGGTCGGCCGGGCTCGAGGGTCAGCTCGGCTGGCTCGCACAGCGGCTGGGTCTGACCTCGTGAGCGGACTCGACCGCGCGAGCGTCGCGGCGTCCGCCCCCGGCCGACAGGCCCGGCGGCTGGCGGACCTGGCCCGGTCGGGGGCGTCCGGTGCGCCGGTCAGCCTCGGGCTGCTGGTCGGCATCTGGGTGCTGGGGCTGGCCACGTCCAGCGTCGTGTCGGGGCCGTCGCAGTTCGTCGACCGGCACTTCGCCGCGGGAGTGGTCGCGCTGCAGGAGGGCCGGCTGTGGGTGACGCTGACCTCCGGGCTGTGGGCCGACGGCGTCGTCGGCTATGTGGCGACGACGGTGCTCGTGGTGCTGGTGGCCGCGCCGCTCGAGCACCGGATCGGCTCGCGGCGGTTCGCCGTCGCGGCCCTCTCCACCCAGGTGCTCGGCTCGGCGGTCGCCCTCGGGGTGGCGGTGCTGGTGCGGCAGGTCGACTGGGACTGGGGGCTGCGCCTGCACATCGGCGTCGCGGTCGGCCCGAGCACCTGGGTGGTCGGCGTCGTGCTGGTGGCCAGTTCGGCGATGAACACGCTCTGGCGTCGTCGTATCCGGGTGGGGCTGTTCGCGCTGCTGCTCACCCTCGCACTGTTCAGCGGGCACCTGCACGACCTGGTCCTGCTGGCGTCCGCGACGGTCGGGCTGCTGCTCGGCCCGGCGATCGTCGGCCGGTCCGCGCGCGGCGACCGACTGGCCGGCACAAGGCGCGAGGGCCGGGTGCTCGTCGCGCTGGTGGTCGCGGCCGCGGCGATCGGCCCGGCGCTGGCCGCGCTGTCGCCGCACGCGGTGGGGCCGTTGGCGGTGCTGCGCGAGCTCTTCCGGGGTGCGGACTGGTCGCCGGCGGAGGTCCGGGAACTGTGCGCGCAGTCGCGTGCCGCCGAGGACTGCCGACGGGGACTGCTCGCGCTGCGGCTCGGCGGCATCGGCCCGACGGTGCTGAGCCTGATGCCGACGCTGTTCGTGCTGGTGCTCGCGGACGGCCTGCGCCGCGGTCGGCGCTTCGCGTGGGGGGCGTCGGTGTTCGGTCAGGTCGCGCTGCTGGGGCTCTCGTTGGCCAACTTCGCGGTCCGCTTCCTCGGCCAGGACGGGACCCGGTCGCTGTACTACGGCCCGCACACGCCGAACCTGTACCGGACGCTGGCGCCGTTCCTGACCCCGCTGGCCGTGCTGGTGGTGCTGCTGGCCACCAAGCGCTTCTTCGACGTGTCCGCGCCGGCGGGCACCTACCGGCGCTGCGTGCGGGTGGTGCTGGCGACGGCCGTCGGGCTGGCCGCGGTGTACGTCGGTGTCGGGTACCTGGTGCGTGACGGGTTCGACCACGAACCGGCCGTGCTGGCGCTGCTCGCCGACTTTCCGCAGCGGCTGGTCCCCCCGGTGTACCTGCAGTGGCTCGACCCGGAGTTCCTGCCGGACAGCCGCGCCACGACCCTGCTCTTCGAGTGGACCGGGGTGGTGTTCTGGGTGGTGCTGTGCGTGGTGGTGCTGGCGACCTTCCTCGCCCCGGCCTACGGTGCCGCGACCGACGACACCGAGCGGGCGCGCCGGTTGCTGCGGGCGAGCGGGGGCAGCGCGCTGTCCTGGATGACCACCTGGCGGGGCAACCGGTACTGGTTCAGCCCCGACGGCGCCGGTTACGTCGCCTACCGGGTGATCGGCGGTGTGGCGCTGACCACCGGCGACCCCGTCGGACCCCGGGAGAGGTTGCGCGCCTACGTCACCGACTTCGCGGAGTTCGCCGCCGCCCAGGGTTGGACGCCGTGCTTCTACTCGGTGACCGGCGAACTGCGCGCGGTCACCGACTCGATGGGGTGGGGCGGGTTCCAGGTCGCGGAGGAGACGGTGCTGCGACTGGACGGCCTGGCCTTCACCGGCAAGCGGTTCCAGGACGTGCGCACCGCGCTCAACCGGGCGAAGAAGTCGGGGGTGCACGCCGAGTGGATCGAGTACCCGCACGCGCCGCTCTCGCTCACCGACCAGGTCAACGCGATCTCGGAGGAGTGGGTGGCGGACAAGGGCATGCCCGAGATGGGCTTCACCCTCGGCGGCGTCGAGCAGATCGACGACCCGCAGGTGCGCTGCCTGATCGCGGTCGACGCGGACCGCACCGTGCACGGCGTCACCTCGTGGATGCCGGTGTACCGCGACGGGCGCGTGGTCGGCTGGACGCTGGACTTCATGCGCAGGCGCGCCGAGGGCTTCCGGCCGGCGATGGAGTTCCTGATCGCCTCTGCGGCACTGCTGTTGGCGGAGGAGGGCGCGGAGTTCGTCAGCCTGTCGGGGGCGCCGCTGGCGAAGGTCGACGCCCCCGACGCCGACGACGTCGACGAGACCGGCGCCGCCGACGAGGCCGCCGAGGAGGAACGACGCGAGCGCGGGGCGCTCGGCGCGGTGATGGACCGGGTCCTCGACGTGCTCGGCCGGACCTTGGAACCGGTGTACGGGTTCCGGTCCCTGCTGGCCTTCAAGTCGAAGTTCCAGCCCGAGTACGTGCCGATGTACATGACCTTCCCCGACCCGGCGGCGCTGCCGAGCATCGGCAACGCGATCGGCCGGGCGTACCTGCCGGACGTCTCGTTGGGTCAGGGTTTCCGGTTGGTGCGCACCATGATCGGGCGCGGGTAGGACTGAACCGTCAGAAAGCAGGTGACCTCAGGCGGACGCGGAGGCCGCCGCCACGGTCGCCGCGGACCCGCCGACGGTGCCGTACACGTGCCGGGTCCCGATCGGCACGATCAGCGGCCGGTCCGCGACCGGGTCCTCGATCACCCGGGCCTCCAGGCCGAACACCTCGAGCAGCAGTTCCGGGGAGATCACCTCGCTCGGGGTACCCGCGGCGACGACCGCACCCTCCGACATGACGATCAGCCGGTCGCTGTAGCGGGCCGCGAGGTTCAGGTCGTGCAGCACCATCACCACGGTCCGGCCCATCTCCTCGTGCAGCCGGTCCACCAGGTCCAGCACCTCGATGGAGTGCGCCAGGTCCAGGTAGGTGGTCGGCTCGTCGAGCAGCAGGATGTCGGTGCCCTGCGCCAGCGACATGGAGATCCAGGCGCGCTGCCGCTGGCCGCCGGAGAGCTGGTCCACCGGCCGGTCCGCGAGCTCGGAGACGCCGGTCAGTGCCAACGCCCGCGCCACCTCGCCCTCGTCGTCGGAGGACCACTGTCGCAGCCACGACTGGTGCGGGTGCCGTCCGCGGGCCACCAGGTCGGCGACCGTCAGGCCCTCGGGGGCGACCGGGGCCTGCGGCAGCATGCCGAGGGTGCGGGCCACGTCCTTGGTCTTGAGACTCGAGATCGCCTTGCCGTCGAGCAGCACCTGCCCGGACTTGGGCTTGAGCAGCCGCCCCAGCGTGCGCAGCAGGGTCGACTTGCCGCAGCCGTTGGGCCCGATCACCGTGGTGACCACGCCGGTCGGGATCTCCAGGTCGAGTCCGTCGACGATGATCCGGTCGCCGTAGCCGACGGTCAGGTTCTCGGCGGCCAGGCGGGTGGGTGCCTGGGTGGCGGGCTCGGTCATACGGAGACCTTTCGGTTGGTGCGGACGAGCAGGTAGAGCAGGAACGGTCCGCCGAGCGCGGAGGTGACGATGCCGACGGGCAGCTCGACGGGCAGGATCGTGCGGGCGATGACGTCGCTGCCGACGACCAGGACCGCGCCCATGAGCCCGGACGCGAGGATCGGCGGCCCGGGGGTCCGCAGCACCCGCATCGCCAGCTGCGGCGCGGCCAGCGCGACGAAGCCGATCGGACCGACGGCGGCCGTCGCGATGGCGGCCAGCGCCACCGCCGCCAGCAGCAGCACCCCCTGACCGGCCTGTAGCCGGACGCCGAGGACCCGGGCGTTGTCGTCGCCCAGTCGCAGCGCGCCGAGGGTGAACGAGGAGAGGACGGCGACGGTGCCGACCACGGCGACGCCGATCGCGACCGGCCACACCTGTGCCCAGTCGCTGCCGTTGAGCGAGCCGTTGAGCCAGACCTGCGCCCGGGCCACGTCGTTGATGTCGGCGGAGATCAGCAGCCACTGGATCGCGGCGATCAGCGCGGCGTTGAAGCCGATGCCGATCAGCACCACACGGTAGCCCTGCACCCCGCCGCGCCAGGACAGCCCGTAGATCGCCAGCGCGGTCACGATGCCGCCGACGAGGGCGGCCAGCGGGATGCCCAGCACGGCGAGCGCACCCACGAAGGTGCCGCCGCCGCCGACCACGATCAGCGTGACGGCCGCCGCGCTGGCCCCGGCGGTGATCCCGAGCAGGTCCGGGCTGGCCAGCGGGTTGCGCAGGATGGACTGGGTGATGGCCCCGGAGATGCCCAGCGCGATGCCGGTGAGCAGCGCGGTCAGGGCCCGCGGCAGTCGCACGTCCATCACGATGAACCGTTCGATCCGGGTGCCGCCGCCGAAGAGGATGTCGGCGACGGTGGGGATCGGGATGCTGAACTCGCCGCGGCCGATGTTCACGCACAGCAGCAGGAACGCCAGCGCGAGCAGGCCGAGGGTGACGGCGGTCATCGCGGTGCGCCGGACCAGGGACAGCCGGCCGACCCGGAACGCCGGGCGGGAGGGCACGGTGGTCGGGACGGGCGCGGCCGGGGTCGCGTCGCCGGGGACGTCGATGTCGGTCAGGCTCACAGCGAGACCAGCTTCCTGCGCCGGACCAGCGCGACGAAGAACGGGGCACCCATCAGTGCGAGCACGATGCCCACCTGCAGTTCGCCGGGTCGCACCACGACGCGGCCGATGACGTCCGCGAGCAGGATCATGATCCCGCCGAGCAGCCCGGCGTACGGGACCAGCCAGCGGTAGTCGGGACCGGTGATCGAGCGGGCAACGTGCGGCACCACCAGGCCGACGAACGCGATCGGGCCGCACGCCGCGGTGGCGGCGCCGGTCAGCAGGGTGATCGCGAGGATGCCGACGGTGCGGCTGAGCAGGATGTTGGTGCCGAGGCCGCGGGCCACCTCGTCGCCGAGGCTGAGCACGTTCAGGCTCGGGGTGCTGGCGATCGCGATGACCACGCCGAGGACGAGGAACGGGAGCACCTGCCACAGCACCTCCGGCCCGCGTCCGGCGACCGATCCGACCACCCAGAAGCGGTAGCCGTCGAGGCTGGTCTGGTCGAGCAGGATCACCGTCTGCGTCATGGCGCCGAGGAACATCGCGACCGCGGCGCCGGCGAGCGCCAGGCTCAGCGGGCTGGACCGGCCGTTGCCGACCGAGGAGATGCCGAAAACCACCACACTCGCGGCGAGTGAACCGGCGAACGCGAACCACAGGTACTCGCTCGGACCGGCGAGGCCGAACAGGTAGATCGAGAGCACGACGAACAGCGCGGCGCCGGCGTTGAGCCCCAGCAGTCCGGCGTCGGCGAGGGGGTTGCGGGTGTGACCCTGGATCAGGGCTCCCGCGACGCCGAGGGCGATGCCGACGACCAGTCCGAGCGCGGTCCGCGGCACCCGGAGCGTTCGCACCACCAGGTCGGTGTCGGTTCCGGTGGGGGTGAAGAGGGCGTGGAAGATCTCGGCGAAGTCCATCGGACGGGCCCCGACGGCGATGCTCGCCAGGACGGCCGCGGCCAGCAGCATCGTCAGGGCCGCCAGCCCGACCAGTCGCCTGCGCCGGAGTGCCGCGAGCGAGGTGTCGACCGGCAGTGGGGTGAACCCCTCCGCGGCGGCGGTGCGCTCGCGGACGACCTCGACGCCGGTGCGGGGCAACAACGCCCGCCGGGTGCCCAGCGGTGCGCCGGTGACGGCGTCGCGGGTGAGCAGGCCGAGCCAGTCCTTGCCGAGGCTCTGGCCGGTGCGGCCCTCGCGCATGCCGCGGTTCCAGACGAGCAGGGCCAGGCTCGCGGTCAGCGCGACCGCACCGAACACCACCCGGTCCATCTGCCCGCCGCCGTTGGCGTCGCGCAGCGAGTCGACGACGACCCAGCCGATCAGCAGGGGGATCGCGACGATCGCGAGGTCGAGGGCGCCGGCCGCGAGCCGGCCGCGCAGCGGCGCGGGGCCCCGCGGGACGTCGAGCGCCCCGTAGGTCTCGGAGCGTGGCGCACGCGTGGTCGCCGCACGGGGTGCGGGGGTGAGGGTCACGGTCGGGGCTCCTGATCGGCGAGGCGCGAGGCTACGGAGATTAGGTTACGGAACCCTTGCCCCCGGGGGCACGCCGGTTCCGTTCTCCATTTACTGTTGTGGTTAGGCTAACCTACGTTCAATGTCCGGAGTGTCGACGACCGAGGAGTGTGCAGTGCTCGATATCGCAGTGACCGAGAACCCCACGACCGGAGGGTGGCTGGGTTCGCGCCCGGTGACCGCCCCGTCGTCGGAGTGTCCGGACTCTGCGCACGACGTCGGTGCCGCCCTCGCGCAGTCGTGCGCGCGGCTGCGGGGGATCTACCGCGACTACCCGCGGGTGTACGCGGTGGCGCTGATGGCCGAGCAGCCCCGCCGTCGCTGGTGGGCGCTGCGACAGGGGATCCGTGGGGACCGTCTCGACCGGATGGTCGACCGCGCGGCGGAGGACGTCGGCAACCGCGAGGCGGCCGGTGCCGCGGTGGCGACCGCGTTGATTCACGCGGTGGTGGGCCGGGTGGCCGCGCTGGTGATGCTCGAGGGGCGGGCCTGGGACACCGGCCTCGACAACCTGTCGCTGCACATGGACAGCGACGGCGCGGTCGACTGGGCCGGTGTGGCCGATCCGGTGCTGCGGGTGCTGCCCGGCGACCGCTGGGCCGGGACGCCGTCCGCGGTCACGCTCCCGTGCGAGGAGGCGCTGTTGGTGTGGACCGCGGGCCGCTGCCGTCTCGCGCGCGCGGCGGTCTTCGATGCACTGGACGAGGTGGTCCCGGTCGACCGCGCGCGCTGCTGGGCGCTGGTCGGGGAGGCCGTGCTCGGCGCCGCGACGCTGGTGCCGATCCTCGGCGGAGTGGGCGAGTCCGTGGCGATGCGCCGCGGGCAGGGGTTGCTCGACGCGTTCGAGGCGGCGGGTCTCCCGGTGCGGGCGCGGGCGGACCGGCAGGTCGTCCGTGGGCCCCGGGTGCCGGCCATGGCGAGCTGACCCTTGCAAATTAGGTAAGCCTCGCCTACAGTTCGATTCGAACACGATCAATCGGACCGCGCGGAAGTCCTGGGGCTGCAGTGACTCCCGGTCCATTCCACGGCTGGCCTCGCACCACCTCAGGTGCGGGGCCAGTCGGCATCTCACGGGGTGGGTCGTGTAGCACTGAGGGGGAGTGCGGTCGCCGAGAGTCGTGGCCGAAGGACGATGGAGCATGACATGAGCGAAGCCACCCTGCCCGCCGATCTCGCGGGCATGGACCCCGCCACCGCGACGCCGTTTCTCAACAAGGGGTTCGGCGAACTGCTCGGGCTCGAGTACCAGGAACTGACCGCGGACCGGGTGCGGGCCACCTGGACCGTGCGTCCCGAGCTGTACCAGCCCGCCGGCCTGATGAACGGCGGCGTGCACTGCGCGGTCGTGGAGACCCTGGCCAGCATCGGCGGCAGCATCTGGATCGGCGACCGCGGCCACGTCGTCGGGGTCAACAACAACACCGACTTCCTGCGTGCCAGCCGCACCGGCACCCTCTACGCCGAGGCGACGCCGGTGCATCGCGGCCGGACGCAGCAGCTGTGGCAGGTGACGGTCAAGGACGAAGAGGACAAGCTGGTCGCCCGCGGGCAGGTCCGCCTCGCCAACGTCACCGACCCGGGCGTGCTCGGCCGCTGAGCGGACCCGCGACGCGCTTCCGGGTGCGGTCCCTGCCCGGCGCGGGCCGATTTGCCGAGTTCGGCTGTGTCCGTTGTGGAATGCTGACGGCAGGCTCGGATTCGGCGAGGAGGTGCGCCCGTGACATCGGACGCGGAGCTCGATCCCGCGGCGGTCGAGATCGGCAGTTTCCTCCCGCGGGCGCCGGACGCCGCGTGGCGTGCGCTGACGGAGCCGGACCTGCTCGCGCGTTGGCTGATGCGACCGACCGGGTTCGCCGCGTCGGTCGGCACGCACTTCATCTTCGCGGTGCCAACCCGGCCGGCCGGTGAGGTTGCCTGCGAGGTCCTGGTGGCCCGGCCGGGCGAGCAGTTGACGCTCGGCTGGGTCGACCTGCGGGCCGACCATCCCGCCCGCTGGGTCGTGGACTGGTCGATCCGGCCGCAGGGCCGCGGCACCCGACTGCTGTTGACGCAGACGGGCTTCGACATCAACGACCGTCGGCAGAAGATGACCCGCAACGCCATGGAGCGGGGTTGGAAGGTCGCCTTGTTGCGACTTCGTGAGGTCCTCGACGACCTTGGCCAGTGAGGGCGCGACGGCCGGATCTGGTCTCCAGGGACCGTTCAGCTCCCGTACTCATTCGAGCGGTCGAGTTGTCGCCGAAGCGTTCGGTCGATGTTTCTCGCAGGCAGGCGATTCCGCACGACCGACGGTGACCTCACCCGCCTTGGGTGAGGATTGACCGGACCCTTTGCGGGCATGGTGAGGGCACTCGCGAAGGAAGGCTATGCCATGTCTGATGCACTCGGTGGCCCGCTCGACGGCACACAGTTGACCGATGACTACGTCCGCACGCTGGGCCGACTGGCCTATCTCTGGGGGTGGCCGATGGCGAACATGCACAACCGGCATCTGGTATTCGCGAAACTCCCGGGCCCGGGCCTGATCGACGGAGTCGTTCCCGCCTCCTCGCCCGGTCGGCTGAGCATGCTGCACGACTACATCTCCCCGGACCAGAAGCACGTGGCCTGCCCGAACCAGGATGTCGTGTACGGCGCCGGCATGCTCCACGCCGCGCTGGGGCCCTCCGTTCTCCAGGTTCCTGACTTCCAAGACCGGTTCTGGGTCTACCAGGGCGTCGACCAGCGCACCGAGTCATTCATCCGTCTCGGAACGATGTACGACACAAAGCCGGGCATGTACCTGCTCGCCCCGGCGGGCTGGTCCGGTGACGTTCCGCCCGGCATCGAGGAAGTCTTCACCTTCGACACGGCTGTCGCGATCGTGCTGCCGCGCGTCTTTCTCGACGACAACGCGACCGACCGGGCGGCGATCCAGCCGTTGCTCAACCAGGTCACCATGTATCCGCTGGCCGACTACACCGGGGAGATGCAGACCCACGACTGGTCCACCCTCCCGGCCTTCCCGGGCAGCAGCGGGGGCAACGCCGGTGAGCAGGAAACCCAGTTCGTCATCCCCGAACAGTTCTTCGCCGAGTTCCCTGCCATCCTCGACGAGGTCCCGGCGCGCCCGGGTGAGGAAGCGTTGTATGCCTGGTTCGCATCACTGACGACTGCCGCCGCCAAGTCCGAGCACATCGCGGACCTGTTGCGACAGACCGCGATCGAGGCCAACGACACCCTTGTCGCCGAACTGTTCCGGTTCCGCAACATCGGAGTCCCCAGCGCCCATCACTGGACTACCCAGCGAAACGGCGCATCCTTCGGCACCGACTACCTCTCCCGCACCGCGATGGACAAGGCAAACATCTTCGTCAACACCCCGAATGAGACCGCGTACTTCTACCAGGACCTCGACGACGCCGGGGAACGGATCAACGGTTCGCGCGCCTACTCGGTCACCTTCCCCGCGGGCGGTGGACTTCCTCCGGTCCGAGGGTTCTGGTCGCTGACCCTCTACAACGAGCACCACTTCTTCAACCCGAACAGCCTCGGGCGCTACTCCCTCGGCACCAAGAACGACGACCTCCGCTACAACGACGACGGGTCCCTGACCCTGATTGCGTCCGTCGAGCCGCCGTCCGACGAATCGATGCGTACCAACTGGCTGCCCGCCCCCGCCGACGACTTCTCGTTGTACCTGCGCGCCTACTGGCCCGACGAGGCGATTCTCGACGGCGACTGGACGCCACCTCCGGTGCGCCGCCTGGGCTGACGACGATTGTGGAAGCGAGAATGCCACTGGTGATTCTGTTCTCGCGCGCTGTTCCGACCTAGGGGACCGGGAAGACTCCGACCCCCGGGGTGACCGTGATCAGGTAGCCGCCGGACATGCCGACGGTCGCGGTCGCGGCGATCGTGCCGCTGCCGGTGGCCGCCGTCGCGGGGGCGTATCGGCACGAGTCCTCCGGCGCGACGGGCCGACTGTAGTCGGGTGTCACGCGTCGGAGCACGGTGGTGCCGGCGGCGCCGGAGGTCAGGTTCAGCCAGTGCACCGACACGTCGAGGCACCACAACCCGGGCGGAGGGGGCTCCGTCGCGAAGGTCGCCGCACCGGGTGCACTCGGCGCCGCAGTCGGCGTCACCGTCGTCAGCTGCGGCACGCAGATCCACACGGCCAGCCCGCATCCCGCGACGTACCTGACCGGAACCTGGAACGCCGTGGTCGTCACCGGATCCGGCGGCGGGTTCGCTGTTGCCGCGGCGGCCGAGCCGGGCGGAAGGGCCAGGATGGCCGCGGACGCGACGGCCCCGGCGAGGACCGAACGACGAATTCTGTTACAGCGCATGGCGTGACCCTCCGCGTGGGACCTGCCCCGACCCTGCTGTTGTGTCACGGTACTCGCGCCGGTGGTCCGGCGTCGATGCGTCCATCGGGGGCTGCGCGTGTACCTTTCATTCCTGGCGTCCGAGCGCCTGGATGGCCGGGGTCTTGATGGCAGATCGCGTGGCCACGATCGCTGTGATGGTGGTGAGTGCGGCCGTGAGCAGTGTGATGCCACCCAGCAGGGTCCAGTGGATCGCGATCACCGGGGTGCCATAGACGCGGTAGGTCGCGGCCCAGAGGCCCACGAGAGCAAGGACAGCGGCGATCGCGCCGAGGATGAGGCCGATTGTGGTCGCGGCGAGAGCTTCGACGACGGCGGTGTGTTGGATCTGACGCCGGGTGAGGCCGGCGAGTCGGAGTGTCGCCATCTCGCTCCGCCGTAGACCGATCGCGATTGCGATGGTGCTCAGCACGCTGATGAGGGCATACAGGCTACCGAGCCCAACGATCGCGGCCATCACTCCGCGGTTCTCGCTGTCCTTGACGCTGTCTTGTCTTTCGGAGGACTCTGCGGGCGTTTGCACCGTGGTCGCGCCTGCAGCGGTGAGTTCGCGTTCGACCACGCCGGTATCGGCTCCGGGCTCGAGTTGGATGAGGACGGTGGTAGGCCGGTCGAGCAGGTCGGGTGGCAGAACGGAGCGGTCGATGTAGAAGCCGTCGACCCCGGCGATGGTTTCTCCCAAGCGGGCTGCCTCATAGAGCGTGACGGTGTCTCCGGCGATGGTCACGGTGATCTCGTCGTAGTGAGGGTGGACCATCGTGCTGTCTAGGCCCGGGCCGAAGACGATGCTGTCGGAACCGAAGTCGGCGATGTCACCGATACCGGGTCGTTGAAGATGGGTGGCTCGGAAGGCGACGGGATCGACCGCGACGACGGTGCCCGGACCGTCAGTGGTGGCGCCGCCGCGGGTGAGCTGAACGGCGAGCGGCACGACGGTCTCGGGCGCGGCCAAGGAGACGCCGGCGATGGTGTGCAGCGCATCGAGGTCGATGCCGTCTCCTGTCGCGATCAGATCGGCACGCAGCAGGTGGGTGGCCTCGGTGGCGGCGGCTCTCGTCTGGGTGTCGAGGATCCCTTGTAGCCCCATGACGAGACTGACAAGCACGATCATCGGTGCGGCGCACGATGCGGTGCGGCGGACGGCGTCGCGCAGATTGGCGACAGCGAGGTCCGTGACTGGTGAGCGGCGTGCCAAGGGTGTGAGTGCTCGTGCAGCGGCCGGCACGAGCAACGGCGACAGCCGGCTCATCGCCACCGAAGCGGTGATGACGATTCCCATGCCGAGCAACAGCGGGATCAGCATTCCTCCAGCGGTCGCCGAGAAGTAGGTCTGGACAGCGGTCAGCGCGATGGCAACGACCGCGGCGGTCCATCGGCGGGTGGTCATCAGACGCTGCTCACTGTTGCTTCGGCGTAGGGCGTCCAGAGGACTGATCTTCGTGGCCCGGCGGGCGGGACCCCACGCGCCCGCAAGACAGACCGTGACTGCGACCACGAGATCGAGCACCAAGACCGCCGGCCGGACGGGCACCACCAGTCCGGTCGGAAAGGTGCCGAGCGAGGTCAGGATGACGCGTTGTACAGCGGTGAGTCCGATCCCGAGCAGAGCGCCGGCCACGGTGCCGAGGACGGCGGCGAGGAACGCCTCGGCGAGCAGAAGCCCACTTACCTGGCGGGAAGTGACACCGCTGAGCCTCAGGATCGCGAGGTCTCCTCGGCGTTGATCGACAGCGAAGCTGAAGGTCGAACCGACGACGAAGACCGTCAAGAATGCTCCGAGCATCACCATCATGCCGGTCAGGGTGCTGGCGCCGTTGGCGGCTTGCCGGAACGCCTCGGCCTGCTCAGGAGTCGAACCGCTTGGCGCCTCAGCCTTCTCGACTCCGAGGATGATTGTCATCCCGGCATGGACGATGGCGACACCGGCGGTCACCGCCAGGACTGTCCCGACGAAGAGTTGCCAGCGGTCGAAGAAGGTGCGGACGGCGAGGCGGATCACCGCAGGGTCTCGAGATCGGCCAGGGTCGACGCGATCTGATTCGCACTCGCGCCGTCCAAGGTCGTGACGAGGCGGCCATCGCGAAGAAATGCCACGTGGTCGGCACGCGCCGCGGCGTGGGGATCGTGGGTGACCATCAGAATCGTCTGCGCCTGCTGGTCGACGATGGCGCGAAGGAGGCCCAACACTGTGCCGGCGGACTTGCTGTCCAGCGCACCGGTCGGCTCGTCGGCGAACAGGATGCTCGGTCGGGTCGCGAGGGCTCGTGCGATGGCAACGCGCTGCTGCTGGCCGCCGGACAGCTCGCGTGGCTTGTGGTGCACGTGATCACGCAGGCCAAGGGCGTCCAGGGCTTCTGCCGCGGTAGCGTCTGCATCCGTGCGTCCCGCCAGTCGCAGCGGGAGAGTGACGTTCTGTGCCGCAGTCAGGGCTGCAACAAGGTTGAACTGCTGGAAGACGAAACCGATTGCGGTGCGCCGCATCCGGGTGAGCACGTCATCGCTGAGGCTCGCGATATCGCGGCCGCCGAGGAGTACCTGTCCCGAGTCAGGCGTGTCCAGTCCGGCCGCGCAGTTCAACAGGGTGGACTTTCCCGACCCCGACGGGCCCATGACCGCTGTCCAGGAACCACGACGGCAGCCGATCGTGATGCGGTCGAGTGCCGTGAGAGTGGACTTCCCAGACTGGTAGGTGCGTGTCACATCGCGGAGATGCAAGACGGTGCTGTGCGGGGCTGGTTCGTTCATGGCACTGAGCACACCGCGGTGCACCGGTGCGGCGCAGTAGGGCCGACCGGTCAATCAGGGTATGGCTGGCTCTACGGTGTCCTCGCGATCCTGTCCTTACGATGCGGAGGTGAGCCGTGTGGAGTTGGAACCGGATGCGCTGCCGACCATTGGGCGGTGGCGAGGGGTGCGCTACACCGCCGCCGCCGGCGCACGGGCACTCGCCTCGATAGCCGGAGTTGCGTTGCTGGGCACACCGATCGTCCTCGCAGTCACCGGTCCTGAGCGCGGCACCGGCGGCGTGGGGGCCCTCCTGGTCGCGGGCTTGGCGCTGCTCGGTCTGGGACTTCCGCTCATCGCGGTCGTCCTCGCGCGCACCGATTGGAGTGGGTCCGCGGCTCTGCTCGACCTGGCAGCAGGGGGCCGCCCCGAGACCCAATTGAGCGAGCCTCGAACCCTGGTCAGGCCGCTCGCCTACACGGTCGTCATGCTGACGCTCGGCGGCGCCGTTGCCGTGCTTGCCGCTCTGATCGTCGTGGGATTGTTGGTCGCGTTGATCAGCCCGTTCCTGGCGGCGATCGGTGACCAGGCCGTCGTCGGACCGTTCACGGTGAGCACCGTGCCCCAATCCTTGCTGGCAGCCGTCATTGCAGTGGTCGTGTTGGCAGGTCTCGTCTGCGCTACACCCGTGGTCGCGCGGGCTCACGCCTCGTTGGTCCTTCAGGTTCTGACCCGTCCGGAACAGCGCTTGCAGCGCGACCTGAGCGTGACGGCGCAATCGCGTGCCCGCCTGGTGCGGGCCTTCGATGTCGAGCGCCGGCGCATCGAACGCGATCTGCATGATGGCGTCCAACCGCAACTGCTGTCGGTGAGCATGACGCTGGGACTCGCCCTTGCGGCGATGCCGGCCGATGCACCCGGCCGCCACGACGTGGCCCGCGCCCAGGAGCAGGCTCGTCAGACTCTGGAATCTCTACGCCAGTTCGTGCGCAACATCCATCCGCAGGTACTCATCGATCACGGCCTCGGCGCGGCGGTCGGTGAACTCGTCGACACCTTTGCTGTCCCCATCACCGTCGACGATCAGCTCGGCGACCGACTGCCTGCCGACACTGAGACCAACCTGTACTTCTGCGTAGCGGAACTCCTCGCGAACGTCGTCAAACACAGCGGGGCCAACCACACCGGCGTCACTCTTCGCCGGCCTCAGCCCGAACTCGTACAGATCAGAGTCCACGACGACGGCTGCGGCGGAGCCGGCACTAGCCGGCACGAGAACGGTGGGCTCGACGGGATCGCTGACCGCATCGCCGCACTGGACGGAGACCTGGTGATCGACTCACCTCTCGGCGGACCGACGACCGTCGTCATCACACTTGCCGCGCACGGGGAAGGTCGGGCAAATGACTGAAGCCATCACCAGGACAGGCGCGTCGTCCTCGATACCGGAACCGCTCCGCGTCGTTCTCGCCGAGGACAACACGCTCCTGCGCGAGGGGCTCCAAATGCTGCTCGAACGCAACGGATTCGTCACCGTCGCTGCGGTGGGCACAGCCGAAGAGTTGATCGTCGCGGGCCGGGAAACCGATCCGGACCTCGTGATCACCGATGTTCGGATGCCGCCGTCGTACCGATCCGAAGGTCTCGTTGCCGCCGTCAGTTTGCGCGAGGAGAACCCGGCCCTTCCCGTGGTGGTCCTCAGCCAGTACGTCGAACAGAGCTACGTCGCCGAGCTGCTCGACAGCGCCGGCGGAGCAGGGATCGGATACCTGCTCAAGGATCGAGTCAGTGACATCAACGACTTCGCCGACACCCTCCGGCGTGTTCACGCCGGCGGCACAGCGGTCGACCCCGCCGTCATCAACCAAATGATCAGACGTCGCCGCGATCCACTCCAACGTCTCACCCCCCGCGAGCGAGAAGTCCTGGCAGTCACGGCCGAAGGACAATCCAACGCTGCCATCGCACGGCGCCTGTACGTCTCCGAAGCGGCGATCGTCAAGCACATCGGCAACATCATGATGAAACTCGACCTCCCGCCCAACGACGACCAGAACCGCCGCGTCGCGGCAGTGCTGACCTACCTACGCGGACAGGGGGACTGACGGTCAGCCGACCGTCGTCGGCCGACCGTTGACCATCACCTTCGTTCCCACGGGAACCCCGATCGAATAACTCGCCTCGCAGTACCCGACGACGCTGCCGCCGCACGGGCTGTCGAGGTTCAAGGTGTCATCGGTCAACGACCAGGCCGGAGTCCTTGGACGCTTTCCCAAGGTCTGGGTGCGGACCTCAACGATCACCTCACTGCCCTTCCCGACGGCGCCGGTGTGCGCCGACACCGTCACGGGCATGTTGGCATTGTCACGTACCACGTTGAGCGTCGTGCCGGTGAACGCGAACGACTCGTGCTCAGAGTGCTCAGTCGAGGAACACCCCGACAGGGCGAGGCTCGCGACGAGAACCGTTCCGATGGCGCAGCGGCGAAGAATCTTGTTCATGCCACCATTCCAACGAGGATCGGATGCGTGCGACATACGCCGAACCTGAGTCTTCTTGGTAGGGCCAGCCCGACCTCGAGTGACTGCCACGGGGTGTCCCCATGCTCTGAATGGGACTGCCCCCGCTTTGGTTGATGCGCAGACCAAACCGGGGAAGTCGCCGCCAAGTGGGAAGCTCTTGTCATGACGACCGTGTCCGGCGACTTTGAGTTGACCGCCGACGAACTTCGAGCTGTCGCGCGCTACGTGGCGGAAAGTGCCCAGGAAGTTCTAGCGGTGTTCGAGGCTGCGCAGCCCGATGATCCTCGGCCCCGCGCGGCGATCGATGCAGCGTGGGAGTTCGTGCACGGTGCGAGACGGACCAACCTGCAGCGCGTGACTTCGGTGGGCGCGCATCGCGCGGCGAAGGTGGCATCCACCGAGGCCGCGCGTCTCGCGGCACGCGCCGCTGGCGATGCGGCCGCTGCCGCTTACCTGCATCCGATCGCCAAGGCACACCAGGTCGGTCACATCCTGCGGGCAGCGGCGTGCGCGGCGCGCATCGGCGAGTTGAGCGCAGGTGACGATCCCGACGTCGGGAACCAGCTCATCGCACAGGCCGGACGCCGCGCCGCCCCCACTGTGGTTGATGTCCTTGGCCGGTATCCCGTGGCTCCAGCGGGCAAGGATCGCGTCGCGCAGCTCATGAGTTCCCTGGACGCGGCACTTCGGCAGCCGAGTGAGTAGAGGTTCCTCGCTGAGCTGGTGAGCTGGCAACTCGGCGGGGCGCGTTCGGCAGTCGCCGCTCGATTCGGAAACGAGCCCTGACTCAAGGTGCTGGCGGTGCCTTCACTGCCGCGACGGCGAGCGCGACGTCCTGCTCCAGTAGGTGGTGGTTGAGCGCGATGGCGGCCTTCGTGCCGGCCCCTGCGGCATTGATCATCTGAGCAGGTGAATCGGCGACGTTGCCGGCGGCCCACACCCCGGGAACGCTGGTACGGCCCGTTGGATCGGGTGGATGCCCGGGGCGAGTCCTGATCGCGGCGCGACGACACCCATCACAGAACCGCCATCTGGCCACGCGAGAACACCGCCACTTATCGCCGCGAGTCAGATCCTCAGCCGCCCAGCCCGATTCGTGTCCGAGAAAGGACGGTATCTGAAGCGAGTCGCGAGAAGACTTGATGGTCATGCCGTTCGCCGCGCACTACACGATGTCCTCGGTGGGTCCCTTCGCGATTCATCCCAGTCTTTTCGAGTACCCGGGCCGAGGCGATGTTGTCGACGTCGCACGTAGCGGCGATCCTCTCCAACCCGAGGCGCTCAATGCCGAGGCGGAAGAGCAGTCGAGCAGTCTCGGTCCCGTAGCCGCGGCCCCATTGATCTTTGCGTAGCACGTATCCGAGTTTGCCGGTTTTGTGCTCTGCGTCGGTGGTCCACACCGAAGCCGATCCGACAAGGTTCCCACCAACGAGAACCGCTAGGTCTAGACGATCAGGGCCGGCACCGATGCTGCGTGCGAGAAACTCTCTCGTGTCTGACTCCGATCGCATTCGCAGGGGCCTCGGCGGGCAGGCGCAGGCAGTGACCGAGTTCTAGTTCGGCCGTGACGAAGTTCGTCTGCAGCCACGACACGGTGGTGCTGACCTGCTCGAAGTTCCTGACCACCAGCGACTACGCGCCCCGGCTGCGCCAGCGCCTAGCCACCGAACACACGCTGATCGCCGACGCCTCCGCACGCGGCTAGGACCACGAGGTCGAACGCCACCAACGCACCGCCGATCGCCTCACCTCGATCTTGGCCGACCTCGGCGAGGAGCCAGGTGCCTGCACCCACGCCAGTCTGATCGCAGCGCGTCACTGAACAGGTGACTGAATAACCATGGTCTCGTCTCCGACGGGGTAACGGCGGGCCGATAGTCGGCGGGCCCGAATTGGTTCTCACCTCCATGATCGACCGGTTTGATGCCGATGAAACCGGTTTGATGCCGATGAAGAGGAACATGAGACAACGGTCGCCCCACGCGATAACGTGTTCTAGTTTTGCATGTCTGGACTATGGGAGGAACCGGATGGTCAGCTTCTTCAGCAAGCGTGGGGATCTGCTGGTGGCGGAAGAACTTGCCGTCAGTCCCTGGTCGAAGTCCCAGCTCAGTGGCACCGGCATATGCGGCCTGCTGGCACGTCAGCTCGAGACCCACTGCCCAACGGGATTCATTCCCGCCAGGCTGACCGTGGACCTGTTCAGCCCCGTTGTGAACGAACCGATCCAGGTAGGTAGCGAAATCGTCCGTCAGGGCACACGGATCACGGTCGCGGACGCGTCCATCGTGCAGGACGGAAAGGTGCGGGCACGGGCCTCGGTGGCGTTCCTGACCACAGGCGTCGAACCGGAAGGGCGGGTGTGGAGCCCCGCACCGGAACTGCCCATGCCGCCAGAAGGGTGCGTGTCCCCGGAGGGATCACCGCCGCTGTTCAAGAGTGGTGATCGCGATTGGACACACGACTTCGCAGCGAACCAGAACGCCGATCGCAAGATTTCGTGGCACACTCTTCCCCCACTCGTTGAAGGCGAGCCGATCTCGCCGTTCCAACGCGCCGCGTTCCTCAGCGATGCCGCCAACCACGTGTGCCATTGGGGCTCGCACGGCGCCGGGTACATAAATACCGACGCGACCCTCACGCTGTCGAGACTTCCACTCGGGTACGAGCTCGGGCTGCGGGCCGACAGCACCGTTGCCTCAGAAGGCATCTCGATCGGCACCGCCACCCTCTATGACCGCGTCGGCCCGCTGGGAACCTGCGTTGTCACCACAATGTCCAACGCCCGCCGTCAAATTGACTTCACCGCCCCGAGCCCATCCTGACCACTTCGTTCGAAGGCCGCTACAAGCGACGTCCCCTGTTGGCTATGTCGCTCGTTCAGCGATGGTTGGCAGCCGACGTCAGCGGTGCAAATAACTGACGCACCATCGGCCGAATTCGTGTCCGGGTGACGTTCGGACGGTCCCCTGACCGAATCGGCAGCCGCACCCGGACCGCCTGGAGGGCTGGGGTGAATCGCGTCGGGTTGTCGCCCGTGATGATCCCGTAGGTCACGCCCGTGGACTGCGACGGTGAGCAGTAGAGTGACCGAACCTGGTTCCTTCAGCTTTGTCGCCCCAGGGCCGACGACTCGCCGCCGGTTGAACGATTTGTCGGGCCTCGGATCAGTCCGACGACGGTCCGAACGACGCCGGGAACGAGGCAGGCCAACGCTTTCGCGTGCCGTAGTCTTCTCGAGTGATGAGACTGCTTCGCAGAGCACTGATTCCGGCGACCCTAGCGGCATCGACGCTGGTCCTATCGGCTCCCACCGCCTCCGCCCACCACCAGGAGTCGACACCCCTCCCGACTGCACACACCCTCGGCAGGGGCAACTCGGTCCCGTGCAGCGGTCAGATCACCGGCACTGTGCAGACGCCACACAATCGGCCGGGAATCGCGCTGGTCACGCTGTCCTGGACACCGTTGTTCAACAGTCCCTGCGAGATCACGGCCTACGTGAACTTCTGGAACTCCGCCACCCACCAGGGCGGCACGATGCTTGCGAACATGGCCAATGAATCCAGTGGCCTCGCCACACCCCGCGGGAACTGGACTCAGCAGGTCAGCATCCCCATCGGCTCCGGCCCCGCCGGTCTGACCGTGACCACCGAGGCGTTCAGCACCGGCAACGTCAACCCGAACCTGGTGATGACCCGGTTCGTGGTGGCCTGAGACGAGGTCAGCACCGCGGCAACCCCCGCTACCGGAACCCCATCATGGTGCGACAATGCAACCCGGACCGAGGGGAGTGGCGGGGTTGACGGTGACCGTCTGAATGGGTCCGCCGGCTGAGGTCTGATATGCCATCAGCGAATGCTCACCCGGCGCCGTCGGAGTCCACAATGTGACCTTGTGTCCGAGGATCACCGGCGTGCTGTAGTACGGGTCGATGTTCCAGGCGAGGTCCTGGGGAAACATGGTCGACTCGTTGGTGTAGTCGACAATGTCGGTGCGCGGCTCGGCCAGTTTTTCGGTGCGGGCCACCACCAGATATGTGCATCCGACGCCGAACGGGGTGGTCGGTCCCGCACTGAGGCCGGGGGCAATGGTCAGGTCGACGACCTCGGCGGAGGCCGTAGGCGCGGCCCCCAGCGCTGCAGCGGCACAGGCCGCAAGGGCAATGAGGGACAGGTGAGCCGGAGGCAAGATCTTCATACCGATGAGTCGGTTTCGGCGGGATGTGTGTTACTCGTAGCCGCATCGACGACGACGGGCTACGAGAGCATCGCCGGAACCGGCGCCTTTGTCGTGCCGTGAGCGCACAACGCCTAGCGTTCGAACGTTGAACTCGCCCTGCCAGCACGGTGGCGGCGATCAAGCTTGAAGCCGGGTCGTCGTGGCGCGCGTGCTCTCTGGGTGCCTCGCGGCGCGTGTGGTCGAATGTCGTGTCGGTATCGGGTGCCAGTACTGCGTGATGCAGAACCACCCGTTGGGTGGAGGAGCGGTAACGGGCATGCTCCTGCGCGGCCTTGGTGGTGATGATGGAGTGCCGGAGTTGCCGAGGATCAGTGCAAAAGGGCATCATCGCGCGGAATTTCGTGGACAGATGTCGTGGAAAGACCTTGAAATCCCCATGTTGCCAGGACAAGTAGATCCGGAACCTACAAGACGACGGGCGACACCGTGAGATTTGGACATGCGCCGTCGACTTGCCTGTAAGCCACGACATCCCAGCTCGGCCTCCGTCCGCTGCCTGATCAGCAGGACAGAATGGTGGGCGTGCAACGCGACAGAAGAGTCCTCGTCTCCTTCGCCGGCGGGGTTGGTCACCTTAATCCGATACTACCGATCGCTCGTGCACTCCGAGCTGTCGGCCACCGCGTGGGTGTGTGCGGTCAGGCAAACATCGTCGACGAGATCAGTGGGTTCGACGCCAGTTTTCCTGTCGGGACTTCGGGGTCAGTTCCCAGTGGCGAGTCGACGGGCAGGCTCGTCAAACCTGATCTCGACCATGAGTTGTCGGTGATCGGCTCACATTTTGCGGGCGCACTCGCCACCCGGCGCTTCGGCCACGTTCGCGGGGTCATCGATCAGTGGGAACCGGATCTGGTGATCTGCGACGAGATGGACTTCGGGGCCATGCTCGCGGCCGAACAGGCGTGGGTCCCGCGGGTCGTCGTCAATGTCATTGCTTCCGGCGCCTTGACCCGCATGGAACGGATCCGTGAGCCGTTGGCGCATCTCCGGGCAGTCCACGGACTGCAAGATGATCCTGCTGGCGCCGAACTGACTCGAGATCTCGTCGTTTCACCCTTTCCGTGTTCCTTCCGGCACCCCGACTTCCCGCTCCCCGCGACCGCGCTGTCGATCCAGTCCGAATCAGAGCCCGACACCGGACGATATGCTGCCGTCGACTGGCTTGCCGCCGGCGACGAGCCGCGGCGCGTGTACTTCACTCTCGGAACCGTCTTCAACACCGAGTCCGGCGACTTGTTCGCACGCGTACTGGAAGGACTGCGCACCTTGCCTGTGCGGGTCCTCGCGACCGTCGGCAGAAACATCGATCCCGCTACCATCCCGGTCGTCGCCAATAACATCCGGATCGAACAATTCACACCGCAATCGGTAGTGCTGCCGCACTGCGATCTTGTCGTCAACCACGCCGGGTCCGGAAGTGTCATTGGCGCGTTGGCCCACGGTGTCCCCGTGATCGCTCTGCCCATGGGGGCAGACCAAGAACTCAATGCCCAGCGCCTGACAGCCCTGGATGCCGGGATCGCTCTCAATCCGATCACAATGTCGCCCGACGAGCTCCGCGAAGCAGCACGTACCGCCCTCGCCTCGGAGACGCTGCGGGGCGGGGCCCAGCGTGTGCGCAACGAGATCGCAGAGCTGCCCTGCCCCGCATCGATAACAACAGACTTGGAGAACTTGATGGGTCCGCGGATACGAAGCAAATTGGCGTGAGGGCTGGCGCCCGGTGCGCCGGCCCGCCCTCAGACCTGCCCGACTACCGGCCAACTCTGTCGTGCAGGAGGTTACCTCCGACCGTGGCACCCGACGCAGGTTCAGTGTCCCGCTTGACGGTCCGTCAAACGGGACACCTCTGGGCCGCGCAGTCAGGATCTGTGCCCCTCAGAGTCAGGGGACCGTCCAGGCGGATCGAACGCCGCCCGCACCGTGGGGATACCACGGTGTGAAGGACACCTCGGATAACGGGGCGGCACGAAGAGTGAGACATCTCATGCGCACCGTCGACTACATCAAGGGTACGCATAACCCCAGCTCAGGGGAACCTCGGTTCGAATACGCGCCGACATGCCGTACAAGCCGGAAGCCGGCGCGTTTGCGCCGATCGCAGGGCCGCCTGAGACCCGGATGGGGTGGCAGGAACCGGCACCGAGTGTCGGCGGCGTCCGCGATGGTGGTCTCTCGGGGCTGCGGAAGGGTGACGGTGGAGACCGAGAGTCAGCGTGGCCGCGATGATCTGGCCTCGACTTGGACCAGGGCTGTGGAGAGGGACATCTTCGCCCGGAATTTCATGGACAAGTGTCGTGGAAGTTCTTGAAGATCTCAGGTGGCTCGGACAGGTAGGCCCGGAACCTACAGAAGCAGAGTAGGTTCCGGATCTAGTTGGCCTTTTCCGGACCCATATGTCCCGCACTTGTCATGATTCAAGCCTATTTGTCCCTTGGAACTGCAACTCTTCCATGTCGGCAAGCCCACGAGGCGATCGTCATTGTCTTCCTTGCGGAGGGACACGCGACGACACAGTATTCCGGGCATGGGATTCTCGCTGATCTTCGTCCGCGTCCAAGGAGACAAGCAGCGCGACGCGGATCGCGATGCCGTCGCCGCCTTCCTCGAGGCGCGCGGCCTGCGCGCGATGGACAGCGACGGCCAAGGTTCGCTTCTCGTCGATGCGGACGGGCAGGCGCTCTCGTTCGACGGCCACTGGACCGACCTGTACCTCGACCCGCTCGATCAGGAGGAGCCGCTGAGCGGTGGGATCGATCACGCCTCGCTGTCGGAGGAGGAGACGACATTCATCTATGAGCTGTGCGTCGCAGCGGGGTTCCTCATCGTCAATCCGCAGGGCAACCCGACCTATGTCGTCCCCGGCGCCAACCATGCCCCGGGAGACGTGCCGGACCCGGAGGACATGGACTGGGTGAACGGCGCTGCCGAGCTGCGGCAGGCGCTCGCCGGCAAGTTCGACGACTTCCGCGATTGGCGTGACCGCGTGGTCGCGCAGTACGCGGACGGGCGGGCCGACGGCGAGTAGCGCGCGCCAACCCGGCGGCTTCTCGATCCGGGGAACCGTCGTCCCCGGTCGTTAGGCTGTCGGGATGTCGATGAACTTCATGCTGGGCTTCGTGCCGAACACCGACCTCTCGGCCTTCGGAGCTGACGCCGAATCGGCCATCGACTTCGACGGCGCGAGCCGCAGCACCGCGGCCGGCCCGTCGGCCGCGCAGGTCGGCGCGCACGTGGTGCTCGTGGATCCAGGTCTCGATCTCCAGCAGCTTCCGCAGCTCTCCGAGCCGCCCGCGGGAACGGTGCTCGTCACCCTCGGTGGCACGAGTGACGTCTACGTGGTCCAGTCGTTCGGCGACGACCCCCGCCTCCGAGTGCTCGCCGAGCGCGAGGTGGCCGAAGACCGCGGCGCCCCGATCGACGCCGAGGCGGTGTTCGAGACCGAGGACGACCCGGAGGACGCGCATCTGGAGTTCGTCTGCCGCCTCGCCGGGATCACGGTCGAGGAGCTGTGGAATCTCGAGTGGGCGCCGCTCGCGTCGGGCAGGGGC
Source organism: Rhodococcus sp. P4_C10 (assembly GCF_056402135.1). NCBI lineage: Bacteria > Bacillati > Actinomycetota > Actinomycetes > Mycobacteriales > Nocardiaceae > Rhodococcus > Rhodococcus sp. P4_C10. Next base: position 42,574 of record NZ_JBFUHZ010000013.1, on the reverse strand, counting down.
GGGTTCTTCGGCCGTCTCTTCGGTCGCTGAGGCTCAGTTCGGATCGCGCTGAGTGACGCGGCCGGCGTCGGCCCGCGGTAGGCGCGCGAGGCGGCGATCACCTGTGCGCTCAGCTCTGCGAGTCGGTCGCCTCCCAGCGCGGCCCCGACATGGTCGGCTCAGGCATGCTGCTCGACGGTCATGGCGCTCAGGAACTCTCTGTTCAGCTCGAAGGCCGGGAGCACCAGTGCCGTCAGCGCGTCGGCCCAAAGAAGTGGCGCTCGCAGACGTGGCCAGGAACAGCGGGGGATCATGCCCGCTGGCGCGCCGAGTACGAGGCGCTGGAGGCACTGTGCCGAGCGCGTATCGCTGGATGGATGCGAACGGATGGGGCCCTGCTACTGAGTGTCCGGTTTGACGATCGGCGAGCGGGGAGAGACGGGCGTCGGAAATCTCGTAGCGCAGTGGCTTGGCGTCGGTTTGCGACGTCGCGGTTTTCCCGCCGCCGGTGACGGTGTCGTGCCCGCTGCGCTGCGCAAAGTCGGTGACCGCGTTCAGGCTCTCCGGCGACGATACGGCGACGGCCGCAGTGAATGACTGCTTGTTGAAGGAGCGGTAACGGTTCAACTTTCCGGGATGTTCAAGGGGTGATCCTTGTGCACTGAGATCCGCAGGACCTGTGGAAATGGACATCTCCGAGCGGACTTTCGTGGACAAGCATCGTGGAAGATCTTGAAAAATCCCAGGTCGCACCAACAAGTGGATCCGGAACCTACAACTACCCTCCTAAGCAGTGGCAGGACTGTAAGAGAAGTGTGCTCTTCGAGGTGGTCTGCCCGTGCCCGGCGGCGATCCGACACAGTTGCCGTTCGTCGGACTACCCGAAAGCCTGCTGGTGCCGACAGGTGCTCTCGGCGGCCGCCAAATCTCAGGTGCAGGTGCGGCGATACCGATCGAGTGCGTGGTCGTCGACTACGGCAGGGTGTTCATGTCAGCGAGGTTCGAGTAGTTGCTCTTTGAGTGCGGTGATCGCGTGCTCCTCGAGCTTCAGTCCATCTACGAAGTATCCTTCGATATTGCCGTATCGCTTGTCCATCTCGTCGAAAGCTGCATCGAGATAGGACCTGTCGACTCCGAGGACATGGCGTAGCACATCTGGATCGCCGCCGGCAGCTTCGAACTTGGCGAACACGGGATGCAGTGCAGGGATCAGTTGGTCATTGGTAAGCAGGTAGTCGCGGTAGACCTCGGATCGATCAACTCCCAGAATGCTCAGCAACGCTGCTGCAGCCCAACCTGTTCTGTCCTTGCCGGTGGTGCAGTGGAAGAGCGATGGGCTTGGATATCCGCCGGCCAGTCCCTCGAAAAGAGACCTGTAGGAAGCCAGTGCACTGGGCAGAGAAATTATCTGGCGGTAGGTGTCGACCATCATCTCACCTGCTCGACCACCGCCGAGCGCTTCTCCGATTCTTGGGATGGTGCCCTGGTCGTCGATCGCTGTGGCGAGATTTGCCGGGAGCGCAGTGGCGGAGTCGGCGAGTACGTCCAGGGCGCACGAGCTGACTCCGTCCAACTGCGGGTCGGGTGCCGCGATCCGCTCAGCGGCGGTGCGTAAATCGTAAATCGTTTTGATGCCGAGGAGGCCGAACTTGTGGTCGTCGGCGGGGAGGCGGTGTAATTCGATGGAACGGTAGACAATTGACGGGCGAACTCGCCAATTGTTTCCAGCGTGCGCTCCTCCGATGTCTCTCAAGTTGGGAAGTACGGCCAGGTTGTCGGAATGTGCGCCTTCGTCATTCGCCATACCCAATTGTTGCAGAGGGCTGGTGGCGGCGAATGCTGATTGGCGTGTGACTTATCTCGACGAGGTACCTGTCAGGAGTCAGCGTCCACAATCTCGATGAACCCACGGCTTCTGCAGCGGTACCGTGGCCCGCGAACTGATGGCCGTGACATGGCCTCGCTGTCCTACTGAATCAGGTGGTCCGATGGGCTACTCATGCGCCAGGTTCCCGAAATTTGATTGATCCTCGTAGAAGACGCAGGTCATAACTACCTGGCGGTTTGTTCATCAGTGCTTACTCGGAGTTCATTCTTTCAAAAATTCGATCGACGAGCCCGGAATCGTCGATTCCGAGGATATCCGCCCAGAAGAGTGCTGCTTCTGTCGTATAGGAGTGCCCGTGTCCCGCAGGAACCTCGGCGGCGAACACCATGTCCAACGTGACCTGCCAGAACGTCACGAAGGGGATCCATGACATGCCCTTGTCGATGTCGGAGCCGTGTTCCTCGGCAAGCCAGTCAGGGCGGTGGAAAATCAGGTCTGAAGACCACCACACGATGGGGTCGCTCGGGTGTTGCCAGTACACGATCCGGGGGGAATCCCATACGCCGAGACCGGCGGTATCGCCCAGATCAGCGGGTGTGGCCGCGAAACGTACGTTCCGACCTCCGTACACAACCGGCAGGATCTCGCGACTCCCCGGGTCGCGCGAATCCGTGATGCGACGCCACTGCTCGGTGAAATTGGGGGTTCCCACCCACAGAGCGCCATCCGTTCTGGTGATCATGTCCTGTACGCCGGAGAATGCCGACTGGCCGCCGTACGACCCGAGGGATTCACCGAAGGTGAGCAACTTCGGCCGCGATTGCGGTGGGAGCTGACTCCACCGGTCGTACACGGCCTCGAACAGAGCGCGCCCGGCAGTTCGCGGTGACACCCGGTCGGCGAGGAAAGCCAAAGGGCTGGCGAGGAACGAGTACTGCATGGCCGCGATCGCCGAATTGCCGCCCGCGAGGTACTCCAGAGCGGCGGCGACATCCTGATTGACCCAACCCCGTCCCGTGGTGGTGACCACGGCCAGGTACTCCCGTTCGAATGCGCGGGTGCGCTCGAGTTCCGCGACGACATGATCGGCGAGAATCTCCATCGACTCGTCACCAGGCTCGGCACCGGTTCCTTCGAGGGATCGATAGCCTGCGTAGACACGAATAGGTGTGAGTGCCGGTTCGCCGGTGACCTCGGAGAGTTCCTGCGGATCCGGGCCGCCGGCGACAAACGTGCGTCCTTCGCGGCCAAGCGAATCCCACCGTTCGAGCGAGGCAGCGGAGCCGGAACGTTCCGGGGCAGCTGGTTGAGTGACGCCGTCCGGGGTGCCCTCGTCTGCGGCGATTGCCGAACCATTTGCGATCCGAGCAATCTCGGTCGACACCAACCCCTCGACCATTAGAACCACGACAACGCCGACGACGACGACGCTCAGGCCTCGGGCGACAGGTGCGGGAAGAAACCGGATCGTGAGTCGATTCAGCAGGTGTGCCAGACGGCGAAGCCCGCGCCCAGCCATCAACAGGAGCAACGCGACAAGCACCGCCACGGCGAGCACTCCGGGATAATCCCAGTCGCTTCCCGGCTCCATACCGACGAACTCGCGACTGATGTCCTGCCACCACGAACCGAGAACAAGAAACAGCGGGACGATGACGAGGGCGATAGCGGCGAGCAGGTACCAACCGATCCTCTTCATGGAGGTGGACCAGGGCATGTGTACCCCGAGTTTGTGCACGATCCAGGCGATGAGAACACCCAGCCCGTACCCGGTGACCAGGCTGATTCCAGTGGCTACACCCTGCAGATACCAGACGCGCGGGAGCAGGGACGGAGAGAGCGACCAGCAATAGAACAGCAAGGCTCCGGCCAGGCCGACTGGGTGGAAACGCCTGAGCCACCTCAAGAACCGAGACAGGGTACGCGACGGTAGTCCCGGCGTTCGCGGGTCAGATGGACTCGGCGGTGTGCCCGTCTGTGGCACCGCCTTGTCCGGCGGATCCATCTCCGGCGTGGACGTCGTGATGGTCATGGGTGTTGATACCTCCGGCTCACTCTGATTCTGCTTGCTCTCGCGCTTACGAGACGCTCACGCCGACTCACTCAGCGGTGGATCAGGGCTGCGGGTGCGCGTCACTCAGGTCGCGGCGGTGAACTCCTCGGCCAGCCGCTCGTCCTTGCCGAGGAAGAGGGCCGAAGCCGCGAGGAAGCAGAGCGCACCGACGAACGTGCCGCCGGTAGCCAGGACGTCGTCCATTACGGTGCCGTTGCGGGTGATGAACGCGCCCACGGCGGACACTCCGAAGGCGATCGACCCGAGCATGTTCAGCCACACGCTCTGCCAGTCCTTCGACCGCGGTTCCCAGATCTGGTTGGCCCGCAGCAGCATCAGGACGGCCAGGGCGCTGCTGAGCAGGAAGGCGACCGATCCCTCGGCGTTGGGATTCCACACGAGGTGGGTCTCACTCTTGATCGTGTGTGCGTGCAGCGCAGCGCCGGTGCTGATGTTGAACAGCAGTGTGCCGAGCAATTGGATTGCCGCGGAGAGCCACTCGGCTCGAATCGCCGGTGTGCCGTGGTCGGTGGTGGTCGCCGCCCCGCTCAGCATCAACTGCACGAACGCCGCGCCGGTGAAGAACCACGAACCGACGAAGAAGGAGGTGTTCGCGGCGGCGGTGCCAATCGCCACTGATATCCAGGGTGCGGATCCGAGGGCGAACAGGAGAGATCCGATGACGAATCCCCAGCACTGTATGCGCAGAGTTGGATGAATCAGCATGTGGCACTCTCTTGAATAGAGGAACAGGTGGGTTGTCCGGCTTCCCCTGCACGTGCGGCGATCTCGTCCCTTACTCGCACGTCAGGGGAGGCGCAGGTGCTCATCCGCACCTGCGCCTCATCTGCCCGTCAGCTCAGTGCGCGAACCCCTTCGCGGTGTGCTCGGCACCTGCCTTGAGCCGAGCCGCGACGTCCCTGATCGCCAGTACCAGCTTGTAGGCCATGTCCCGGCTGAAGCCCTCTCGCAATACGATTCGCAGTACCGCGACATCCTCCGCATCGGCCGGCATGGTGTACGCAGGTACCTGGAAGCCGCGGGCCCGCAGTTCGTGGGAGATGTCGAACACGGAGAACCCCGGGTCGCCCTCGACCTCGAACGCCAGCACGGGAATCGCGCTGCCGTCGGTGATGATCCGCATGTGGTCGATCTTCGCGATCTCGGACGAGAGCATCAGTGCGGTGTCACGCAGCGACTCCATGATCTGGGTGTAGCCGGCGACACCGAGCCGGATGAAGTTGTAGTACTGCCCGATGACCTGGTTGCCCGGACGCGAGAAGTTCAGAGTGAAGGTCGGCATGTCACCGCCGAGGTAGTTGACCCGGAAGACCAGGTCCTCGGGCAGGTGCTCCTTCGAGCGCCACACGACGAAGCCGATGCCCGGGTACGTCATGCCGTACTTGTGGCCACTGACGTTGATCGAGACCACCCGGGGGAGGCGGAAGTCCCACTTGAGTTCCGGATGCAGGAAGGGCGCCACGAATCCGCCGCTTGCGGCGTCGACGTGCAGCGGGACGTCGGGGCCACCCTTCGCGGCGATCTCGTCGAGGACGTCGGAGATCTCGGCGACCGGCTCGAGTTCACCCGTGAACGTCGTACCGAGAATTGCGACCACACCGATGGTGTTCTCGTCCACGGCCTCCCGGACCTGTTCCGGCGTGATGACGTAGCGGCCCTTCTCCATCGGGAGGTACTTCGGTTCGACGTCGAAGTACCGGCAGAACTTCTCCCACACGACCTGGACGTTGCTGCCCATGATGAGGTTGGGGCGGGCCGAATCCTTGCCTGCCGCCCCCCGTGCCTCACGCCAACGCCACTTCAGCGCGAGGCCGGCCAGCATCACCGCCTCCGACGAGCCGACCGTGGACACCCCCGTTGCGGACGCGGGATCGGACTCGTCGAGCCCCTCCGCATTGAACAGGGCGGCAACCATGTTCACGCAGCGCGTCTCGATCTCGGCGGTTTGCGGGTACTCATCCTTGTCGATCATGTTCTTGTCGAACGTCTCTGCCATCAGGCGATCTGCCTGGGGGTCCATCCAGGTTGTGACGAATGTCGCCAGGTTCAACCGCGAGCTGCCGTCCAGCATCAGCTCGTCGTGGATGAACCGGTAGGCGGCCTCCGGATCGGTTTCGGCCTTCGGCATCCGCAGTGCCGGGATGGCGTCGGTTCCGAGCCGTCCCGTGTATGCGGGAGCGAGGGTTTCAGCGGGAGCCTCAAAGAAGTTCGACATCTTTTCTCCAATACTGAGTTCCAGTGATCACGAATGTTGGGGCATTCCCGGGCGCGATGACGCGCAGCCGCCCGGTTCTCGGGTGCGTCTGTTGGGTCACACCTCCACGGGTGGGTAGAGCCGCTCCATCGTGTACTGCCGGTTGCGGCGGACGGAGAGCGCGCTGGCGGTGAGACTGACGAGCAGGATCCCGACCAGCACCGCGATCGCGATCCACAGCCGGGAGTCGACGTGCTCGCCGACGGTCAGTTGCCGCAATCCGTTGACCGTGTAGGTCATCGGGTCGAACGGGTGGATGTACTGGAAGGGCTTGGCCGTTGTCTGCACGGGATAGATGCCGCCCGCGGAGACCAGTTGGAGCATCAGGAATGCGAGGGTGGCCACGCGTCCGACGGCGACCCCGAGCACCGCGTTGAAGGCCTGGATCATCGCGAGGTAGGTCGCCGAGATGAGCATCAGGAAGGCGACCGTGCCGAGGACGTGCTTCGCCTCGAGTCCGACCCCGAAATGGACGACGGTGTACATGATGAGCACCTGCAGGATCCCCACCAGCAACGCCGGCCAGTACGATGCGAGCACGGTTCGGTACAGTCCCACGCCACCGACTGTCGGCCGGGACTGCAACGGCGTCAGCAACATCCAGGTGATGATGCCGCCGACGAACAAGGCCAGGGAGAGGAAGAACGGAGCGAACCCGGTGCCGAAGGTGGGAGCAATGTTCGTGTAGTCCTGCTGGAGCTTGACCGGCGTCGAGAGTGTGTCGGCCGTAGCGGTCTTCTGCTCGTCCGTCCAGCTCGGTACCTGCCCGGCTCCCTGGTCCAGCGCGGTGGCGAGCTCGCCAGAACCGGACTGCAGTTCGACCATGCCGGATGCGAGCTGGTCGGCGCCGCCGGCGAGCTGATTGCTGCCTTCGGTCAGCTGGACCAGGCCCGAGCTGAGAGTCGCGGCACCGCTGCTGAGCTCGTTGGCGCCACTACGCAACTGGTTCAAGTCTGACGCGATCCCGCCGTTCTGCAGCAGTGCCAGACCCGACTGGAGAGGGCTGTTAGGGTCCGTGAGCTGGTATTCGACCGCGCGGGCGTCACCGCTGAGTCGACCGATCTCCGCCTGCAGCTCTGCGGTGTCACCGCGCACCTGCTGGGAGGTGAGCGGTGACAGTGCCGCCATCGCCCGCTGGACCAGGGGATCCGAGCTTTGCCTGAGGATGTCGAGCGCTTGCGTGACCGCGGTGGCTTGTGCGGGCTGCGCCGGCTCGGGCAGCCGGTTCCCGAGAGCCTCGAGGGATTGCCGGAGATCGGACACCTGGCCGCCGATATTCGGGACGGCGCCGCTGTCGAGGGCGTTGATCAACGGTGTGGTGGCCCCGTCGATCGCGGTCGCGAGTTGGGATGCGCCGCTGGCCAGTTGCGCCGATCCGGATTCCGCGGTAACCATGTTCGTCGCCAGTTCGTTCGCACCCGAACTGAGTTGGTCCGCACCGCTCTTGGCGGTGTCGATTCCGGCGGACAGCTGTTCGGCGCCGTCGGCAGCCTGCTTCAGGCCGGACCCGGCGCTCTGCAGACCGGTGAGGACCTGCCCGACCCCCTGCGCGCCGATGGTCGAGTTCACCTGGTTGATTACCTGCTCCGACGCATCCTGCCCGATGACGGTCGCCAGATAGTTGTTGGCGTCGTTGAAGGTGAAGATCAGCTCCGCCTGCTCCGGATTGTCCCCGTTCGGTGACTCGACCGCAGCGCTGAAGTTCTCGGGCAGGCTGATCGTGTAGTAGTACATTCCGGACGCGAGACCGTCGGCAGCCTCCTTCTCGGAAACCTCCGCCAAGTCCAGTTGTCCAGAGGCGATCAGCGACTTGACGACCTGGTCACCGGCATCGAGTTGTTGCCCGGTCGCGGTGCGCCCGGTGTCGTTGTTGACGATCGCAGCAGGGATCCTGTTCACCTCGCCGAACGGATTCCAGAACGCCCACAGGTACATCGCACCGTAGAGCAGGGGCATGAGAATGATGGTGATGATCGCGATCCGCGGCATGGCGCCGCGGAAGTACCGCTTCGAATCGCTGCCGAGGGACATTCCTGCAAGCATGGGTCACTTCCCCTCGGTCATGACGCCGACATCGCCTGCGCCGAGCAGTCCGTGCATGTCTACAACGGCGCGCACCCCACTGTCGGCCGGCAGCGGATTGACGTCGGCAGTGATCACCGACTGCCGTTCACCCAGCGCCACAAGGCGTTCGAGTAGACCGAGCCGTTCTTCGTCGTCGGCGATCCGGTCCATTCGCCCGACAACAAGCAGTGGTGGACGGTGGGTGTTGGCCACCGCGATCCGCAGCAGCAGTTGCTGGATCTCGGGAAGATCGTCGACGAAGGCGTTCAGCGACGGCAGGGGCACGTCACCGAAGACCTCCGCGCACATGCGCTCCACGCCGTCCTCGCGGACCCGCGGGACGAATTTCATCCACGGAGAGTTCCACCGCAGTTGCTCGGTGACGAGGTCGCGTACCGTCACCGAGGGACTGACGTCGTCGAGTTCGTTGAGGCATGCGATGGCAGACTGCGCGAAGACTTTCGCCGGTCTGTTCCTGTGCCTCAGCACGGTCAGCGACCCTCCCGACAGACGCATCCTGCCGCACAACGTCATGAGCAAGGCCGTTCGGGCGGCTCCCGCCTGCGCAGCGAGGACCGTCACCCCACCCTCGTCGATGTCGAGGTCCAGCGGACCGAATACGTGCCCCCACGGCCCGTGAAGCTCAATCGCCCTCGCGCACACGAGCGACCCGGGATCCCGTTCCCTGAAGTCCTCGTGTTCCGCCATCGCTGTTTCGACCAACTCACACCCCGCTCCTGCGCCGGCCATCGGATCGACGGCACGCGCGTTCGGCACTGACTTCGTGTTCGATACAGGTGACTCGGCGGACCGGGTCAGATTGCGTTCTTGACGATTTCGCCGTTCTTCACGATCACCGACAGGTTCTTGCCCGGGTCCCCGATCAGGCTGAGGTCCTCCATCGGATTGCCGTCGACCAGCAGGACGTCCGCCCACGCGCCCTCTGCGATAACCCCGAGCGGGGCCTCCCGGTAGGGGTCACGTTCACCTGCTAGCCGGAACAGTTCGGCGTTGCCGGACGTCAGCATCCGCAGCGCGTCGGCATTGCTGTAGTAGTCACCGAGTCGGGCCGCCATCTCGCTCTGCCTCGGGGCGATCTGGGGTTCGAGGAGTAGATCGGTTCCCCAGGCAACCTTCACCCCATGCTTTTTCGCCCAGCCGTACACGTTCTCGACACCGGTGCAGATCTCGCGATCCTTCCCGGCACGATTGGCGTCCGGATAGTGGTGGTCGCCGAGCGCGAACGGTTGCATGGACAGCCAGATGTCCCGCTCAGCCAAAAGCGCAATGGTCGGTTCGTCCGCGAGGTGGCCGTGCTCGATGGACCTGACACCGGCCTGGATCGCTCGGCGAATGCCGGTGACGTTGTAGACGTGGGTGGCGACGTAGGTCCCGTAGTCGGTGGCCGCGTTCACCGCCGCGCGCAACTCGCTGTCAGTGAACTGGACCGTGTACAGCGGGTCGTACATCGAGGCGGCCCCGCCTCCGACCATCACCTTGATCTGAGACGCGCCCTTCTTCAGCTGCTCGCGAACCGACGCCAGCACCTGCGCCTCCCCGTCCGCGACCCGCATAAATCCGATCTGCTCGGCACGCGACTCCTCGCCGCCCAGCGCAGTCGGCGCTTCGTAGACGAAGCCGAAGTCACCGTGTCCGCTGGTCTGCGAAATCGCGGCCTGGGACGGGTAGATCCGCGGGCCCGGAAACAGTCCACGATCGATTGCCGACTTGATGCTGGCCGTATCGCCGGCCATGTCCCGGACCGCGGTGAAACCGCGCAACAGCATGTTCTTTGCTTCGGCGAGACCATTGATCGCGATGTGACTCTCCGAGCCCGTCACCATGTCGACGTACGAGTTCGCGTTGCCCACCAGGTGTACGTGGGCGTCACACATACCTGGCATCAGCACCCTGCCGCCGCCGTCGATCACCTGCGTCTCTCTGCCCGGTTCCTCACCCACCGGGGATTCCGACACCGCAGCAACTCGGTCGCCATCAATCAGGACATCCCCGGCAACGAGCCGGTCGGACGTGCCGTCGAACACACGTACATCACGAAAAACAATCCGCCGCTTGGCTTTCGATGAAGTCGTCATACCAGCGAAGGGTAAGCGGACAGCAAAGGGGAATGTCTCAACAAGGATCGAGAGCAAAGAACAGTTATCTATTCGAGATTGAACACATCCCCGATGCGTAAAGGGGAGTTTTACGCTTAACACTAAACCGACCATCAGGAACTCGACGAGCCGCGTTGACGTCCGGCGCCAACACTGTGATTCCCCTCGTGCGACAGTGCGCCAGGCAGATCGCGGCGGCGACGTCGAGCGCGGCACCGACCAGCCAGGCGCCGCAGGGAGGGATCACGATGGGTACCCAGAGGCAAGCATGGCGCGGACTCACTCCCGCGAGCATCGCCGGCTCCGGCCAGGACATGCACGTCACCTGCGTCCTCGACATCGACGGCGTGGTGTTGAAGCGATCGTGCGCGACCGCACCGGATTCCGGTACCGCGGACGCGCTCGCGCAGCAGGCCGCGGCCGCGTTCATCCCGGGGCCGGAGAGCGCACGATGACGCGGCCCGACCACTCCAGGGCGATGACCGCGGCTACCCAGGTCGACGTGCAGGTCGTCCAGCTCGCGCCGTCGGTGCTGATCCGCCGGGCGATCGCCCACTACAACGGGCGTCTGGCGCTGGGGAAGCGGCCCGCCGAGGTCACCTCGAGCGAGGCGTTCCTCGAGCGGCTGTGCGTGAACTGGCTGCGGCACACGGGATCGAACTACGACGCCCACCGGAACGGCGTCCGTGCCAGCGGGTGACAACAGCTGTCCGACCGTGCGGGCACGGTCATCAAGCAGCGGGTGCTGGTCGAGATCGCCCAGGTCTACCCGTGGCTGTCCGATGAAGCGCGCCGGCGGTACAACGAGCTCGAGCATCCGCCCTGCCGCTGATCGCTCTGCCCGCACCGGAAGACGGGAATCCTGGGTCGCAGTCGCGGCGCGAACCTGAATGCCGTGGCCATCCGGGTGATCACGAGCAGCTTGCGACGTGCTCGTTCGACGGTCGCCCGGGGTGCGAACTACTACTGCGTAGGAGCTATTGCGGGCGGATGATCGGGACCGGTGAGTCGTGGCTGACCAGTGCGACCGCGACCTTGTGCTCGGCCGCGAGTTGGCAGAACACCGCGGTGGCGCGCTCGGCCAGCGCCCAGCTGAAGCAGGCGTAGATCATCGTTGATCCGATGCTGTGGCTGGTGAGGCCTCCCTCGAAGATTGGATCGGCGGCGAGCTTCTCGTAGCTGGGACCGTCGAGGTCGTCGAGTGGCGGGAAGACCTCAACGAGCGTGCGGAAGAAGGCCTGTAGTTCTGGTGTGGTCACCGCGACGTCGCGGTAGTTGTGCTCCTCGGCCCATTCGGTCTGCGCGTCGTACCAGTTGAGGAAGTCGCTGTCCGTCGTGGCGGCAGGGTCGAAGGCGACGATGTCGTAGCTCACGCGCGGAAACGCTACCGGCCGCGCCGTTCTCCCCGGCCTGCGACCGCGGCGGCGAGGGGTGCGCGGTCGGCGCCGCCGAGCAGTACCCGGTGCTACGGGCCGCCGGAATCAGCCCGGACCGGTGACAGGTCGGAGGGGGGTGTTCACCAACGGCGGTTCGTTCAGGGCTGCATGCGGATTGGATAGGTTGACCAGTCGGTAGTAACACCGAAGGACGGCTCCAGATCACACAAATCTGGAGGAGTTCCAGCCTTCCTGCGGTATTGGCGAGGCAAACTGGAGCATGTCCTCCTCGCCTATGTTTTCACTCGCCGGCAGAACTGCGCAGCCCAAGCCGGATCGGTCGCGTGGAGTGCGCGAGCTGACGCACGGTCTTAGTCGGTGACAGTCACGTCCCGCCTGTCCGACGCCGAGTCCGCTGAACGCTAGTTGAGGCCTGCGTAGGAGTGCAGGCCCGAGACGACGAAGTTGATGGCGAACATGTTGAACAGTGTGGTGGCGAGGGCCGCGACGTTGATCCACGATGCGCGAAGGTTCCCCCATCCGCTGGTAGCTCGGGCGTGCAGGTAGGCGGCGTAGAGCACCCACGCGATGAAGGAGACGGTTTCCTTCGGGTCCCAGCCCCAGAAGCGTCCCCATGCGGCTTCGGCCCAGATCGCGCCACAGATGACCCCGATTGTGTACAGCGGGAAGCCGACGATGGTGGTGCGGTAGGCGACCCGGTCGAGTAGTTCCGCGGAGGGAAGTCGGTCGGCGACCCACGCCAGTGTTCCGCGGGATCGCTTGTGTCCGTGGACGGCGACGACGTGGAGCAGGCTCGCTGTGCTGGCGAAGGTGAGGATCCCGCACGCGGACACGATGACTACCACCGGCTGGGACAAATCGAACGGGTCACCAGGATCCTTGTCGGGCACACAGGAAGTTCACAGCGAACGTACAGCCTGTAGTCAGGGGCCGTGCCGATCATGGGTGGGGTGAATGCTACCAAGGCAGAGGCCCGAGTCTTGATCGTTGATGATGAACCGACCATCGTCGAACTGTTGTCGACGAGCCTACGGTTTCAGCGCTTCGAGGTGGAGATCGCCGCCAACGGACACGAGGGGCTCGACCGCGTGCGCGCGTTCCGACCAGACGCGCTGATCGTCGACGTGACGATGCCGGGCATGGATGGCTTCGGCATGCTGCGTCGGCTGCGCGAAGACGGGGTGGACGCCCCTGTGCTGTTACTGACTGCACGCGACGGCGTCGACGACAAGATCACTGGCCTCACACTCGGCGCCGACGACTACGTGACCAAGCCGTTCAGCCTGGAGGAGGTCGTCGCGCGGCTGCGGGCGATCCTGCGCCGGGCCTCGCGCGACGAACCGGCCGAGTCCGGGCGGATCCGGTTCGCCGACCTCGAGCTCGACGACGAGACACATGAGGTGTTGAAGGCGGGGGAGCCAGTTACGTTGTCCCCCACCGAGTTCACCCTGCTGCGGTACTTCATGGTCAATGCCGGCGTGGTGCTGAGTAAGCCGCGGATTCTCGATCACGTATGGCACTACGACTTCGGCGGCGAGGTGGGCGTGGTCGAGTCGTACGTGTCGTACCTGCGCCGCAAGGTCGACACCGGGGAGAAACGGTTGATCCACACGTTGCGCGGGGTCGGCTACGTCATGCGCGAGCCGAGGTAGGCGTGGTGGGTCGCCGGGTCCGTCAGATCCCACTGCGGTTCACGCTGGTTGCCACGCTCGTGCTGCTCGCGGGTCTCGGGTTGTTCGCGTCGGGTGTGGCGGTAACCTCGTCGCTCGAGAACTCGCTGGTCACTCGCACCGACGCGATGCTGCGCGAAGCGGCTCACGGTTGGGCCAAGCCCGAGGCGCTGCCGATGCTGCCACCGATGCCGCAGCCTCCGCCATCGCTGCCCGCGCCCGGGCCCGGCCGGCCGCCGACCCAGTTCTTCGTCCTCGCCCAGGCCCCCGCCGGCCAGACCCAGTTGGTCATCAACGACGACTTCAAACAACCGGATCTGCCGCAGGACCTGGGTTCGGAGCCGGTCACGGTCGGCTCGGTCGGTGACCCAGGGCAGCGCTGGCGAGTGCTGGCCACATCCTCGCCGATGGGCAAGGTGACGGTTGCGGTGAGCCTGTCCGACGTCGATGACACCGTGCAGCGACTGGTGATCCTCCAGGTCGTGATCGGGGCCGTGGTGCTGCTGATCCTGGGGGTGCTCGGCTATTTCGTCGTGCGGCGGAGCCTGCGTCCACTCATCGAGGTCGAGCACACGGCCGCAGCTATCGCGGCGGGCGACCTGGACCGCCGGGTTCCCGACCGGAGCACCGGAACCGAGGTGGGGCGGCTGTCGGCCGCTCTCAACGGGATGCTGGCGCAGATCCAAACTGCGTTCGCGGCCACCGAGGCGTCGGAGGAGTCGGCCCGCCGGTCGGAGGAGAGGATGCGCCGGTTCGTCGCCGACGCCAGTCACGAGTTACGCACCCCGCTGACCACCATCCGCGGGTTCGCCGAGCTGTACCGGCAGGGCGCGATGACCGATACCGAGCTGGTGATGGCACGGATCGAAGGGCAGGCCGCCCGGATGGGCCTGCTGGTCGAGGATCTGCTGATGCTCGCACGCCTCGACGCCGAGCGCCCGATCGAGCGGGCCCCGGTAGATCTGCTCGCAGCGGCCTCGGACGCGGTCCACGACGCGCGGGCCGTGGCCCCCGGACGGCGGATCGGCCTCGAAGTGCTCGGCGGCCCGGGGCTGGCCGAGGTCCTCGGTGACGAGGCGCGGCTGCGTCAGGTGCTCGGCAACCTGGTCGGCAACGCCCTGACCCACACACCGGAGGCCGCCGAAGTAATGGTGCGGGTCGGTACCGAGGGTTCGAGCGCGGTACTCGAGGTCGCCGACACCGGGCCCGGCCTGACCCCGGAAGCCGCAGAGCGGGTGTTCGAGCGGTTCTACCGGGTCGATGCCTCGCGAAACCGGAGCAGCGGCGGTAGCGGGCTGGGCCTGTCCATCGTGGCGGCGCTGGTGTCAGCGCACGGTGGCACCGTCACCGTGGAGTCCGCCGAGGGCGAGGGCGCGGTGTTCCGGGTGCTACTGCCGCGGATCGAGCGGCAGGTCTGAGCGCACAGTCCGGGATAGTAGGCCCGGCACCCGCTCGCGCCGCCCGATCGTGGCCGGCGCCTCCGTTGAGGTACTCCTACGTCGCGTTTACTTCGAGAGCTGAAGTCTCCCAGGCTAATCGCCGGCCTACGTGCAGGTGCGGCATCTCGCGGCGGCGATGACGATTGTGCTCAACACCGACGCCAAGCGCACGCCTACGGCGAGTAGTGCACAGCAAGTTGCCAGCCGCGGTCCAGGGCCATCGCAGGTTCGCCCAGAACCATTGCGATCATGACGATGAACTCGCATGTCCGCCACAGAGATCGGCCGCCGCCCGACAGTGCGGTGACAGTGACGCTGGACGTGGTGATCCCGGTGTACAACGAGGAACGCGACCTCGAGCGCTGCGTGCGGCGGCTGCGTCAGCATCTCGACGCGTCGGTTCCGTACCCGAGCCGAATAACCGTCGCGGACAACGCGAGCACCGACTCGACTCTCGCGGTCGCGCGGCGGCTCGCCGCCGAGTTCGACGGGGTTCGCGTGGTGCATCTCGACGAGAAGGGTCGCGGCCGGGCTCTGAGCGCGGTGTGGGGCGGATCGGACGCGCAGGTTGTCGCGTACATGGACGTGGACCTGTCCACCGACCTCAATGCGTTGCTGCCGCTGGTGGCGCCGCTGCTGTCCGGGCACTCGGACCTCGCGATCGGATCGAGGCTCTCCCGCTCGTCGCGGGTGGTGCGCGGGCCCAAACGCGAGGTGATCTCCCGTTGCTACAACCTCATCCTGCGCGGCGCCCTGCGGGCGAGGTTCACCGACGCCCAGTGCGGTTTCAAGGCGATCCGCACGGACGTCGCGCGCCGGCTGCTGCCGCTGGTGCAGGACACCGGCTGGTTCTTCGACACCGAACTGCTGGTCCTGGCCGAGCGGGTGGGTCTGCGGATCCACGAGGTGCCAGTGGACTGGGTCGACGACCCCGACAGTTCCGTCGACCTCGTCGCGACCGCGCTCGCCGACCTCAGGGGGGTGGTGCGGGTGGGGCGGGCGCTGGCCACCGGCGCCCTGCCGGTCGCCGCGTTGCGGGAGGGGCTCGGTCGGGAGCCGCTGGTGCCGGGGGTGCCGCGCGGGATGGTCGGGCAACTGGCGCGGTTCGCGGTCGTCGGGGTCGCCTCGACCGTCGCCTACGCGCTGCTCTACCTGGCACTGCATCCCGTGATCGGCGCCCAGGCGGCGAATCTTGTCGCGCTGCTCGTCACCGCGGTGCTCAACACCGCCGCCAACCGGGCGTTCACCTTCGGGGTGCGCGGCCGGTCGGATGCCGCCAAACACCAGGCCCAGGGCCTCGCGGTCTTCGCGTTCGGGTTGCTGCTCACCAGTGGATCCCTGTTCGCCCTGCACCGCTGGCTGCCCGACGCCTCCAAACACCTCGAACTCGCGGTGCTCGTCGCCGCGAACCTCGTCGCCACCGTCACCCGGTTCGTCGCGCTGCGCTGGGTGTTCCGCAATCACCATGAAGGAGTCACGCCGTGACCACCACCACCGACGCCCCGCCGATCGTGACGGCGTCCCCCGATCCCGCGCCGCCGCGCCGCCTGCCGGAACCGTGGCTGCTCGCCGCGCTGCTGATCGGCACCGCCGTCGCCTACCTCTGGGGACTCGGCGCCTCCGGCTGGGCCAACTCGTTCTACTCCGCCGCGGTGCAGGCGGGTTCGGTGTCCTGGAAGGCGTTCTTCTTCGGCTCGTCCGACGCCGCGAACTCGATCACCGTGGACAAGCCGCCCGCCTCGTTGTGGGTGATGGCGCTGTCGGTGCGCGTGTTCGGCCTCAGCTCGTGGAGCATCCTCGTGCCGCAGGCGCTGATGGGAGTCGCGACCGTCGCCCTGTTGTGGGCGACGGTGCGCCGGTACTTCGGCGCCGCCGCCGGGTTGCTCGCCGGGCTCGTGCTGGCGCTCACACCGGTCGCGGTGCTGATGTTCCGGTTCAACAACCCGGACGCGTTGCTGGTGCTGCTCATGGTCGCCTCCGTCTGGGCGCTGCTGCGCGGCGTGTCCGACGGCCGGACCCGGTGGCTGGTGCTCGCGGGCGCGTTCGTCGGGCTGGGCTTCCTGACCAAGCAGCTGCAGGTGATGCTCGTGGTGCCGCCGCTCGCGCTGACCTACCTGCTGTTCGGACCGCCGAAGCTGGGCAGAAGGGTGCTGCAGCTGTTCGCCGCACTGGCCGCGATGGTCGCCGCAGCCGGCTGGTGGCTGCTGACCGTGGAGCTGTGGCCCGCCGACTCCCGGCCGTGGATCGGCGGCTCGCAGAACAACTCGATCCTCGAACTCACCCTCGGATACAACGGGTTGGGCCGGCTCAACGGCAACGAACCCGGCAGCGTCAGGCCTGAGATGGGACCGGGCGCGGACCCCGCCGGGATGCCGCCGTTCGTCGAACTGCCGGGCGGTGGCCCCGGCGGGATGGGGGGGAGCACCCGAATTACCCGGATGTTCGACTTTCAGCAGGGTGGTCAGATCTCCTGGCTGATACCCGCCGCGCTCATCCTCGGCGTGCTCGGAATTGTGTTGTGTGGCAGGAGTGCCCGCGTTGATCCCCGACGGGCTGCCTTCGTGCTGTTCGGGACCTGGCTGGTCGTCACCGGTCTGGTGTTCAGCTTCATGGCCGGGATCTTCCACTCGTACTACACAATCGCGCTGGCCCCGCAGGTCGGCGCTCTGGTCGGCGCGGGCGCGGTGCTGGCCTGGCGCCGGCGCGCCGACTGGCGGGTCCGCGTCGTGCTGGCGGGCACCCTTGCCACGACCGCCATACTGTCGTGGGAGCTGCTTGGTCGAAGCTCGTCCTTCCTGCCGTGGCTGCGCTGGGTCGTGCTGGTGGTCGGCGCCCTCGCGGCAGTGGCACTGTTGTGGCCGCGCCTGAGCGGGCGGGTGGCAGCGGCGGCCGCGGTGGCGGCCGTGTTCACCGGGCTGGCGGGCCCGGCCGCGTACGCGGCAGACACCATCAGTACCCCGCACGGGGGCGCGCTGCCCACCGCAGGGCCGAGCGCCGGCTTCGGCCTGCCGTTCGGGATGGGCGAATACGCCGGGGCGGGCTGGATGATCGTCCACGACGGCAAGGCGATGATGGGCCCGCCGCCCGCCGCCCCCGGGACCCCGGGCACTGTGACTGCGCCGTACGGCCCCGCCGGGAACCAACCCGGCGGCCCCGCCGGGAACCGGCCAGAGGGGCCGGAACAGATGAATGGGGGCGGCCCCGGCGGCGGGTTGCTGAACGGCAGCGAGCCCAGCGCTGAGATGACCGGGCTGCTCGAACAAGACGCAGACCGGTACACCTGGGTGGCCGCGACCATCCTCTCGAACAGCGCCGCCGGCTACCAGCTGGCCACCGGCCGCCCCGTGATGCCGATCGGCGGGTTCAACGGCAGCGATCCGTCGCCGACCCTCGAGCAGTTCCAGCAGTACGTGACCGATGGCCGGATCCACTACTTCATCGGCGACAGCATGGAGATGGGTGGGATGGGTCCCGGCGCCGGCGGTACGGGCGCACAGATCGCCGAGTGGGTGAAGCAGAACTTCGCGTCGATCACCGTCGACGGGATGCCGATGTACGACCTGACCGCGCTCCTGGCCGGCGCCGGGACGTAGTGCGTGGACACACGGACCTGGCGAGCAACCGCAGCTGTGGTGCTGTGCCACTGTGCAAGTAGTCGCGGAGCCGCTGGAAGTAGTCGGCCGGGCTAAGGCCGAACTCCACCAGGATGTCGCCCGCCGAACCTCCTCCCCAGTGCCGCCACTTCAGGGTGAATGCGAGGAGGTGGTCGTTATCGGTCATCATTCCTCCCGAAGAGGGCGTCTGTCAGTGTTGTTGTGCAGCTGACGGATTGTCGATTCCATGCTCGGTTCAGGTCAGCAATCGTGTCCGCGACTTTCGGACCCGTTTTCGGACAGGTGAATCGGGACGCCCGAAGCCTGCCGGGCGGCCCGATTCGGGCTCGCGCGTCGGGGTCACGCGAGCCGGTCATGGAAGGCCGTTCGGACTGGCGCGTCAGATAGTGGCGGCCGCGTACCCGCGGGCTTCCGCGACCTCGGCCGACAAGAGCCTGCCGTCGTGGGTGCTCAGGCCCTGGTCGAGCCGCAAATGGTACCGGTCGCTTCTTCCCAGCCCCGATCGGCGAGTGCGACGACATACGGGAGGGTCGCGTTATCGTGGTCCTGACCTCCGCTGCGTCGTTCGATGATCGAGCTTCCGACGGCGACCATCAGAACACCGGCCAACAGAAATACGCCCGAGAGGTACAGGGCATTGGCAGGGCGCGCGGGTGTGGATGGAATGGAGGAGCTGGAGCTTGGACGTGGGAGGGGTGTTCACCAATGACGGAGCATGTTGGGCTGCATGCGGATTGGATAGGTCTACCGGTCGGTAATCACACTTAAGGAGGGCTCCGGATCACACAAATCTGGAAAAGTTCCAGTTGTTGTCAGTCCGGGTGCGCCCGGGTCCGGTATAGGCCAGCTCTCCCGGATTGAGATGCAGGAGGGGATTCCGGGACGCCTGCGCCGGCCTCTGGTCGAGGTTGGATTTGCTACCAGAAGTGAGATGGCCGTCCGCCTTGGCGTTCGTCAAACAGGACGCACGTTGAGGCCGCGAATCCGGGGCGTGCACGGGTGGAACCGCTACTGGTATGCGAGGCGGAGTACCGCGAGCATACTGGCGGAGCCTTCGTCATCCGAGCTGGAAGGGACTGCGCGACAAGGTGCCCGGCGAGGTCAAAGTGCCATGACCGGGGCATGCCCGGGGCGTCCATGGTCAGCCGACGCTCGCATAGAAGGGCTCGAGTCCCGTCAGTAAATCGTCGATCAACGCGGCAACAGCGTCCACCTCGTTCAGGTGGACCACCTTCCGCGTCGTCGTCGGCTTGTCGAGCTTGTAGGTGAGTTCGGTGTAGGGATGCTTCGACATCCCCATGTAGACGCAGTACGGCCGATCTTCGATCCGGGTGTAGGTGACGTCGATGAAGAGCTTCCCACGAGTCGCCGAGAAGACCAGTTCCACGTCGTGGTGCGCAGCTTCTGTTTCAGTCAGATTGTTGACGACAACCGTCCAACTGGAGAGCCGGAGAGGAATCAGGTCCTTGTTGAGTGGGTTGAGGAACCGGGGGAGCAGGCCATAGATGGCCTCGATGTCGTGGCCGGCTGCGATCGTCGTGTGGACACTCCTGTCTTCGTCGTACATCCATCGGCCCAACGATCTCGACAGCAGAATCTGCTCGAGCGAGTAGCCGATGGCTGCGTTCTCATAGGAGAGGGAAACCGTCTCGCCGGTGATGCTGTTCACCGCGGTGAACAGCACGGTGTCATCGAACGGCACGTCCTGTGCGTTGTAGTGCTCGTCGACGAACGCATTGGAGTCGACACTCCACCCGCCGTCGACCTGGATCCCTCTTGTCCTGCTGATCTTCGTCACCGAGCTCCCTTGAGTCCGTACTGCGTCCGCGAGCGTAGCGGCGCCCGGCGCTCTCCACGGCTGCATCGACGGTCCCACGCCTAGGGCATGCGGCGGGCGGCCTGCTCAGCGATCGTCATACAGGACGCCAGATTCACGACTGATCGTTGCGATGACGGATCAGCCCGCAACGGAAAGTCAGGGAAGGCTTGCAAACCCTGGGCCGTCTCAGGATGTAGGTCGATCACGGTCTCATTTTCGTTGTTGTCCCAGGCGCTCGTCTCAGATGTTCGCGTCAGGCACCACTGTGCAAGAGAAAACAGCAGTAGCAGGGCATGCTGCTCGCACCATCGGATGATCCGGACCCTCGACTCAACACTCATGCAGACGGAAGCTATCCGCGGAAGCGCCGAATGTCGGCTGGTGCATCCGACGGAGCCACCAAGCATGAACAGCAACATCAGGCCGTAGGCAGCCGATGCCCTCGTGCGGGCCGAGGTTGGCGCCGAACATTCTCTTGCCCTCTTCGGGTGCGGACGCAGCCGCCAGGTACTCGCTGCGGTCAGCACGGAGGCTATTGGCTGCCTGGGGCCAACTCGACGGGCATGAGAAGTGAAACCCTATCGGGGAAGCGTGGATTGCGGATTGCCAGCGGGGCGGTGTTCTGTGATCGATTGGTGTCGTGACCGTTAGATGATGAGGGCTTGAGGCGGCCTCGACCACGTCGTCGGATACCGCCGCGAGCTGGTCGCCTTGAATGTCCTGGCACCTACCCGAAGGGGGTGCTTACGTCCGTTCGATCCCCTCGAAGATGTGCAGCACGTTCAGAGCATGGGTGGTTGGATCGGTCGGCTGATCACCGATACCGCGCGTAGTCGGTTGGGTGGTGACGGCATCCCATAGTGAGTTCGTGTTGCCTTCGGCGAGGGTGAGGAGGGTGTCGCGGACGAAAGTGTCGCGGGTGGCTTGCTCTGCGCTTTGGTCTGGGCGTTGTTGTCCGACGATGCCGTACATCTCGGTGCCGTGCACCGCGTGGGCGCCCTCAGCGGAGCCAACGCTCAGTCGGTATGCGGTGCCGCCGGCCGCAGCATAGGCGAGCGCTGCGCGGTTGGCTGGAAGGGTGAAGCAATAGTCGGTGTACAGCGCCCCGCGAACATGGGCGGGGGTGCGTCCGTCGGTTTCGTATTCCGCAACGATGGCACGGGCGCGACTGTGTGCGGTCGCAGCCGGTCGGCCAACGGCCGGGATTCGTCGTCGACCTCGAACAGGGACGGCGGTTGCCCGGTCATGACCGCCCGCTCGTTCGATGCTCGCCCGCGAGCTCGTAGGAGCCGTGCACCAGGTCCTCGATGAACGCGGCAGTGATTCCTGCGCCCGGGGCGACGGAGATCCAGTGGCGTTTGTCGAGGTAGTGCCCCGCCGTGATTGTGTCGTGGTCGCGGCGTAACGCCTCACCGTGATGCGGGTCGACCTTCACGGTGACGATCTGCAAGTCAGGATCGTCGTCGGTGACGATGAGGAACACCTTGTCGCGCACCTTCCATACGTCCAGGTGCGGGGTGAACGGACGCCCGTGGCTCACGTCGTCGAGCGATGCCGCTGTGTCGCGGGCGATTTGCTGCAGCCGCGCCCCGGAAAATGTCACCGGTTGTTCCGTCCGAACGTGGCAGGGTCGACCGGCCGCTTCGCGTGCGGGAGGTTCTCCACGACGAGCAGATACGAATCCGTGACCAGGTCATCGATCAGCTGTGTCTGCAGCTCTCCCGAGGGGTGCAGCGTGATCCAGTGCTTCTTGTTCATGTGGTACCCGGGAGTGATGTCGTCGTGCTGTTCCTGGAGCGCTTTGCTGTCCTCCGGGCCGGTCTTCAAGATCACGATCGGCTCACCGGTCACATCCGTCATCAGCATGAAGACCTTGTCCCGCACCTTGAATACCTCCCAGTCGGGTCCGAACGGATGCTCCAGAACGGCGCCGGGAAGCTCGTCAACTCGTGCCCGAGCGCGCTCCTGCAGTTTGTCGCCGTTCATGCAATCTCCCTCATCCTGGGCTACCGTGAAGCTTAATGCGTACGAGTGTACGCACTTGGTCTGACACTGGAGAAGATGTGCGCCGAGGGAAACCGAACGACCCGGCACGACGGTCCCGCATTCTGCAGGCGACGCTCGATGTGATCAGGGCTGATGGAATGCACGCGGCGTCGTATCGGCGTATCGCCTCGCACGCCGGGGTGCCGTTGGGGTCGATGACCTACTACTTCCCCAGCCTCGAGGGCCTCATCGTGAGCGCCCTCGACACGACCCGCGGCGAACTTGAGCCCCGCTACGCAGCCCCACTTCGTGACGCCCGCACCAGCGCAGACGTCGTCGACGCGCTCGTCGCCGCGACGATCGGTGCGACGAGCCCAAGCCTCGTCGACATTCGCCTCTACGAGGAGATACGCCACTACGGCGCCCGCAACCAGAAGGTGGAAGATGTCCTCCGCGCTGTCGAGGCGGAGTCACTCGCAATGCTTCACCGCGTACTCCCGGATCGCACAGCCCTTGCCGTCAATGCCCTGCTATGGGGCTGGTGGAGTCACCGCGTCGTGCACCCGGACAGTGCGCTCGACGAAGAGACCGTGCGCCAGGCCTACGAAGCTCTCGTCGCACTTCCCGCCGCCGATCACCCATTCCACAAGAATGAGCAGAACCATGCCTGACACGATGCGTGCGACTCACCGGTCCCGTCGACATCGACGGCCTCAGCGTCAGCGACGTGCCGATCCCCGAGGTGCGACCTGGGTGGGGCTGTCCCTCGTCCGCCCGCGCGGCACCGTTCTCGCCTTCGGCCGCGCCGGAGTCAAAGTGTCGACGAACTGATTGAGAACTATGTTGGCGTCACATCGTTTGGCAGCGCGGATAGCAAGTTTTCGAACTTGGGTAACGGACACAAACATGACGGGGCACTCTCGACTTTCGCCTCTAGACGCCAGACGGTAGCTGCCTGTCTCAGGTTCCGGCGCGAGCTGCAGCCGCCCTCGGCCGCCGCTTGGTACTACTTGCCGTCGGTGCGGAGGTTCTCCCGTCATCGCCGCCAGAAGGGCGCCTGGATTCCGATGCCGAGGTCGCCGAAAATCGTACCCGCTTTCACTTCCACCAACACCCAGGTCACCGCCCTGCCTCATCCGATCAACCGATATCGGCGCCTCCTTCGGTCGTATGCATCGGTGGTCTTGACCTGGAAGGGTTTCCGCGCGTTCAGCGCGCGAGGAACTCGACAGCAGCGGGGGCGAACGTGTAGTGGAACTGGAATATGCCGCCGTGTCCGGAATCGGGATAGATGATCAGTTCGCTTCCGGGGATTCGGTGGTGCAGATCTTCGGAAAGGTTCGACGGAACCATGCGATCGTGATCACCGTTGGCGATCAGGGTGGGCTGGCTGATCGACGACAGATCTACCGGTGTGGAGCGTCCCCACCGTTTGATCGCTTTGAGCTGGGTCAGGAATGCCTTGACCGATACGGGTGTATCCCGGTCGTCGGTCCTCTCCTCGAGTCGTTTGACGAATGTGCGGGCGGCCAGTTTGCCGGTGGCGTTGCGGTTGAAAAACAGGAACTCCTTCGGGTCGGACCGGGTCAGGGTCGCGCGCAGCATGTCGTAATACGTTGTGCCGGCGACCTTGTCGATGTCCTTACCGCCAGCGGCGCCGGTGCCGGTGAGGATGAGCCGACGGACGAGTTCGGGATGCTGGACTACGAGTTCCTGGGCAATCATTCCACCGAGAGAAAAGGAGAAGACGTCTACCTTCTCGAAGCCCAGGGCTTTGATGAAGGTGACGGCGTCATCGGCCATCGCCTCGATGGTGTCGGGAACTTTCCCGGTGGAGGCGCCGACACCGCGGTTGTCGAAGGTGATGACGTGGCGCTCTTTCGCGATGGGATCGATGATTCGTGGGTCCCAGTTGTCGAGGTTCGCTGCAAGGTGTACGAAAAAGACGACGGGGATTCCGCCCGTCGGCCCCAGTTCGCGGTACGCGTAAGTGACGTCGCCGGCGGTGATAGTTCGGGTCGGAGCCTTCGCATAAGATGTGACGACGGGGTCGGTACTCATCGTGATGTCCCTGTTTCGGTTGTGGGTTCGTTGCGTCGGGTATTACTGATGACAGCTTTGCCCCGGATACCACCCTTGCTCAGTGCCTGGAGGCCGTGGGGTGTCTCTTCGAACGGGAAGACCTGTCCGACCACAGGGCGGAGTGCGCCGTCGTCGACGAGTTGCGTGATCTTGCGGAGTTGGTCACCGCTGGCATGCATGAAGAGGAATTCGTAGCTCACGCCCAACTTGCGGGCCCGTCGGCGGACACCGGCACTGAGCCCGGTGATCGCTAGGCGCAGTAGCGGATTGAGTCCGATCTTGCGGGCGAAGGCTGGATCCGGGGGGCCCGAGATCCCGATTGCCTTCCCTCCAGGCTTGAGTACCCGGAGGGATTTATCGAGGTTCTCCCCGCCGAGGCTGTCGAGTACCAGATCGTAGTCGTGCACTACCTGTTCGAAGTCCTCGTTGCGGTAGTCGATTACGGTGTCGGCACCGAGTTCGCGAACGAAGTCCGCGTTGGAGGCGCTGGCCGTGGTTGCCACTGTCGCGCCGAGGTGCTTGGCGAGTTGGATCGCTATAGACCCGACTCCACCGGCCCCGGCGTGGATGAGGACCTTCTGTCCAGGCTGCACATTGCCGCGCTCGACCAGTGCCTGCCACGCGGTCAACGCCACCAGAGGCAAGGAAGCTGCTTCCGTCGTGCTGATCGAGGCCGGTTTGAGGGCCAGATCTGCCTCCGCGACGGAGATCCGCTCCGCAAACGTACCGATGCGATCCTTGTCGGGTCTGGCGTAGACCTCGTCCCCGAGCTTGAAGGAACGCACCTTTGCCCCGACCCGAATGACGACGCCGGCAACATCGTTGCCGAGTACCAACGGCAATGTGTAGGGCAGGATCTGCTTGAACTCGCCGGTGCGGATCTTCTCGTCGAGCTGGTTCAGTCCGGCCGCATCCACCTGCACCAGAACGTCGAGTTCGCCGACAACCGGCTCCGGTACATCGGATACATGAAGTGGCCCTTTGTATTTGGTGACGACAAACGCTCTCATGGCTTGTGGCTCCTTCTGCTCAGTGGACGTGGTGGTCATGACCGCGACAACTTCCGGTCAGCGATTCAGGCGTCTGTGGCCTTGAGTTGGGGGTACAGCGCCTCGATGGGTGCGCTGAGTCCCGCCTTGACCTGAGCGGACGCTTCATCGGCGAGGACTTCGTACTTGCCGGCCTCGACCGCGTCGAACACTCTGCGAACGAGTTCTGCGGGTTGAGTTTTGGGATCGGTGGAGTGTGCGGCCATGGCAGTGTCGACGTAGCCGACGTGCACGCCGACGACGTGGACGCCTTGTGGCGAGAGTTCGAGGCGTAGAGAGTTGGTCGCCGACCACAACGCCGCCTTGGTGGCGCTGTAGATACCGGCGACGGCGTACCAGCTCAGTAGAGAGTGGACGTCGATGATGACCGACTCGTTCTTGGCGGCAAGGATCGGTGCGAAAGCACGAGCGAGAAAGAGAGGACCGAGGAAGTTGGTCTCGACGTTGGCGCGGATCTCCTCATCGGTATGAGTGAGGATGCCGGCGCTGGACGGCGACGCGCCGGCATTGTTGATCAGAACGGTCACGTCCGGTGCGGCGGCGACGGCGGCCTGGATGGCCGCGGGATCGGTTACGTCGAGGGTGAGAGGGACAATCCGCTCGTCGTCCCAGTCGCGGGGGTTGCGTGCAGTGGCGTAGACCTTCGACGCGCCGCGGGCGAGGGCTTCGCGGACGAAGTGGGTTCCGATGCCGCCGTTCGCTCCGGTGACGAGGACGACGGACCCGTTGAGTGAGGGCATGTCAGGCTCCTTGGGTTGCGTTGCAGGTGGTCAGACGTGTGCGAGGGTCGGGTAGTCGGTGTACCCGGCTTCACCGCCGCCGTAGAGGTTGGTCGGGTCGACAGCGTTCAGCGGCGCGTCGAGGCGCAGGCGCTCGACGACATCGGGGTTCGCCAACGCGAACTGTCCCAGCGGCGCGATATCCGCCAGGCCGGCATCGATGTCGCCGACAATCTGCTCACGCGTGCGTCCGTAACGCACCACGAGTACTGCGGTCGGCCACACGTCGCGGAAAGAGCGAAGCAACTCGTCGTCACCGACGTGGTGCACGTGAAGATATGCAAGGTTCAGCGCCGCGAGTTCCCCGACCAGGTGCGTGTACTGGGCGCGGACACCGTCGATATCACCTTCGTTTACACCGCCCAACGGCATCGACGGCGACAGACGGATTCCTACCCGGTCCGCTCCGATCTCCTCGGCTACTGCCGCGGCGACCTCGATCACGAAGCGGGATCGGTTTTCCACCGATCCGCCATACTGATCTGTGCGGTGGTTCGAGTTGGGGGAGAGGAATTGGTGCAACAGATACCCGTTCGCGCCGTGGATCTCCACGCCGTCGGCGCCGGCCGCGATTGCGGAAGCGGCGGCGTGGCGGAAATCGGCGATCGTGGTCTCGATGTCCGCCGTGCTCAGCTCTCGCGGCACCGGAGTCTTCTGCGGTCCGGTCGCGGTGAAGATGTCCTGATCGGCAGAGATGGCCGACGGAGCTACCGGTTGATGGTGGTGGGTTGTGTTGTCGGGGTGCGACATCCGGCCGACGTGCATCAGCTGGATGAACAGTGCCCCGCCTTCGGTGTGGACTGCGGCGGCGACGTGCGACCAGCCCTCGATATGAGCCGGGGTGTAGATCCCAGGAGTGTTCGGGTAACCCTGCCCGTCGTCGGAAGGCTGTGTGCCCTCGGTGATGACCAGTCCGAGCGAGGCGCGCTGGCCGTAATAGGTTGCTGCGAGCGGGCCGGGTGTGCCGTCCGGGTGTGCCCGGTTGCGGGTCATCGGCGCCAAGGCAAGTCGGTGCTGGAGTTCGATGCGGCCGAGGGTGAACGGCTGCCAGAGGGAAGGTGAGGTCATGAGCTGGATGGTCCTTAGGTCGTAGTGTGTCACCGGTCCGGAGCAGATGTGAGGTCGCGTGGGACGATCGAGGGAACATCTGAACCGAATCAATAATGACTTCACTCAGAACTGAATGTACTCATAATCTATTCCCGAAGGGTATCCGTCATGTCATCCGTTCCCCAGCCGGCCGGACGGCGCGAGCGAAACAAGCAGCAAAAGCTCGACCGCATCACCGCCGCAGCCAGCGAACTCTTCGCCGAACACGGCGTCGACGAGGTCACGACCCAGCAGATCGCCGAGAAGGCCGACGTCGGCACAGGGACGGTATTCCTGTACGCCAAGACGAAGGGTGAGTTGCTCCTGCTCGTGCAGAACGCAAACTACAGCGAAGCGCTCCAACGAGGTCGTGCGAATGCGGAGAACATGCCCGACGTGCTCGACGCGGTTATGACGATCGTCCGTCCGATCGTGGAGTGCAACCGCACCCAGACCGACAACGGCCGCACTTACCTACGGGAGATGGTCTTCGGCAACCCCGAAGAACCCCACCACGCGGAAGCACTCGTCATCGTCGCCCAGACCGAGGAGGCCATCGCCGCCATACTGCGCCGAAACGAACGGATCGGTGAGGTCGATGCCGCGACGCTCGCGCACGTGGTCTCCGCGATCATGTTCCTCGCGATGGCAGCCACCATCAACATGACCAGTGGCGTCGACGATCTCACGCGAGATATCAGGGACCAGGTGTCCGCTCTCCTGCCGCATTGACCACCCTGCCGACTCCGCGGAGTGAGGTAGACCCCCGGAACCAATTCAACGATCTCATCGCGGGTTCGTTCAAAACGTAGGGCGACTTCTGTCTCACTAGCATTGTTATCCCAGGCACTCGTCTCAGATCTCCGCGTCAGCGGCAGTTGCTGCTGCTGCTGCGACTACCTATTGGGATTGCGCAGCTACGCATGACGCAGGTGGGTGTCGGATCCAGCGTGATCGACGAGCCAACGCTCGATAGATCGGGCTAAGCCTTAGCGGACTGCGTCCGTCGCCGGAGGCCACCAACCCTGGTAGGCAGGGCTTCTGCCATCCCCTTGGAGCGCGTCCCATCGGTCAGCCCACGCGGCACGGGTCGTGGTTGGCGGCCACGTGCTGCCTCGGAGCTCGAGCGGGAGGAGAGGGTCGTCTCGTATGGACCGTTCGAGTGCGTCGGCGAGGTGCAGCTGGCGCACGACGTCGGGTGTCGTGGTGTCAGCGGCGTCTTGCCGGAGGGCTTCGTCGATGGCCGTGTAGGCGGTGACGGTGTGGTCGTGGGGCCAGAGGGTCTCGGCGATCGCGAGGGGATCGGTGGTCCCTTGGATGGCGAGGTCGGCGGTGGTCGCGGTCGACAGGTACGGACCCGCGTCCACGCGCAACGCGTCGATGAGGTCGTGAGGGCTGACGTAGAGGCCGGTCGAGATGGCGACGGCGCCCAGGTCGCAGAGCTCGCGGCGTAGTGTGTCCCGCACCGTTCGGTCGCGCTCGGGGATGCTCACGGCGATCAGGCGCCAGCGGCCATCCCACGGCGCGTCCCCGGCGTCTTGAGCGAAGGCGAGAGCGAGGCTCTGCCGGTCGCGCTGCAGGCGATGACGCCCGGCGCTGGTGAGACTGAGGGTGCCCGCTCGACCCCGCCCGTGCTGTTCGGCGTCGCCGCTGGCGATGAGGCGACGGATCGCCAGACGCACCGGCTGGTCGGCGATCCCTGCGAGATTGGCGGTGTCGTAGATGTCGGCCAGCAGCGCTTCGCCAGAGACTGGCAGGAATGCCTCGATGACGGTTCGCGGAGCGATCTGGCGCGTCACTGGTCGACCGCGAGTTCCATCGTGGTGTAACCGTCGAAGCCGTACACCGGCGAGAGCGGGCCGAGGGTCCCGCGGTCTACCGGTACGAAACCTTGTCGCTCATATAGGCCGCGCGCTCGGGGATTGCCATCGATCACCGAGAGTCGGACGGTGCGCGCATCGTGCCGCCGGGCACCCTCGGAGGCTGCCCTCAACAGCGCTGTTCCGATGCCGACGCCACGCGCGGCGCGGTCGACGCAGATGCCGTCAAGCACGAGCGAGCCAGGACTGGCCGACCGCGACAGCACAGACAGGACGAAGCTCGCGCGCAGGGCCGCCGGGACCGAGAGCGTCCGTCGCAGGCGAGACCAGCTGAGGTCTGCCGCCCCAGCGCCAGCATCGTAGAAGCCGCAGACCCCGAGAACATCGTCACCGCGGCGGGCGACGAGCATGTGGTCGCGGCGCAGCGCAGCCCGCACGACCGCGATCCCGGTCGGCTCGTCGACGAATCCAGGTCGGAGCTTGCGGCCGAACGCTTCCCAGTACAAGGACGCGACGCGGCCGCGCTCGTCCTCAGTGAAACCTCGGCTTATGAGTACCTCGTCCATGGCCCAAACCTATCGCATAGACTACGAACGTGCAGATAAGGAAACGTAGGCGGCCAGTACTCACCATCGTCTTCACTCTCGTCACAGTCGCGGCGATCGTGACCGGCATCGCTCTCGTCGGCAACAGCTTCCGCTTCAGTCAGAGGGCCGTCACGATCCCCGGTCCTGACGGAGACCTCGCCGGCGTCCTGACACTCCCGAACGATGGAGCAGCGCGAGGTCTCGTGGCGATGGTCCACGGCGATGGGCCGGTCGAGGCGACCCAGGGTGGTCTCTACGCCCCATGGTTCGAAGGTGCGGCCGACGCTGGTTTCGCCACACTCTCGTGGAGTAAGCCCGGTTTCGGCGGTTCGGACGGGGATTGGCTGTCACAGTCGATGGATGATCGAGCAGCCGAAGTCTCTGCGGCCCTCGATTGGGCACTTGGTAACGACGACATTCCAACCGACACGATTGTGCTGTGGGGCGCAAGTCAGGCTGGGTGGGTGCTACCCAAAGTCATCAGTGCTCGTGACGACATCGACGGCGTCGTGGCCGTCGGGACCGCAATCAACTGGCTCCGTCAAGGCCGGTTCAATCTCCTCGCTCAGCTCGAGTACGACGGCGCGGACGCGCAGGAGCGAGAGGGCATCATCGCCGAGAGCGATCAGACGCGCCGACTTCTCGAGCACGGGGCGTCGTACGAGGAGTACCTCGCGACGACGACCAGCATCGATCCGATGACCGAAGATCGATGGGAGTTTGTCCTGCGCAACTTCGACGCCGACGCGACCGAAGACCTGATCGCCTCAGCACCTCGCGCGATCCCAGTGCACCTCATGGCAGGCACACACGACCGCAACGTCGACGTCACGGAGACCGAGAACACCTACCGCTCGATCTTCGGACCGTCCCTCACCGTCACGCACGTCGACGGCGCTCACTCCCTAGCTCGCCCAGTCATGGAGGACAACGACGCCATCGGCCTCCTCACCGGCATCATCTGGCCTCGAGCCCTTCTCGCCCCCGGGGCCGTCGATGACTGCAGGGCATTCCTCTCAGGAGTCGCGCGCTAACCCGTCCAGAAACGACCGATGAGGAGACACACGCACGCAATAGGGGGAGCTATCAATCCGGACGCCAGGCCGAGCGCTGCAATCCGGCGATCGCCGAGCGGGACGTTTCTGGCTCGGCGGCTATGCTCCGGTCCCGCCAGGTACAGATCCGACGTCATCTCCCTTCTATCCCGCAGGATGATGAGGTCAGCGAGCATTCCTTTGGGGGGACAGTGATTGAGGCAATTCTGCCGAACGGTGTGATGGCGGCCGAGCTGTTCGAGGATCCACCCGGTTTGTCCCCTCATCCGATGGAGGCGCCCCTGATCGCACGCGCAAGCGACAAACGGAGACGGGAATTCACCTCAGCACGTCATTGCGCTCGCCTCGCAATGGGCAAGCTGGGGCTCGATCCCGCGCCGATCATGCGAGGCCCTTCCGGCGCGCCGGCATGGCCAAAAGGCGTGGTCGGCAGTCTCACCCACTGCGACGGCTACCGGGCAGCGGTTCTCGCGTACTCGATGCAGGTCCGATCCGTCGGAATCGACGCCGAGCCTCATGGTCCGCTTCCTGACGGTGTGCTCGACGCCGTGAGCCTCGAGGTTGAACGCCAATGGCTCTCGACCGCAGATCGCAGCGACGTGCACTGGGATCGACTCCTCTTCTGCGCCAAGGAAGCCACCTACAAGGCATGGGAGCCTCTCACCGGCCGCTGGCTGGGATTTGAGGATGCGCACATCACGTTCGAGCGAACTGGGCATGACACCGAGGTGTTCGGCACCTTTCGCTCTACGATCCTGGTCCCCGGCGAAACGCACGGCGGGCCGCCGATACACGCGTTCGATGGGCGATGGCTGATCTCGGACGGCTTGGTGGTCACCGCAATCGCAGTCTCCTGAATCGGGGTTCGCATACAGACCCTCCAATGTGGACACGACCACAGCCGAGGATCGCGTGCGCTGTGACTTTCAGCGATAAGTGGCGCGGTTCTGATGACCGAAGGTGGCGGATATTGCAACTTCGCTTGTGGTGGCTATGTCAACCGTCAGTGGCCCCACCTGACGGTGGAATCTGGCCCCACCCGTGGTTGGGTGTCGAGTTGCGAGCCAAGGGGTCGGTGGTTCCCGAAGTGTTCCACTGCTGTGGTCGAGGTTGAGACGGCTGACCAGCGGTAGCGTGACGGCATGAGCGATCCAGGACGGGAACTACGCAACCTGACGTCACCTGCGTTCATCTCCAACGGTGACAACGGCATCCGGAGCTGGGTGTCGAGCGTCCTCGCGGAGCCCGGAGGGCTTCGATTCAGCATCGTCGCGATTCGCACAGATCCTGCCTCGGTTGACGAGCTGCTCGACTCGCCTGTGTCCGCCGAGCTGCGAATGGTCAACGAGGATGGATACTCGACGAATATCCAGGTCGGATGGGGTGGGCATGGGTCACCAGACCGGTACGTTGCCGAGTTCAATGTCCTGCGGTCGTGGATCGATGCGGCCGGTGCTGGCCGCCTCGTTCTCCGTGCCGGAGACACAACTGGTGGGTCGATCGAACTGGATCTCGCCAGATGACTCCCTAACTCGGGAGTGAGATAGCGGTGGAGAACCCCCGTGGCACACAGCCGCGGGGGTTCTCACCCATCTACGAGCCCGTCCCGCCTCCGTCCTACCTGTACGGCCGGGGGTCAATCCTTTGGAGCTGTTCATCGTTGTCGGATAGATGGCCGATCGGTCGGCATAGTGCTGGCCAAGGCTGCCGTCTGCAAGCGTGAGGCGCACTGGTCGACGGATACGCTGTTCAGGATGTGTCCACGACTATGTCCAATACGACGAGAAGCGGGAGAGAATGATGCGGACCCGGAGCCTTCTGGTTCTCCTCCTGGCCGCACTCGCCGTCGCTTCTGGATGCTCAAGCCCGGATCCGGTGCCCGATAGGACGCCGCAGTTCTCGCCCGGGACCTTCAAACTGACGTGGATGTCAACGCGCGACACGACCGGCATCAACATTGCGCACAACACTGTCACTGTAATGCGAAACGGCTTTGAAATCGGAAGGACTGAGACCTCTTCGTCACTGGTAACACCGAGGCGCGAGAACTCGCCAGTCCACGCCGTGTGGTTGGTTGGAGATGGGCCGAGCCCGCGACGCGTCGCAACCTTCAATTTGACCATGCTGGTCGATCGGGGCGTCCGGACAGTGGACTTGGACCCATGGAACGACGAACGGGAGGTCATGGTAACGACGGAGCTGTCGAGCGACGTGACGAAGCCAAGTCCCGACCCCTTCCTTTCGGTAACACTTGAGTAAAGAAGCGCCGCGCCTGGAGTAGCATTCCGCTCGGTCTGTTTAAGTTGCTCAGCGTACGAGACAAAGAGCACGACTCCGAACTCTGTGTGACAAAACAGAATTGAGAGGTCCTTGATGCTTCGACTCATTGACATGACACCCAGCAATCGCCGTTCACGGATGGGAGGACGGCTCGCGCTTGCTGGACTTGCAGCAGCAGCAACATTGGCCGGGCTCGGGACCGGATCCGCGGCTGCACAACCTTCCACGGTCAGCGGATACAGCGCGACGCAGGACGCGGCGGCGGCTGCGGCGTCGGCGACACTCGTGTCCGGAGGATGGAGCTACTCCGCTTGCCACGCAAAGGGGCAAGCCGGCCTGGGCCGCGTCTACAGCTGGTACGAGTGCCGCCCTGTCGGTGGGTCATACCAACTTTGGGTAGTTTTCGATTGCACGATCTGCCGTCCCGCGCCTGACGGCATCAAGGAGTCTGAGTAGTCGATCGGTCCAGGCCTTCGTGGGCTTTGGGCTATCGCTCCGCAATCCATCCTGCGTGGGTGAATTTCGCTGCGAGACGCTCATGCTCGATCGTCCAGCGACGATCGTAGTCCCCGAACGTCTACTACCGTGCCCTCTGCGCACTGTGCGCAGAGGGCACGGGGCAATGCACTCGCCGACCTTCAGCCCAGATCAACCGCCCAAGGACCAGTCAAAATTGGCCTGGTTCAGGCAGTCAAATGCGACGACAGTCCTGGTCAGCGAGACCATCCGAAATTCTGAGAACGAATTCGCCAGGAGATTGCTCCCAGTGATCAGGGATCTCGGCCGGGGTAGCTGATCGAGCACAGAAGGCGATGGGAAGGGCCCAGTGCCTTCTACGATTGGGCAGCAGCCTCTGCCGGTCGTGCGGCTTTGGTGTGGGCGAGTCGGTAGCTGTCGGTGCCTGTTTCGATGATGGTGCCGCCGAAGGTGAGTCGATCGACGATCGCCGCGCACAGGCGCGGGTCGGTGAAGGTCTTGGTCCATCCGGAGAACGACTCGTTCGAGGCGATCGCGACGGAGTTCTTCTCCTCCCGCTCGGTGAGCACCTGGAACAGCAGTTCGGCGCCGCGCCGGTCGAGTTCCATGTAGCCGAGCTCGTCGATGCACAGCAGGTCGACACGTCCGTAGCGGGCGATGGTCTTGGCCAGCTGTTTCTCGTCGGCGGCCTCGACCAACTCGTTGACCAGTTTCGTGGCCAAGGTGTACCGGACCCGGTAACCGGCTTCGGCTGCAGCGGTGCCCAGCCCGATGAGCAGGTGCGACTTGCCGGTGCCGGAATCGCCTATCAGGCAGAGGGGTTGGCCGGTGCGCACCCAGTGGCAGCCAGCGAGTGTGTTGATCGTGGCGGGGTTGATGTTCGGGTTGGCGTCGAAGTCGAAGTCGGCCAACCACTTCGTGCGCGGGAACCCTGCCGCCTTGACTCGGCGGATGCTGCGCCGCCGCGTGCGGTCGTCGCACTCGGCGAGCAGCAGTTCGGCGAGAAACCCCTCGTAGGTGAGTTGTTCGCGTTCGGCGACGGTGAGCATGTCGACGAACCTGGTGCGCACCGTCGGTAGCCGTAGGTCCCGGCAGGCCTGCTCGATCGCGGTGGCCGCGGCCTCGGGAGTCAGGCCCCGCCGGCGCCGCACGGCGGGTGCGGGTGGGGTGGTGGTCATGTCGATGCTCCTGACGAGGTGGTGGGCGCGGCGTCGCCGGGTGGATACTGCCGGCGGGTGAGGAGCTCGTCGTAGACCGAGATGGACGGCGCCGGCCGCTGGTCCGGCGGGAGGCCGGCGATGACCGCGCCGGGATCGACCAGCCGCCGCGCGGTGAGGCTGACGACCTTCTGCTCGACGGGAATCTGCGGGTGAACCCGATGGCCGTCCTCGGACCTTGTCGCTGCGGCTTTGCGGGCCTCGACGGCCACCACGTCCGCCGACGCGGCACCGATGCTCACAGCTGCGCGCAGCCCGGCGATGACGTCGGCATGGTCCATGTGTCGGTGCAGCAGCAGCACCTCGACCAGGGTGCGGGTGCCGTCCTTGTCCCCCGCGACGGTGCGGGCCAGCGCCCAGAACGTGTCGTGGGCGGTGGTGAACGCGCCCGACGCACGCGCCTGGCCGAGCGCGGTCGAGCCCGGGAGCGCGCCGGGTTTGTGGGCCAACACCTCGAGATAGTGGTCCAGGACCAGGGTTTGGGCGCCCTTACGGGTCAGGCGCTGATGACGAGCGATTTCGCGGCGGCCGTCGTAGATCACCACCTCACTCGCCTGGAGCGAGACTCGGACGGTGCGGCCGATCAGGTAGATCGGCACAGAGTAATGGCACTGGCGCACCGTCACCCGCCCGAACCGGTCCACCCGCGGTGTCAGCCACAACCCGGACTCGAAGTCCTCGACCGGCAGCGGCCGCAACAAGGGCTGTTCGAGCGCGAAGTCCTCGCCCACGGTCCGGATCCGCCCGTCGATCCGGCGACTGTCGTCGGCCTCGTCCGCGACGGCGAGGCGCGCGTTGAGTTCATCGAGCGAAGCGACCTTCGGGACCGGGACCAGGTGGTTGCGCCGGAAGCGGCCGACCTCACCCTCGACCCCGCCCTTCTCGTGCGCGCCCTCGATACCTGGGATGCAGTAGAACGAGTCGAACCCGTAGTGCGAGCGCAACAGGATCCAGCGGTCGGATTCCTTCCTGTTGCGCCCGAACAGCACCCGTGAGACCGCGGACCGGAGGTTGTCGTAGCGGATCTTCCCGAACGGAACCCCGCCCAACGTGTTGAACGCGATAACGTGCCCCTCGATGAACGCCTCCTGGCCCTGCGAGGCGAACACCCGATGGACCGCCTTGCCGGAACAGGAGAGCCGGAAGGTGAACAGGAAGCACTTCGTCATCGTCCCGGCCAGGTCGACCCACACGTCCCCGAAGTCGACCTCGGCCTCGGCGCCGGGCGGATGGCCCTGGAGCACGAATGCCATCTCTACCCGCGCGCCGGCCTCGGCGGCGATCTCGGGTCGGCGGCGGGCAACGTAGTCCCGCACCGTCGAATACGACACGTCGGCGAGTCCGTGTTCGTCGATGAGCCGGTCTCGGATTCGGGTTGCGGTGTGTTTCTGTTTGCGCGGTGCTGTCAGGTCGGCCCGGAGCATCTCGTCGATGACCGGTTTGAACCTCTCGAGCTTCGGGGCAGCGCTCGACCGCGGTTTGCGTGGAGGTGGGATCGGTGACTCCAACGCCGCACGGACCGTGCGGCGGTGCACACCGTGCCGGTCGGCCAGCGCCCGGATCGACAGATTCTCTCGCCGCGCGTCGCGGCGGATCGCCTCGAACAGTTGCACCCGATACGGCTCCAACCCGAACCCCTCACGGCGGCGGTGTGGTGGAACCGATCATCCGCCCGGTCGCGGCGCCAGGGCTCGTGGGCGCCGAAACCGTCGCCCCGGGCGTGTCGGAGGTGGGGCCAGTTATCTCCGTCACCACTCACCCGACTACCCGGGGGTGGGGCCAGATTTCTCCGTCATGTGGGGCCAACTAACCCTGGCAGAACCACTTGTCGACGCCGGGTGGACTCGACCAGGTGATTCATGGTCGGGGCCACCCGTATCGGACGTAGAATGGGAACTTCTTCGGCCGGCGCCGGTGTTCGGGGGTTGGAGCGGGCCGCCAGGCAGGGAGGTCCGTCGATGAGGCAACGTCACCGTCTACGCCAAGCATCCATCGTCGCCGGAGCCGGCGTGGCACTGCTTCTCGCGGCACACCCTGCCGCCGCCGCACCGATTAACACTGTCTTCCCTATTCCCGTCGCCGCTCTCGCCCTCAGCGTCGGTTCGTCCGAACTCCCGTGGTCGGGCTACACCTACGTGACCGCCACTACCGATACTGACACTCCGGGAGTGACCCGTCTGGGGCCGTATATCGGTGTTCACGTCCACTGGCGAAACATCTCCACCGGTGCAGCGGGTGTCGCATACCTCGGCAACCGCGACGGCACACCGGTCGAGACCGGTTCCGGGACGGTGATCGCCGTGGCCACGGCGCCCGGTGGGGTCGACGGGATCAACTACCGGATATACGTCATCACGCCCGGCGCCGGTGTCTGGACGGTCCCCTGACCGGCGTGGACGGTCGGGTCCGAACGGCAACCCCCGCTGTCATGGGACCGTCGTCCGTGCGACTTCGGCGGGCACTGCTCCTGAGGAGGCGATCTGGATGCTGGATCCCGGCTACTTCGGGCCGATCGGTGTGGCCGTCATGACTGCGATCTACTGGTGGACCCTGACATTTGGATGAGCACGCCGACAGCGGGCGGTAGGAGGCGATGGCGATGATCGCGTACCCGTACGACCTCGCATGGTGGGGGCCGCTCGTGCCCGTGGTGATTGCCGTGGTCGATTTCCTCAACTCCGTGACCAGGGGCTGATCGAGGTGGACTGGCCGTGGTTCTACTGGCTGATGTACCCGCCGTTCTTCAACGACCAGCAGCGGCAATGGGCCCTGGAGAACATGCCCTGCTGGCTTGGCAACTACTACAACTGCCGGTAGGGGAAGCGATTCCGCAACCAATCTCGCTAGGTGATCGAAATGGACCGGACTGTCTGGCTCTTGTGGATACCAGCACCCATCCTGGAGAAGCTGCTGCCAGCCCTCCCTTGCTACTTCACCGGGAACTGCTAGTGAGGTGATCGAAACCTGGCCCCGACTGTTCTTGGAGGTTGTCATGATCGATTTCGTTCGCCGAGCGGTCGCATGCGCGGCCGTCGTGGCCGGTTCGGTTCTGGCGCCGGCGGCCGTCGCCTCCGCCGCGGTCACCGTTCCGTTCCAGATCGACCCGGCGTCATTCGGAAACCCGAACGGCAGCTTCGATTTCCCCTCGGTCCGCTGCGTGGCCGTGGTCGGCGAACAGTCTGGGGCGGTGACGATCACCGGCCCGGAGGAACGCAGACGGGAAGGCAGATCGGGGTGCCTACAACTGTCCGAAGTGCGCTGGCTGAACCTGTCGAACGGAGCCTCCGGCTCCACCCCGATGTCGATCGGCTTGGACGGATACCCGGAAGCAGTCCTGCCGACCGGGACCGGGCAGGTTGTCGTCGTCGTCGTAGACACCGGCAGCTCGTTCGTCACACCGGGCGTCGCAACCTTCTACGTTCCGTAGGCGACGGCCCCACTGTCCGGGAGGGCGCGCGGGTCTCCCGCTCACCAAGTGGTCGCCGGCTTCGACTGTGATCTTCAGCGATAGATGGCACGATTCTGAGGGTTGAAAGTGGCAGGGTGTCCGGGACCGACGCCCGCGTCGGAGCCCGGGGAAAGCACTCGTGGAGTTACCGGCGCGATCGAATCAACCGTCCGAACTTTCATTTGTAAAGGCCAAGGTCCGCCAGCCAGTTGATTGCCACTAGCGCGAACGGGGTAAGCGGACCCAACCACACGCCGAGGCTCAACATCATCATCACCTCCTCGGTTACGGGCAGTGACCGCCGAAGTCGCATCCGATGATCGACCACAATGCAATCCGCCACTCGATGGGCAGTGGCAGTCGATATGTCCACCATGTCATGAACTGTGGGTTCGTTTCCGGTGTCATTGGCAAGCGGCCCATCGGCCCAAACCTCATGGCAGCGACCGTCCTGTTTGACGATCGGCAACCAGCGCACCCGACACCGGTTCCGGACTCGATCCCAGGCAGGGGAGACGCAGACAGGAAGTGTCCTGTTTATCCGTCCTGCACGCCAGTCCTGGATAGGCTTCCTATGACGCACTGGGGTTCCCTCGTGACCGAGTCCGGGAGTGAGGTCGACGGGGGTGGACCTCTAGCGAGAGCCTCCTCCGCGCGACCGTCAGGTATCGGTGCGATAACTAGGAATGGGACTACTCCCCGACCCCGTGTCGTGGGCCTGCGTCCATGGCGCTATATAGCCGGGTCAGTCGGTGGTGCCTTCAGTGTTCGTGGCCGGGTCTGGGTGCTGCTGTGCCTGGCGGAATTCGGTATTGATGCGTTGGGCTTCGATGAGTTGGTCTTCGAGGATGATGATGCGGCAGGCGGCGTCGAGTGCGGTGCCCTGGTCTATCAGTTCGCGAGCGCGGACGGCGATGCGTAGCTGGTATCGGGAGTAGCGTCGGTGGCCGCCTTCGGATCGCACCGGGGTGACCAGTTTCGCGGTGTCGAGGCTGCGGAGAAAGGCTTGTGTGACGCCGAGGAGTTCGGCGGCGCGTCCCATGCTGTACGCGCGCGGGGGCGCGGGGGGGTGTGGGGCGGCGGGGCGCCCCGAGGGGATTCACTTGAACAGACCAGCCATTCGGCCGGCTTCCTTACCGGTTCCCCGCCTCGGCGGACGGGACGCGATCGTGTAACAGCTGACCGTGCACCACCTCCTAGTCGGGACTTTTCAATGTTCCGGGGCGGCGATCTTGCAACCGCCCCGGGTGCGACGCCTGCGTGCGTCGCTTTTCCTGCAACTTCCTGTTCCCGCTCTACCAGGCTCGTCTGGCTGCCCGGTAGAGCGGCGGGACGCGTCGAGTCTTCCGAAACACACTCAACACATCTTCTCGACGCGTCCCGCCCTACTTACCGGTCTTCCTTCATGCGGGCAGTTCGTCCTCTGCCACGCCCATTGGATCCGTCTCTCATCTAACTGGAAGATTACAATGGCGACATTCGATTGTCTACAGTCACCGCTGCAGAATTTTCGTGATCGCGGTCACTCACCCGAACCTGCAGTTCAGAGCACCTGAAGCGGGTCTCATGGCGGCGCGCGCGCCATCCGAGGGCGCGTTGTGCGCACCCGGCCTCCCGGTTCCCTCCGGCGAACCCCGCACTGACAGAATGAAACCCATGCCACTACCCCTCGACGCGGCGTTCAGGCGCCGCGTATATGCGGATCGACAGCGCGTGAGAGACGACAGGGAACGGGTGGCCGGAACAGATCGACGGTGGCCGGACGACGGTGGGGCCGTGCAGGGGCGGGTGATCCCGCTCAGCCATGCCACCGCGATGAAATCCGCGCGCGCAGAACTCGCCACCCGCGCGCGCAGAACTCGCCACCCGCGCGCTGTTCCTGCTCACTCAGATCGGGGTGGACACCTCTTACTGGACGCACGTGTTCCCGGGCTTGGCGGCATTCGGCTTCGGCCTGGGCCTGCTGATGGTGCCGATGCAGAACCTGGCACTGCTGCGCGTCCCCAACCGCGATGCCGGCGCCGCCAGCGCCCTAGCGAACGCGGCGCTGCAGGTCGGCGGTGCGCTGTTCACCACGGTGTACGCGTCGGCCAAGGGCTCGTTCCAGGCCGACAACCCGGCGCCCACGCCGCCGCCCGGCTTCCCGGCGGACGCGATCCCGTCGGATCTGTCGAACGCCACGCCGCTGCCGCCCGAGCAGATCGCGGCCATGCCGGCGCCCGCGCAGGACTTCGTCGGCAAGGTCATGGACTGGGTCTTCGGCACCGAGGTATCGGGCTACGCGCACGCGTTCGGCTGGGCGGGTGCTCTCGTCCTGGCTATCAGCCCGCTGGTGATGGTTCTGGTCCGCGCCAAGAAGGGCGACCTGCCCGCCGAGGGTGCGGTCGGGATGCACTGACTGCACCCCACCCCGGGGAAGTTGAAGGGTCCCTTCGTTGAACGGTTCCCCGGAAGTTGGACTGAAGAAAGTCAGTTCCGATTTCCGGGAGCCGTGTCATGTGTGTACGAAGGTCGTTGTCAAAGCAGCAGCGCGTTGCGGCCGAGTGCCGACGGCGTCCGCGATGGTGTCTTTTTGGGGCTTCGGAAGGGTGACGGTGGAGACCGAGAGTCAGCGTGGCCGCGATGATCTGGCGTCGACTCGGATCACGGCTGTGGAAATGGACATCTTCGCACGGAATTTCGTGGACAAGTGTCGTGAAAGATCTTGAGAATCCCAGGTGGCTCGGACAAGTAGGCCCGGAACCTACAAGAAAAAAGCTGCTGCTGTAGAAATTCTACGGCGTAGAAAACGGGTTGGTCACTCCCGCTGGGACACCGCATCCGGCCCGTGACCTCGCGGTCGCGTTCTCACCGCGGTAGCCGGCACTGACTCCCGCGCTCGCCGTCCACCACCGCAGCCCGGCTGTACGAACTCACCGAGGACACGAACCCTCGGTGCTCACGGTCGACCGCGCGATCGGCGCCGTCGACGACGCCTTCGACGTGCCGTTGCAGTACGGCAGCCGGATCGGCCGGCGGCTGGGGCAGTAGATCCCGGCCCGGGCGCAGCTGTCCACCGTTCAGATGACATCGGCCGTGGCAGCGCCTATTTCGGCGCTTGAGTGGACGTAGTCTCCGCCCATGACACATCTCGTACCGGGCAAGGTCCAGGCCCCCACCCGGACCAACCTCTCCGCCCAGATCGGGTTGTTCTCCGCGTTGATCGGATTGATCCCGGTGGCGCTGGTGTTCGGATTTGTCGGCATTCACGAGGTGAGCCGCCGGCCGCACGAGAGCGGGTCTCGACTCGCCTGGGCCGCGGTCGCCCTCGCAGTGGTCGAGATCATCGTCATCGTCACCGTCGGCGTGATCTTGGCAGTGCAGAACGGCTCGCCTTCGTCCAGCAAGACCCGCTACCGCTACGACTAGCTCTTGGCGCCGACAGCTTTCGTCGCGAGGACGTTCCACCAGTTCCCGGCGACGTTGATGGTCGGCCCCTCGATCCGGCCCGGGGCCGTGAACTGTCCGGTGACGATGCGGCCGTCGACCTGGCCGACCCCGGTCAGCGTCGAGTACACCCGCTCCGGCGCACCCGAGACGGTGACGGTCGAGGTGAACAGTCGCGCGTCGGACAGCCCGTACCGCAACGGTTCTGCGTTGGTGGCCGTCGTGGTGACCTCGAGCGTCCGGCCGCCGGCGGTCGCGGTGTAGCGGGCGCAGTTCTGCGCGAAGTCGGTGACCGCGTTGAGGCTGTCGGCGGTGGACGCGGTGACGGTCGTGGTGAACGTCTGGCCGGCGGCGGTGTTCTCGCCGACCTGTCCGGCCCACTGCCCACCACCGCCGTCGACGATCGCCCATAGCGCCGCGCCGTGGGCGCCGTCGGGGCCGCAGTCCGTAGGGGAGTAGACCAGGTCCTCACTGCTGCCGGCGGCGGCGCCGATCGCGGGGATCGCAGAGCTCGGCCGGTCGGCTGGATCGGTGATCTCCCAGCCGTCGAAGACGGTGCGGGGGAAGTCGAGGGCGGTGACGGTGTTGGCGTGCAGATCCGCGGCGGCGTTGGTGTTGTCGGTGTCGGTGTTGCTGCAACCGGCGACGGTGAGGGCGAGAAGTGCGGCCGCCGTGACGGTCCGCAGGACGGGACGAGTGCTCACAGGTAGTCCTCGAGGGGTCGGGGGGAGTGGTGTGGACACCATTGCCGACCTGTTCTCCACCGAGTTGCAGCGGCGGGGCGGCTACCCGACCTGTCTGGTTGGTGTCGCTGTTCGTGCCCGGCCTGGGTCAGTCGAGTGGTGGGCCGGGCACGATCAGCACACTGGCTAGGCGTACCCGGCCATCAGGTTGGTGCCAGACGGCTGACCGGCGGGAGTCCGCCGAGTGCGCTGTGGCGGCGTCGAGTGTTGTAGTGCTCAAGCCAGGGCGCAAGTGCGGCGGTCCGCTCGGCGTTGGTGATGAAGACCTGCCGGTACGCCCA